>JAGOKS010000119.1 GCA_017994425.1 Bacteroidales bacterium | reverse complement strand
CCGATACTACGAAAGGGAAGCAAAGTTTTGCCGATTTCTCCCCCGACGGCAGCAAGATTGCTTTTGTCAGAGACAACAACCTCTTTGTGAAAGACCTTGTCAGCAGACAAGAAACAGCCGTTACCACCGACGGCAAATTCAACCATGTCCTCAACGGCATTGCCGACTGGGTGTATGAAGAAGAACTTGATATGTCGCAAGCTTTCACCTGGTCGCCCGATGGCAAACACCTCGCCTACCTCCGCTTTGATGAAACGAGAGTAAAAGAATTCTCGATGGTGATGTGGGGCGAACTCTATCCGGAGAGCTACCGTTACAAATATCCCAAAGCAGGGGAAGACAATTCCCTGGTGGATGTATTCATCTATCAAGTTGACAACGCACAGCATACCAAAGTCGACATGGGTGATAACAGCAACAGTTACATTCCCCGCCTCTATTGGCTGCCCAATGCTGCCGAATTGGTAATACTGAAAATGAACCGCCATCAAAACAAACTGGAATTTTTTGCTTACAATTTACTTACAACAACGAAACGCTTAATTTATACCGATGAAAATTCCGCCTGGCTCGATGTTACCAACGAATATCATTTCCTGAAAGATAACAACAGCATGATAGTTACTTCCGAGCGTAACGGTTATAACCACATTTATAAAGTAACATTTAGTGGAAAGCCTACTCCTTTGACTTCCGGCAGCTGGGAAGTAGCCCAAGTGTGCGCCGTGGATGAAAGCAATGAATATATTTACTATCTCTCCAACGAATCCCATGCCCTGCAACGCGACCTCTATCGTATAAATTTCAAAGGGAAAAATAAAAAAATGCTCAGCAACGGCAAGGGATGGAATAGCCCTACTTTTAATCCTACAGCAACTTATTACGGCAATATGTATTCCGATGCCAACACACCGCCTGTGTATACTCTGCACGATAATACCGGTAAAGAATTGCGTGTTTTACAAGACAATGCCGCCCTGAAAGAACGCATGAAAGCCTACGGCTTCTCTCAGAAAGAACTCTTTACCATCCCTGTCAACGGTGGCATTGAACTGAATGCATGGATGATAAAACCAAAGAATTTTGATGCATCTAAAAAATACCCTGTGTTGATGTATGTGTATGGAGGCCCGGGTTCACAGGAAGTGAATAATTCTTTTTTCCGCGGGATGGATTTTGCTTGGTATCAAATGCTGGCACAAAAAGGATATATTGTTGTCTGTGTTGACAATCGCGGTACATCCGGCAGAGGCGACTCCTTCAAAAAATGCATTTATAAACAAATGGGTAAGTACGAAACGGAAGATCAAATAGCTGCCGCCAAGTACTTACAAAGTCTCTCCTATATCGACAGCAATCGTGTGGGTATTTGGGGCTGGAGCTTCGGAGCGTATTTATCGTCTTTATGTATCATGAAAGGCAACGATGTGTTTAAAATGGCAATGGCAGTAGCTCCCGTTACCAATTGGCGTTATTACGATAATATTTATACCGAGCGTTTTCTGCAAACACCACAAGAAAATCCCCAAGGCTACGACGACAACTCTCCCATTACCCATGCCGCTAAACTGAAAGGAAAATACCTGCTAATACACGGTACCGCTGACGATAATGTGCACTTTCAAAATGCCATGGACTTAGTCAGCGCCTTGAATGCTGCCGGCATACAGTACGAACAATTCTTCTACCCCAATAAAAATCATTTTATCATGGGTGGTAATACCCGTCTGCATCTCTATAAAATATTGACGGATTTTGTATTGGAAAATTTGTAAGACGTATAATGTGGTAATGTGTTAATTTAAACGCAAAGAATTCCGCTTACAGATTTCCACGAATTAAAAAAGCTCTCAGCTGTCAGCTGTCAGCTATCAGTTTTTCAATGCGTTGACTCACTTTTCACTCTTCACTTTTCACTCTTCACTCTTTTCTCGGCACTCGGGACACGGCACTCGCGACGTTTTTGTCAGCTATCAGTTTTTTAGCGCCTTGCAACATTCATCAAATGAAGATGGGAGATGATTTAAATGACATTGGGAAGTCTTGCAAAAGTTCTCGCCGAAAGTCAAAATAGTTCTCGCCGAAACTCTAAGCACTTCCCGCCGAAAGTTTATTACGAGCTCCCATGCTCGTTGAAACGAGATGGGGACGTCGTTTTCACGAGATGGGGACGTCGTTTTCACGAGTTGGGGACGTCATCAATACAAGCTTGGGAACGCATACATACACATTCGATAATTGGAATTAATTTGCGCGATACATTCAAGAGATTCTTCGCTTCCTTACGCTCAGAATGACGTTGACATAATGTAAAAAGAGAGGGCAGCAAGCCAAACCCATTTTTTCGGAACGAAAAAAAACTTTTAACTTTCGACTTTTTTGTCTTTATACATAAAAAAAGACTATTTTTGCAAAACAATACGTACAGACTTACCAAAAGAAAAAGGGCATATATAAACTAATTAAATATACGTTAACGTGCGACACGCACAAACGAAACAATTTAAACTACGGTATTATGAATATAAAAAATGTAGGCGCACCAATTTTAATAATAGGATTATCCATTGCATTTGCTATTGTGGTTGTTGGAGTATATATAACAAAGGGAAAATCAAAATTTTGGATTTCTAAAAAATTGCTGATCGGATCATTCTTGCTTTCGTTAACTTCTGTTGTAAATCAGTCTTGTATTACAAGTTGTTACGACCCTGCTCAACCTAACCAAATTGTGTTAGATAGTACTGATTATTCTTCCACTATCATCATTAATATTAATGAAAAAACTAAACTTACCGGAATAATCTATGCTAGAGAAAGTAAGGAATTTTCATTTAATGTTACGAACTTATTAAAAACAGACACTTTTCAAGTTGGAAATATTATTCCTTCCGACGGTAAATTTGATGAAAACACCGAGGATTTTTATATTGAACTTAGCAAAGATTTGCCTGCCAATGAATACATATTAAATCTGTATGACAGGAAACAAACTGAGCAAGTCAATCTTGTATCAGCGTATAGACTTATTGTTCAACATGAGGATTGAAATACCAAGTATTAGTTTTGAAGTAACAAACTTGTGCAATTTACATTGCAAGTATTGTTATAATCATTGGAAATGCGATGAGCATCAAACTTCTAATTCTAACAATTATTCAATAGCAAAAAAAACATTACGAAAACTTTTCAATGTAGCAGACATACATCATCTGACCTTTACGGGGGGCGAACCCTTAATGGCAGAACGTTTTTTAGAATTAGTGCTTTATGCAAGGATGAAAGGAGCCAATATTACCCTTATCTCAAATGGAACTTATGGAGAATTACTTGATTACGAAAAGCTGGTTGAGGTAGGTGTTTCTTTATTTGAATTGCCGATACATTCCTACAATTCAACTATCCACGACAGTCTTTCACAGCATAGCGGCAGTTGGAATAAGTCTATAACAACGATAAAAAATTTGTTAGCAAAAAATGCTGAAGTGGTTGCTGTGATTGTTTTGACGAAAGAGAATTGCAATGATATGGGCGATACCTTGAAATTTATTCATTCTATAGGTATTCAAAGAGTAATGATTAATCGTGTAAACATTGGAGGAGAAGCGATTAAAAACACAGAAGACTTGCTGATGACAAGGGATGAATTAAATAAGGCGTTTAAAACAGCGGCCATACTTGCAAAAGAACTGAAATTGTCTGTCTCTTCTAATGTATGTACCCCTATTTGTGTGTTAAACCCGAAAAATTTCAGAGGGATACGCTTTACATCCTGCTCATTTGATATGAAGAACCGTCCTATAACACTTGATTATAAAGGAAATGTTCGGTTTTGTAATCATTCACCCGTAGAAATAGGCAATATTTTTCAGCATAGGTTAGAAACTATATTTAGCGCTCAGAAAGTGCAGGAGTGGAAAAACACAGTACCCGATTTCTGTGTGAATTGTAAAGCGTATGACAGTTGCAAAGCCGGATGCAGAGCCGCATCTGAACAGATGGGATTATCCTTAAATCAGCCTGACCCGATACTCAATTACATGGACTTAGACCAAGACTTATTGAGAGAATTAAAACCCACAGAATTGT
>JAGOKS010000118.1 GCA_017994425.1 Bacteroidales bacterium | reverse complement strand
GAGCTCTTCTCGGGACTCGGGACTCGGCACAAAAAAACTGACAGCTGAGAGCTTTTTTTAATTCGTGTAAATCTGTGGGTTGAATTCTTAGCGTTCTCTGCGGTTAAATCATCACATTACCACATCACCACATCACTAATCGTCTCCTTTTCCTTCCAAAAAATTGCTCTTTTTTTTACGCCTTTTTGTGTTGTTTGAGCTAAAGTGCTGATTGTCTTTTTTTTTTTTTTTTTTTTTTTTTTTTTTTTGATAGAATTTTGTATTAAAAAAAAGTATACTTTTACGGCATCAAAATACGCTAACTTGAGTTTAAATGAGAAATACATTTTATATATTGCAACCGGTAATGAATTTTTAATCCATTTGTAATTTTTTGTTGCAGGTAGTTTTTTTACATAGGTAGTGTATAGGAATTATTAATTTAAAACAACAACACCATGAAACATTTTACTCTTTTCGTAATTGCCTTTGCGGCAGTTATGAGCTTACAGGCTCAAAATTATGTGAATGTACGTTTTACTTCCCAAATGCAAGGGGGGACGTATCAAGTATTAGATAGTGTTAAAGTAATGAATCTAACACGGGGCTGGGAGGAGATGCTCTATTATCCGGATACATCTTTACAAATGACCAACAGCACGGGAATTGAGGAGATACAAACACAAGGGAATGCGTTGTTGCAAAACATCCCCAATCCTTTTAAGGCTAATACGGAAGTAAGCATCCGATTGCAAGCACCGGAAAACATATCATTGGTTTTGTATGATATGAGCGGCAAACAATGTGCGGCATATTCAGCGTTCTTAGCGGCAGGGAAACACGGCTTTACCTTAAGGGTAGGAGCTGCACAGGCATATGTATTGAGTTTACAAACATCCGAAGGGAATCAAAGCATTACCTTATTGGCAAGCGAAAGCGGGAATGCTTTTCAGATTAGCTATACGAACTACATAGCACAAACTGATGAAAAACCCATACAAAAAGCCCATACGGATAACGAATTTCAAACGGGTGATAACATGAAATTTATTGGGTATACGACCTATGACAGTACGAAAAGAACGCATCAGTTAAGCGTATCACAAGGGGGAGCGGATGCGGACTATACGTTTCAATTTGCCATTGGTTATGCCGTGGGCGATGTGTATTATGACGAAATCGGAACAGCAGAAGGCATCGTTTGCTGGATAGCCGATACGGTATTCAGCGATAGCGGGAAATGTTACGGATTATACGGAAAAATGATTTCATTAGACCAATCGAGAAAACAACAAGATGGTTATTATGGATTAATGTATGCTCGAAGCGATGGACCTACGTATGCCTTTGATAGTGTCGATGGCAGAATAAATACAGCGCTTCACATGGCGTTGCGTTCCGATACTTCTACGTACCCATTTAAAGAACGTATACAAGCCGCTAAATGGTGCACCGATAAAGGAGAAGGATGGTATTTGCCGGCTAAATGTGAAATGTATGATGTGTTTCAACATATCGATTTATTTAATGAAGTGTTAACGGAAATAGGAGGCGAATTGTTTTATACAGAGTTCTATTGTGAAGAACAGAATATTTATTGGACTTCTACTGAGATTGAACGTCCTTATGATGTTGGTCAGTTTGCAATTGCTTATTATCTTGTTGAAAGTGAAATCTGTTCACAACAATCTCCCCATTGGTTTCGCCATCATGTCCGTGCCATGAAATGGTTTAATGAAGCGGAAAACTAAAAAACAATTAACTATTTAAAATTTAACATCATGAAAAAAACAGTATGTATTGTAGCTATTTTATTAGTAAGTTTAAAATTCTCCGCTCTATGGGCGTATGATTTCAGTGCGGTTTGCAATGGACAAAAACTGTATTTTAATATTATCTCTGATACCGTACCCTATACAGTGGAAGTAACCTCTCAGTATGATGATGAGCGTTTTTATGATACATTCCCCGAAGGAAACCTAATTATCCCTTCTACGGTAGAATATAACAGCAGGGTATATAACGTTAAAGGAATAGGATATTCGGCTTTTTATAAGTGTGTGGATTTAATTTCTATTATCTTGCCTGATTCATTAGAATATATTAGTCATTATGCTTTTGGATTTTGCAAAAACATAACGACTATGATTGTACCTCAAGAAATATCATGGATTGGCTTTCTTGCATTCGTTGGCTGTGAAAATCTTACAAGTTTACAGGTAGATGAAAATAATTTGTATTATAAAACCTATAATGGAATCTTGTATGATTATAGTATGGATACGTTAGTTGCATGTCCAGGGAGTAAAGCGGGACATATCGCCATTTTTAATCAAACAAAAATCATACGACTTGGGGCATTTGCCTATTGTAATAAGATTACATCCATAGACTTTGGTCATTCAGTTTCTATAATAGAAGATAATGCGTTTGAGAAATGTATCGGATTAACAGGTACATTAATATTGCCTAACACATTGCAATGTATTGGATATGGCGCATTTGCCGATTGTTCGGGCTTAACCGATACATTGAGAATACCGGATTCCGTTATTTTAATTTATGATGCGGCTTTTTATTCTTGTACCGGAATTAAAGAATTAATTATTGGTAATTCGGTTGAAATAATCAAACAACATGCTTTTGAATATTGCATTGAACTAAATCACATTAAAATAGGAAATTCAGTTAAAGAAATTGAAGAATATGCTTTTTGTTTATGCACTAATTTAAGAGCCATTGAGTTTGGTAATTCTGTTGAGATTATAGGAGAGGCCGCATTTGATATGTGTACAAATTTACAAGGCAAAATAACACTTCCCAATAGCATAAAATTTATAGGCTTTCAAGCATTTTCAGAGTGTGAAAAAATAACATCCGTTATTATTGGAGATTCTATCAACTGCATTTGGAATGCGGCTTTTCTTCTTTGTCCTAATTTAAATAGTATTACCATAGGAAGTTCTATTCAAAGTATAAATAATCATGCATTTTCATCGTGTTCAAATTTAAAAAATATAATAATCAGGGCAATTTCACCACCGGAAATAGACAATAAGTCTTTTAGATTTGATGTGCCGGGAGTTGTGTTGTATGTTCCTTGTGGCAGTAAGGCGTATTACCAAAGTGATACCAATTGGAATAAATTCAAAGATATTCAAGAAGGAGAGATGGAATATACGGTGAGTATGGATGTGAATAACAATGCGTATGGGATAGTAACTGCTTCAGCCCCTGATTGTATAAAGTATGAATCTACTTTAAACGCCATTCCTAATTTTGGCTATACATTTGAAAAATGGAGTGATGGCAATAGTGATAATCCGCGAACGGTAATCGTTACGAGCGATACCTCTTTTACGGCTATGTTTGTATACGGAGTTTCTATAGAGGAAAGTAATAGCGATCAAGAATTACGCCTTTACCCTAATCCCGCCGGGCATCAATTTACCCTTGATAACGGACAAGAGTTAATGAAAGAAGTATCTCTCTATGATGTAATGGGCAGAAAAGTAAAGCATCTTCCCGTAAATGCTCCTTCAACAACAGTAGATGTAAGTGATTTACCTAACGGCATCTATGTTGTGAAAATAAGTACAGCAAGCGGAGTACTTGTAAGGAAAGTGCAGGTGGTGAGATAAGTAAAAATGTCGCGAGTCCCGGGTCCCGAGTGCCGAGAGGTTTTTTCGGAACGAAAAAATAAGTGTAGGTTTTGTATATCTCTTTGCATTCTTTGCGGTTACATAAAGTCGCAAAATTAAGAAAGAGAGAAAGTGTTTTTAGAAAATGGAAGTCTTTTATTTATACTTATATATTAATAACAATGAAAAAGATAGCAGGAATAATTTTTAGTTTATGTTTTGTTTTAGTGGGGAAAGCGCAAACGCCGGATGTATGGGACGGAACATCGGATACCACTTGGTACAATACGACCGATACGTTGTTTCAACTTACAACTGCTGAGCAATT
The DNA here is from genome assembly GCA_017994425.1 of Bacteroidales bacterium. Classification (GTDB taxonomy): domain Bacteria; phylum Bacteroidota; class Bacteroidia; order Bacteroidales; family WCHB1-69; genus UBA5266. The sequence goes on along the minus strand of JAGOKS010000118.1, from coordinate 173 downwards.
GGCGGGATTGGCAGTGATGGTTAATAATGGCAATTCATTTCAAGGAAAAACCATTGAATTAATGAACGATGTAGATCTTGGCAGTGACTTGGAAACACCTTTGAGTTGGACGCCGATAGGGTATTATTATTCTTTTTGTGATTCTGTGTGTTATGAAAGCTATATAGGCTTTT
>JAGOKS010000117.1 GCA_017994425.1 Bacteroidales bacterium | reverse complement strand
GATATGTGTTGATTATGAATGTTTTATAATTAAATTTTATGAAGGCGATATACACATGAAAAAGACGTTACTACATAGCTGCAATGACGTCTTAATATACAAAATAATAGATTAATAATTATTCATTAAGCGTTTCGGCACTCGCGACACTTTTCACTCTTCACTCTTCACTTTTCACTTATCTCACCACCTGCACTTTCCTTAAGAACACCCCGCTTGCTGTGTTGATTTTTACAACATAGATGCCGTTAGGCAAATCACTTACATCTATTGTTGTTGAAGGAGCATTTACAGGAAGATGCTTTACTTTTCTGCCCATTACATCATAGAGAAATACTTCTTTCATTAACTCTTGTCCGTTATCAAGGGTAAATTGATTGCTGGATGGATTTGGGTAAAGGTTCAAATTATTATCTATATCCTTTTCCTCAATACTTACTTTATATTTAAAAATAGCCGTAAACGAAGTATCACTTGATACGATTACCGTTCGGGGATTATCACTATTACCATCACTCCATTGCTCAAATGTATAGCCATATTTAGGGCTTGCTTTTAATACGGATTGTGAGGTAATACAATCGGGAGGGGATGCCCATGCTATCCCGTAAGAATCATTATTTGTACTTACTTTGATTGCGTAATCCATATTTCCACCTATTATTTCCGAAAATTTAGTCCATTCCGTATCGTTTTGGTAATAGTTTTCACTGCCGCAAGGCACATATAATTTAATTGGATGTGAATCAAAATTAAAAGTTTTATAAACGGTTTCCGGTGGAAGAACTGCCCGTATGCTTACTTCTTTCACTTCACTATAGAAAGCTGTTACCCCTATGTGTTTAACGGAACTCCCAATAGAAATATCGTTTAATTCAGCACAAGCATAAAAAGCATAATCTCCAATATAATTAATAGAATCTCCTATAACAACGGAATTTATATTTTCACACATCATAAATGTTGCAATTTCTATACGTTTAACATTATAAGGAATGATGATTTTCCCTTGTAAATTAATACAATCAGAGAAAGCTCCACCACCAATAATCTCAATAGAATTTCCGAAGATTACACATTTCAGACCCTCACAACCATCAAAAGCAGCTGCATCGATTTTTATAACGGAATCCGGAATTTTCAAGGTATCAACCAATCCCGTACAATAACTAAATGATCTTATTCCTATCTGTTTTAAACCTTCAGGCAATAATAAAGTGCCTGACAAACCCATACAATATGCACAAGCATAATCTTTAATATATTTTACCGATGAGGGAATGACAAGCTTGCCGCTTTTTCCTCCCGGACAAACCAAGAGGGTATCCATAGAATAATCGTAAAGAATTCCATCCTGCGACCTATAATTTACGTTGTTACTTGCTACCTGTATAGTATTTAATTTTTCACATCTTTGAAATGCTTTTTCTCCTATATATATAAGTGTAGCAGGTAAACTAACAATCGTTAATTCATTACAATAATCAAAAGCCTGAGAGGAGATACTTTGTAAAGAATCCGACAAAATCAACATTTTCAAATTCTTACAAAAGCTAAAAGCAGATGTATCAATGCTTACTACCGAGTTTGGAATATGCAAACTGTTTAATTTTTCACAATAATAAAAAGCTCCTATGTTGATATACCTTATATTTTCACCCATTCGAACTCCTGTAATAGAATCACAATATAAAAATGCATAATTACCAATTCCTATAACCGCATATGTTTTCCCGTTATATTCAACCGAATCGGGAATGAATACACTGTCATTCGGATAATCGGTATAAAGCATCTCAATGTTATTCTCTATGGTAACTTCCACTGTATATGGAATGGTATCGGAAAGTATAGTATAATACAATGTTTGTCCCATGGATACGGCACTGAAATCATAAGCCCATAAGACCGAGAATTTTAAACTTACTAATAAAATAGCTACAATACATACTGTTTTTTTCATGATATTACATTTTAAATGGTTAATTATTAATTGTTTCCCGGTTCATTAAACCATTTCATGGCACGGACATGCTTTGACTCGTAAAAAGAACCTTTAAAAAACACTATATTATCATTGTATATTAATATATAATAAGCAAATTTACCTCCGGGAATTTCGGTTGAAGTCCAATAGGAAGGATCTTCCGGATCAATAAGATCCAAATGAAAGGGTTCGCCGCCGACATTAATAATAGCATTATTAATAGTATCGATATTTTCATATACTTGAAACATTTCAAGTTTTGCAGGGAAATACCATCCATCGCCTTTATCCAAACACCACTTGGCTGCTTCCAAACGTTCTTTGAATAAATAAGTAGAAGTATCGGAAAGCAATGCCTTATGAATAGCTGTATTTATCCTTCCATCTATTGAATCAAAAGCAAATGTAGGACATTCAATCGTTCCATAAGTTGCCGTATCTCTTTCATCGATAGAGATTATTTTGCCAATGCTTCCGTAATACTTGCCATTATCATTAAATACCGTATCGGCTATCCAGCAAACGATGCCTTCTGCTGTTCCGCTTTCGTCATAATACACATCGCCCACGGCATAACCAATGGCAAATTGAAACGTATAGTCCGCATCCGCTCCCCCTTGCGATACGCGTAATTGATGCGTTCTTTTGGTACTGTCATAGGTCGTATACCCAATAAATTTCATATTATCCCCCGTTTGAAATTCGTTATCCGTATGGGCTTTTTGTATGGGTTTTTCATCGGTTTGAGCTATGTAGTTCGTATAGCTTATCTGAAAAGCATTCCCGCTTTCGCTTGCCAATACGGTAATGCTTTGTGTTCCTTCCGAGCTTTGTAATCTCAATACATATGCCTGTGCAGCACCTACCCTTAGGGTAAAACCGTGTTTCCCTGCCGCTAAGAACGCTGAATATGCCGCACATTGTTTGCCGCTCATATCATACAAAACCAATGATATGTTTTCCGGCGCTTGCAATCGGATACTTACTTCCGTACTTGCCTTAAAAGGATTGGGGATGTTTTGCATCAATGCATTCCCTTGTGTTTGTGTCTCCGCAATTCCGGTGCTGTTGGTCATTTGCAAAACCGTATCCGGATAATAGAGCATTTCCTCCCAGCCCCGTGTTAGATTCATTACTTTGATACTGTCTAATACTTGATACGTCCCCCCTTGCATTTGGGAAGTAAAACGTACATTCACATAATTTTGAGCCTGCAAACTCATACCTGCCGCCATGGCAATTGCGAAAAGAGTAAAATGTTTCATGTTGTTGTTGTTTTAAATTAATAATTTCTATACACTACCAATGTAAAATACCTACCCGCAACAAAAATGGATTAAAAATTCATTACCGGTTTTATCCTATAAAATGTGTTTCTCATTTAAACTCAAGTTAGCGTATTTTGATACCGTAAAAGTATACTTTTTTTTTAATATAAAATTCTATAAAAAAAAAAAAAAAAAAAAAAAAAAAAAAAAAAAAAAAAAAAAAAAAATAAAAAAAAAAAAAAAAAAAAAAAAAAAAAAAAAAAAAAAAAAAAAAAAAAAAAAAGAAAAAAAAAAAAAAAAAAAAAAAAAAAAAAAAAAAAGACAATCAACACGTTAGCACAAACAACGCAAAAAGGCGCAAAAATAAGAGCATATTTTTGGAAGGAAAAGAGACGATTATTGATGTGATGATGTGGTAATGTGATGATTTAACCGCAGAGAACGCTAAGAATTCAACCCACAGATTTACACGAATTAAAAAAAGCTCTCAGCTGTCAGTTTTTTTGTGCCGAGTCCCGAGTCCCGAGAAGAGCTCTCAGCCTTTTCCCTTTTCCCTTTTACCTTTTACCTTTTACCTTTTTTTAACCGCAGAGAACGCAGAGGTTTTACGCAGAAGACGCAAAGAGTATAGACGTTTCAATTCTATTTATCTCTATAAAATAAATACGTGTGAATTGATAACATACGAATCCCGAAGGGATTCAATGTGAATAGGGCTGCATGAAATGCAGCGGTTGATAGCACCTTTGTTATCATCAACCGCAAAGCGGTTGAATATTGCTTTTTTATTTTAATTCAAGCCCTTCAGGCTTGTTGACTATGGCTTCGTCTGTTTTTGCAACCATCGATTTCATCGATGGCTATTTAATTTTAAGCCCTTCAGGCTTATGTTTTGTTATAGCATATA
>JAGOKS010000001.1 GCA_017994425.1 Bacteroidales bacterium | reverse complement strand
TTTATATATTTCGGCATGCTTGTTTTGAATGGCTTTGCGTAAGCAATTTTCTTTTAAGGATGTTTTAAGTCCCAATGGTTGCAGATGTCCGAAACCGGAGACAAGGTGTTGTGTTATGTAGCGACTCGGTCTACCCCCTTCAAACCAGGACCAGGAGCCGTCCATGTTTTGGCTTTTCTCCAGTCTGCTGACGGCAGCGTCGTTTTCGCGAGCCATACGTTGGATGTCAAAGAGTAATCCCACCCTTTGTTTGTTTGCACTTTCGTTTTGGGCATCCATTACCCAAGGGGTTTCTTCTAAAACAAGGCTTTTTAATTCCTGATTTTTTTCCAGATTCGAACAAAAAGCATCGGGACTAAGGTTTTTCCAACTGTCGAAGACTTCTTTTATTTTTGGGGATGAATTGGCAATATGAGTGGCGATAGAATTAGCATACATACGGCTGAATGTTTGTTCCACACATTGATAGGGGTATTCCATCATATAGGGTAAGGCTTGAATAGCATACCATGCAGGGTTGGAAGAAAATTCCAGCGTATATTTAAAGGGAGTACGTGTGTTGGAAACTTGTTCCATCTGTTTAAAGATAAACGTCTTGCTTTGCTCACCGTTGATGGCTAAAGGCAGGGTTTCGGTTACCAACATGCGGTTGGAAAGAACAGGGATAATCTTCTCTTCCCCATCGGAAAAGAGAGCCCCGTCTATGGATGCCGATGCCATGATGCGATAAGTAATGGCAGATATTTGAAAAGGGATGTTGATTTTAAACGTAACTTCTTGACTTTCTCCTTTTTTTGCGATAAACTTTTGCGGTTTTTCATCGACAAGAATGGTTAATTTTTCGTTAGTTTGAGCATTAAATAATTCCAAGGAAACGGTTCCGATTAAAAGCGTATCGCTCATATTGACCACTTTAGCAGAAAAATACAGCATATCGCCTTCACGAAAGAAGCGGGGAGCGTTGGGAACAATCATCAACTCTTTTTGTGTTTGCAGAAATTTTTCAAAACTACCCGTTCTCAGGTCTTTGGTATGGGCGATGCCTTGAAATTTCCATTTAGTCAGACTTTCGGGCATGGTAAACGAAAATACTACATTTCCTTCGGCATCGGTTTGTAATTGGGGATAAAAAAATGCCGTTTCTTTAAAGTTAGTGCGGGGAAGGAGAGTGCTTGGCTTGGGTTCATCCATGTTTTTTGCTACAGCCGGATAATCGGCATTTTCACTGCTTGCCTCTTTGGCATTTTTGCCTGCGGCAGCTACTGACACGGTTTGATCCATTTCGTATTCAACCGCCGCATCACTCATTTCCCATTTACTTAATTCATATATTTCTCCGTCGCCTCTGCCTAAATACGATGGCTCAAAATTATACAAAAACCGATAATAATTACGGTATACGAATTGATACCCCAATTCTTCAAAAGAACGGAAATAACTAGTTGAAAAATAAGAATTATCCAATGGAGTGAAAGATAAATCAGTTACATATCTCAGATTTAAATAGTCAAGTAAGAAGGAATACTTGTTAGCACGAAAAGCATCTAGGGAAGCATCATACATAGAACATAGTAATTCTCCACTTAGTTTTTCTCCTTCCTTCCCTTTGATTTTAATTTTCCATTCTTCTTTGGCTCCGGGCTGCAGCTTATCTCGGAAAGTGATGAACTCGAAATCTATCATCTTATTGGTAAAAGGTACATTGATAGTACATTGTTCACGATACAAATTATTTTGATCGCATAAGTAAGCTAAGAATGTGAGTGTTCCTCTGTGTGCTTCGTCAATGCTTAGCGTATAGCTTGTTTGTCCTTGTTCCAAGTGTAACCATTTGGCATCTAAAATAGTATCATTGGAAATGACTTGAAAATAGATGTTTGCCGAAGGTAAATAGCTGCCTATGAATACCGTGATTTTATCGCCTACGGCTGCTGTTGTTTGTGTTGAGTGTAGCCATAAGGCTTTGTAAGCGACACATTTCTTCCCTTTTTCACTGTACACAAAAAAGTATGTTTCTGTTTTTACTTCCTGATTATAGCTGTCTTTGGCACGAACAATTATTTTATAATAACCTTCTTTAAACGTTTTTATGTTTGGAATTTCCAGTGCGTACTTTCCGTTTGTTTCATGGGTAGCACTGTATTTCTCTTCCGTTTCTTTCCATTTCATTATATCGTTTTCATCGCTTAATGCCAAGTAGGGGAAACGATTTTTTAAGTGAGGGGATTCAATCAAGCCTATACCATTATGCAATCCGGGTTTATCGTGTAGAAAACGTTTGGGCATTTCCAATGCGTAGATTTTACATTCAAACGTCGTTGCCTGAGGTACTCCGTTCAGATTGGTAGTTTGTATTTCCAAAGCGGGAACGGGTTTATCCAACGATACGGCTTGGGGAAAATCAAGGTATATCAACATGCTTTTAGCTGCGACGGACACAAAGGAAGTCGCACTGTGGGTCTCCCCGTTTATATCGATAACATCCACATATAGGGTATAAGAATAAATGGGATTGTAGCGATTAATGCTTTTATCTTCTTCGGCAATGAAATCAAAAGAGAACTTGCCTTCAGCATCGGTAATACTATTGCCTTGTACTATTTCCCGAGAAGGAGAAGAAGGTCGCGTTCTCCACCAATACCAATAAGAGAATTGCGCTTCACGAACAACGCGGTAGTTAACGGTTGCACCGTCGATGGGATAGCCCGAATAAGCCGTTGCCTTACCCGTAATGTTCAGTTTTTCATTTAATTTATAACTGCCTTTGGGAGCATCAATCACTACTTCAAACTGCGGACGTTTGTATTCTTCGACCGCAATGGGATGATTTTTGTTTAAGCAACGGATGGTAAAATTACCGCTTAAACCGTCTGTCGGAATTTCAAAAGAACCTGCGACAGAACCGTATTCATTGGTTTTGAGGCTTAGCGTTTGTATTTTCTGCCCGTTGGCATCGTGAAAGTTGATTTCTATTTCCTTATCAGTAACGATACGATTGGTTTTATAGCCGGACTCAATAACAATGCCTTTAAAATATACCATTTGCCCTGGACGATATATCGCCCTATCGGTAAACAGATACACATTTGTATAGGACTCAATGTAGTACCTTTTGTTTCTGTAGTAGTAATTATCCGTGCTTTTTTTAAAGCTACCTTCTTCATTGTTTATTTCTATTACCAATCGTGGATAAGAATTTTCTAAAATGGAAACTTTTCCATTTTCATCGGTTTTCTGTGTTTGTTTGTTGTATTTCGTTGTGTTGTTATATTTTTCATAATAGCTGGTTACTTCCATATTTTTAAAAGGAGCTCCGGTTTTTCTGTTTATCACAACGAATTCCGTTTGGTAGGTATCGTCAATGGGCTTTCTATGGTATAAGACATTGATATTGCTAACATCAATAAATTGATTACTATATCCTAAGGTATTTGTTGTATCAAAACCCGTTAATGAAACCAAAAATACATAACTGCCTATCGGTAAAGCGGGGAAACTGTTTTCGGTGAACATTGTTTGGTAATCCCCATCGTCTTTTAGCTCTTGGTTCCATTCTTTAATATATTTCATGGAAATTAATTTTTTATACATTTCCGGTTCTTTAAACCCAAATTGTTGGTATTGGGCGAATGAGATGGGAATGATACGGCAATAGATGCGAGAGGTATTTTTGTGTTTATATCGGTAGTAATTTTCCTGATTCGGAATTAAAACATTATCAATTTCGATACTGATACTTTTTCTACGGATATTATTTATGTGTACTCTTGCATTGTTTGCTGCTATGGATTCGGGAGCAGCGGCAATGGCTTTTTCGTACCATGAAATCGCTTTTTGATAATCGTAGCGGAATTCGGGAGCGTTTTCCGGGTCGTATTTCCCTGCTTGTGTTCTATAATATTCGCCCAAGGAATAACAAATGTCTTCGTAGCCGGCTTTGTTTCTATAATTTTTCTCCAAATTTTCCAAGGACAGTAAATACAAAGCCTCGCGATTATCAAGGGAAATATTGTCATAAACGTATTCGAGGCGACGCAAAGAGATATCTATCAATGCCAAAGTATTTTCTGATTGCAGATGGAAACGTGTCAGTTCCTGCATGAGTCGGAGGGTGTAAAAGGGGAAAGACAAGGAATCGGGACTTGTAATTGTCAATTCAACGAAAGCGGCATTCTCGCTCAGAAAGGCTGCATTGTTGAGGTTGAAAGCATGCATGGGAACAGGCATCGTATATAATCCTTCGGATAAAAATTCCAAAGCGCGATGAACGAGCATATCATAGACTGTAGGACGATATGCCACCGATTTATCGGCATCCGTTAAAAGTATTTTATAAGCATCGATGGATTGTCGTTGCAGCAATTCTTTATTTTCGACAGACTTTGAATAATGATACACTATCTCAGCTATCAGCGTTTGAACATCCCAGGTGTTGAAATCTTTGTTTTTTTCTCCTTCTACTTTGGTGCGTTTTATGATAATATATCGATTTTCGCGATAAAAAGAAGTTAGCAGATTCGCCATGCAACTATGCCATATTGCTTTATTGACACCGGTCTGTGTTTTTATTTGTTCCATGATACACACATAAGCGGTATCATAGAAATTATCTTCTCTGGGTTCGACTTCTTCTTTTAAGTTTTTCAGAATGTCATGAATTTCTTTGGGTGTTTGTTGTGAATATGCCGTAAATCCAAGGGATAAGAGGCAAATACAAAGTAATTGTTTCATGGTGATTGATGTATTAGTTTTTAACTATTTTTTTTACGCAGTAGGTATTGTCGGAAGATATGATTTTTAGAAAATAAATTCCTTTCGGTAAATAATCTATAAAGAGCGTATATTGGTTTTTCAATGGGGAAATGCGCTTTATTTCTTTTCCGCTTGTTTCGTAGATGCTAATTTCGTTAATATTTCGTGTTCCGTTGTCGACATGAAGTAAATTGCTTGCCGGATTAGGGTATACGAGGGTATTGTTGAATGAAAAATCGGTAATGGATTCTGTAATATCGGGATATATCCAAAGGCTCGGGTCTCCGAAGAGTATCCATTGGGAGGCATCTTTGGAACGATTCAGGTGCATGAGCAGATTAATATAGGTTTGCAGATAGATAGTGCCGAGCATTGCATTATCATCGACAGCGGGCAAGGCAGCGTTGAACGCCTGTTGAGCATAGATAGCGGCATCCCAATTTATAAGGGAAGAAAACATCAAGCAGGCAGCGGCGCCACAAGGTTGTCCGTTGTAAGATGCTTTCATCCAAGCTTCAGCGAGACATTCTCTGTCCGCAAAATGACCGTTTAAACAAGCGGAGGAAACTACAATGGGAAACGATTGTGTGTTTGTCAAAGAATCGGTACGAGCATTGGTGAAGTTGCCGCTTTCCCATTCATCGTAAGAGCCGTAGCCTAAATAATTGATGAGCGATACCCCTTCGTTTATTTTTTCCAGCAGGAGAGTAGCATCGGGATTACCGTCGGCATCTTCCCCTCCTTGAGAGCCGTCGTAGAGTTCGTAAACCGTGAGGAAATTTTTGTTTAATAAGAGGGTTCGTATTCCGCGGAGGTATTCCCAATCGTACTTGCCCGAAAAACAAGAATAATCGTCGGAGGCAATACCAATAGCTTTTTTAGAAAATATACTTTTGTTTCTATGAATGCTTTTATTAAGTTGGACTTCTGCTTCCTCAGCGATATTGGCACTAATCCTGCCTACAATCATTTCCGGGTATGCATCATCACCTTCGATGTACGCATATTGCCAGTCCGAAAGGGCTTCTTCCGAACGATAGGAGGGGATGTGAAGGTCGTCGCCAACGAGCAAGAGAAAATCCGGACTATATGCTTCGTAGTAACTCTTAATTATTTGTTGAATGCTGCAGGAAGTATCGGACGGATTTTCTTCTACGAGATAACAGTCGATTCCTACTTGCATTTTACGTTCTATAAAATCTTCTAAAACACTTGTAAACTCATCATAACATAGTATCAACATGGAAGAGCGATGACGAATGCCATAGGTATCCGGGTTGAAATTTGCAAACAAGCTTTGATAAGCGGGAATAAAAACGGGAGAAACAATTTTCTTGTCATTTGAAAAATCGTGATGGATATTGATTCGAATGCTTTTATCGAGGCAATCGCCCCAAAAGCGAATGCGTAAGCCTGTACAATCACGAAATTGAAAGCGGTGTGTGTCGTAATGCAGCCATTGCGTATCGGAGGAATGGATATAGCTTATCGAATAGTCCGATGCATTTGCAGGAACTACAACATACAGATTGGTATCTATTTTTGAGTTTTGAAAATAAAGGGAGGTACAGGAATCGTTGAAAATACAATGGAAGCCAACTTGTCCGAAAAAGCTGAGGTGAAGACAAGTTAATGCTATGAGCCATCCATATTTATTCCGTAAATTCATTTTCTTCCAATAATCCGGTTTGCCCCACTTCTTTGCCCACCACCAAGGTGATACTCGATTGGTAAGGAATCTGTTTTCCTTCCCGAATAATTTTTCCCTTATAGCGTTGCTCCAAAACGGCATTGGGGTATTTACTTACTTTGTAAATGACTTGTCCTAATTTTAAATTATTAGATTCCAACATATTCATTGCTTGCCGCAGGGATAAATCTATCAAATTGGGCATTTCGACTTTGGGAGGCACTTCCATGCTAAGGGAGAGATAGATTTTTCTTCCTTGTTTTACTTTCATTTTTGGCGGCGGATCTTGTGAAATAACAACTCCTCCTTTTTGGTTGGGAATAAAGACAGAATCGTTGATAGTTAGAACGAAATCGTAGGTATTATTATTTTCTTCAAAATCTTCCAGTTGTTGTTTGTCGTAGCCGCTAAAATCGGGGACGGAATATTCTTTGCCATGATGTGTAAAGAGCCTCAGAGACAGTATGACAACGATTAAAACACACACGGAAAGAAGTATGGCTTTCAGTATATCTCCCATAACAGGATGCTTTTTGAAAAATGATTTTATATCCATAATGCACTAAAATATATTTTATAACCCACTATCAATATTCAACATTGCTTTATTTGATACAAACGTTTTGTTTGATGCAAAAATACACAAAATATACATAAAAACAATTTTTTATATTAATTTCGGTTAACTCTTTTTTTGAGCTGCTATGAAAAATAGCGATTGATATTACCATTTTCTACCTTCATTTTTCCGACCTTCTTGAATAGTTCTTCAGGGTCGAATAATTCTTTCGTTTTTTCTTTTTCTGTTTCAAAAAACGATGGAAGCCTTTTCTAAAAACTCAGTTTTCCATTTACTTATTATTGTTGGATGGATTTCATTCTTCTGAGCTATTTCACTTAAAGTGTTACGCTCTTTTAATAATTCTAACACAAATTTATCTTAAAAACTGATGTAACCTTTCTTCCTGATTTTTTCATATTTTGACAGATTTTAACGTTTATTTTACGATGTTTTTTTGTTAAGGTTATTGTCCTATTTTTTTTATTTTTTTCTTTCCCGAGGTGGATTAATGCATGGAATATACGCCTAAAAGCCTCGAAAAACAAGCGAAAATCGGCTTTTATAAAACGGCAGGCTTGCCGTTGAAATCCGCAAGCCTGCAGACGAGCATCCGCAAGCCTGCCGTTGAGCAACAGCAAGCCTGCGGATTAATTCCGCAGGGCTACCGGATGCAAAAAGGGTGCGTACCCTATTTATTTTGAAGACATTATACTATATATCAATGCGTTAAAAATTAACTTTTAAAAAGGGTGCGCACCCTATTAAAAAATGCATGTGTTTAGGTATGGTGAATTTGAATCTGTTATTTTGTAGTAATTTGTGAGCGGAAATTCTCTGCGTTCTCTGTGGTAAAAAAGTCGCGAGTGCCGTGTGCCCTGTGCCGAGATGTTAATTGTTAATGCCTAAATAAGGTTGCATACAAAACTGTAACTTACTATCTCTATCGGATTACAATAACCATTGAAAACTACATCCGTATGTTTTTCCAATTCTTTGAGTATTTTCCCCTCTTTCTCATATAAATCAATGAATCAACTTGTTTTTGACTCTTTTGCTTCGTATATATCAAAATATCCTACTATATACTCCGGTACTAACATTCGAGATATTGTTTCTAATAAAGCGTCAACACTCGGACGCTCTTTGCGTTTTTGTCCCATCTTTCTATCACTTTTTTTTGCTGTAAAAGTAGTACAAAAAATAATAGCACCTCAAAAAAAGATTTAACCTTAATTTCAACAGATTCTGAGTGAAGCGAAGAATCCACCCCCATATGAATGCTGCAAGCCAAACTCATTTTTAATTCTTAATTTTTAAATGATTTCGGAACTCGCGATATTTTTATCATTTATAATTTTACCCACGAATTAAAAAGAATGATATATATAATGTATACGAAAAGCTATAGCTGATAAGGTCTTCTCATTCTAAAACAAGCAATCTCATTAATTGGAATTATTTATCTCTGATGTCAATGTTTATTCTTTGGAAAGACGTAGAGGCGTAGATATAAAGGATACGTCCTTGAATGCAGTCTTTGCTGACAAAACCTACATATCTGCTGTCAAGGGCATTGTCGCGGTTATCACCCAATAAGAAATAGCTATTGGCAGGGACTATAATAGCAGGCATAGTGGCTTTGGTACTGTCGTAATGTTGTTTAAATTTGTACATCCGATGCTTATGCTTGTTGGGAAATTCTTCTTCCCATTCACTGACGGGAAACCCATCTGCAAGGGTATCTTTGATATATTTTGTTTTACAAGCTTTTCCGTTTATACTTACAATATTGTCAAGCAATGCTATGGTATCGTTTGGACGTCCCGCAACGCGAAAAGTATAAATTTGTTTGTCGACACCCGAATATACAACAATATCTCCATAGTCCGGTTCCTCATGTGTATACACCCACATATCGGCAATAAGATAATCTCCTGTTTGCAAGGTCGGATTATTGGAAGGTGTAGGAATTTTAAAAGTTTGTATGCCAAGTCGTGAATTTATATCATATCCCCAAAGAACGACCGTAATGCCAAAGGCAATCAAAAGATGATAATACCAAGTATTATACGATTTTGGCACATAGTTTTTTTGTCGTTTCGCATCAACGACACTATCAATGATAATGTATATTCTTAGGATAAACTGAAGGATTAATAGCACAAGGAGTCCGTAAAAGAAGGTTGCCCCGCGACTTATTCCAAATATCACAGGTAGCAAAAGGAGTAAGCAAAATACTATAATCGCTTTTGTGATACGTCCGTTATACACTTGCCCCAAAGCGGGGAAAAATAAGGAAAGAAAAAACGCATGCCATCCATTACGAGGCTTTTCTTTGATTTGGTTTTCTTTTGTTTCCATTGCTGATTTAATTATGTTTACTGCATGCAAAAGTACATAAAATTACGAATGGAGAGAAAGTGAAATTCGTTGTCGGTGTCTTGTTTTGCGAGAATTTTTTACCGCAAATAATGCAAAAATCACCAGCAATTTACATTCAAACACCTTCGATTAAAATCTAAATGATAGAAATACAAAACAAAATATAATTGGAAGAATGTATAAATTGAAAATAAAAAAATTATACCTTTGCATCTCTAAAAAAATTTTGAATAAAATGAGCAATAAAAAGAAAAAAGAAGAAGCTATTATTCCGGTAGATACTTTTGTTGAAAGAGTAGAGAAGTTTTTTGAAAACTATAAAAAACAATTTAATATCATTGCCGGTGTTGTGTTGGTAGTTGTTGCGGCTGTTGTCCTTTATTTCATGTGGTATATGCCCAAACAGCAAGCAAAAGCGGAAGTAGCAATTTATAAAGCAGAACAATATTTCGCCCAAGATTCTTTCGCTTTAGCCTTAAATGGCGATGGGATGTATCAAGGGTTGCTAGATGTTATCAATGATTACGGCATGACCAATACCGGAAAAAGAGCGAAGTTTCTCGCAGGCATTTCCTACCTTAAAACCGGCGATTATGATAACGCCATTAAATATTTGAAAAAATTCAGATCCAAAGATAAATTGGTTTCTGTTCAGGCATTAGGCTCTATAGGAGATGCGTATGTAGAAAAGAATGATTATAAAAACGGATTGGCATATTATAAAAAAGCCATCAAAAAAAATCCCAATGAATTGATAACTCCCATATATTTAATGCGTGCGGCTATGCTATGTGAGTTGGATGATAAATGGGAAGATGCCCTGACGTATTATGAACGTATTCAAAAAGAATATCCTACTTCTAATGAAGCCAATGATATAGAAAAAAGAATTGAGTTTGTAAAAGCAAAACAGGGAAAATAACATTCATGTCCATTCAAAAAGAAAAAAATCTTTCGAACGTACATCAATCATCTCCGTGTATTCATGGCAAACGCATAGGGATAGTTACTTCTGAGTGGAATCCGGAAGTTACGGAAGCCCTCCGCACGGCTTGTTATCAAACATTGCTTGAACATAAGGTGCACGAAAAAGATATTACCCAAATAAGCACTCCGGGAAGTTTCGAATTGCCCTTTACGGCAAAACAATTAATCGGAAGAGGAATGGATGCTGTTATTTGTTTAGGATGTATCATCCAAGGGGAAACCCGCCATTTCGACTTTATTGCCGAAGCAACTGCCAACGGCATTATGAATGTAGGATTGCAAACTAATACGCCTGTAATTTTTGGGGTGTTGACAACCCAAACGATGAAGCAAGCCGTAGACAGAGCCGGTGGTAAACACGGCAACAAAGGGGTGGAAGCTGCCATGACGTGTCTGAAAATGCTGGAATTGTAGCAACCAATTTCCTTTTGCTTAACCGGAATGGATGTGTATGGTTTTATTATTACATACTATTTTGGAAACCATGATAAAAAAATATTATTTACTCATTTTACCCTGCCTTATTTTCCTTTGTTGTGGATGCAGGAATCCTCAAAAACAAGGAGGTATTATCTTTTCTTTTGACGATAATTATATAAAGGAATGGTATAATTATAAAGAGGTGTTTCATAAATATCATATCAAGGCTACTTTTTTTATCGCTCATCCTCATTTGCTCGATACAGCAGACTGTAAAAAACTTAAATTATTGGAAAAAGAAGGTCATGAAATCGCCAGCCACGGATACTATCATTTAAATAGCATGGATTATATTGATTCATTCGATGTATATATTGAAAAAGAAATCAAGCCCTCCATTACATTTTTACAAGAGCTCGGCTTTCAAGTGCATTCTTTTGCTTATCCTTTCGGAAAATCAACGGATTATATGGACTCTATCCTTTTAACGTATTTCTCTTTTCTGCGAAAAGCTACCTATAATATAAATGATACAAGCATCGACACCTATGATTGTATTTATGTTTCAGATAATAAAACCTCCGTCAGCAATGCGATGGGGATAGATTACAATTACAACATATCCATAGATAATTTGGAAAAAGCCATTCAAAGAGCAGTTAAAAACAATGAAGTCCTATTCCTATATGCACATCAAATCAATGATTCCAAAGAAGATTATAGCGTTGACCCTGCGTATCTTGAGGCAGTATTTCAATTATGCAATCAATATAATATACAGTCGTTAATGCCAAAAGATATTCAAAATTATTCATTTAATAAATAAACAGGAAGAATATAAGGTATGAAAATTGTTTTCATGGGTACTCCCGAATTTGCAAGCGCTATATTGGATGCACTGTGGCTATCCGGAAAGCATGAAATAGCAGCAGTGGTAACTGCCGTCGACAAACCGGCCGGAAGAGGAATGCAAGCCATGAAGTCTGCAGTGAAACTATATGCCGAAAAAAGAAACCTGCCCATTCTACAGCCTGAGAAATTAAAAGATGCGGCTTTTATCGAAACATTAACACGGCTTCAAGCCGATGTCTTTGTGGTGGTTGCTTTTAGAATGTTACCTGAAGCAGTTTGGAAAATTCCTCCCAAAGGCACTTTTAACTTACATGCTTCTCTCTTACCGCAGTATAGAGGTGCAGCTCCCATCAATTGGGCAATCATCAACGGAGAAACGCAAACAGGCGTAAGTACTTTCTTTATTAATGATAAAATTGATGAGGGCAATATTCTCCTTGCTCGTAGTTTACAGATTGATGTAGAGGATAATGCCGGTAGTCTACACGATAAATTATTGGAAATAGGGAAGGAAGCGGTTCTTGAAACCCTTACACAAATTGAACATCACAGCTATCGTGAACAAAAGCAAGAAATACTTGATTCCCTCAAAACAGCTCCCAAAATATTCAAACAGCATTGCCAAATAGATTGGAATCAACCGGTAATGCAAATTCATAACCTCATCAGAGGACTATCTCCTTATCCTGTTGCCTTTACAACTTTTACTGATAAACACGGGAACAGGCAAATACTGAAAATTTTTAAAAGCAAAGCGGAGAAATCCGCACATCAACAAAAATTCGGGATAATCGAAACCGATGATAAACAGTATTTCCGTATCGCATGCTCCGATGGATTTATCTATGTGGAAGAACTACAAATGCAAGGAAAAAAACGCATGGGCATTAAGGAGTTTTTGCTTGGAAATAAACATATGCATTTGATATTATGTCGCTAACGGCTTTTCTTAATAGACTGAGAATTTATTCACAACGGAATTCCTCTTTGCTCCTTATGTGTGGAATTACGCTCTTAGGGGCGATGGCTCGTTTATACGGGATAACGGATATGCCCTTTACCGATGATGAACTCAGTGTTGAAGCACGTTTACATTATACTTCTTTCGCACAATTAATACAAGAAGGGGTCTTATGTGAAGGCCATCCTGCAGGCGTACAGATTTTTATTTGGTATTGGTCGAAACTTGTCGGCTATTCGGAATTGGCTTTGCGTTTACCGTTTTTACTGCTGGGTATCGTATGCATTCCTTTAGTGTACAAAGTCGCAGCAAAATGGTTTAATGAAAACGTAGGTTTGTTTGTGGCTGCTTATTTTGCTTCCAGCCAATATATTATTTTTCATAGTGTGGTAATACGACCGTATATACCCGGGCTTTTCTTTGCTTTATGCATGTTATGGTATTGGTCGAAAATAATATACGATTTGGATTATTCCCGGAAAAACATACTCCTGATGGGTATTTTCGCAGCTTTATGTGCCTATACTCATCAGTTTTCCATGTTGTTTGCTTTTTTGTTGGGAATTGCCGGCTTGCTGTTAGTTGAAAAAAAATATGCCTGGAGATACGTGGCAGCTTGTTTTTTGGCAGTGTTTTTATACCTTCCGCACTTCACGATTCTCTTTAAACAAATACAAATGGGCGGCGTTGGCGGTCCCGATGGTTGGCTGGGAAAACCTACTCCCGAATTTTTTATCCTTTATCCCAAATATCTTTTTCACTTCTCCCGCTATGTTTATCTTACAATAGTTTTTATTGTGGTCTTTTATGCGATTAAAAATAAATCACGCTGGAAATCGCTTTGGAAAAAACAACTCATTGCCCTTTTGCTCTTTTTAATTCCTTTATTAATCGCTTATTTTTATTCTGTATATGTAAACCCTGTCCTGCAATTTAATGTGTTGATTTTTTCATTCCCCTTCCTGGCGTTTCTATTGTTTTCCATGATAGATGAACGGAAAGACGCATTGAAAGGTATTTTACTTTTTGTTTTAATGGGGCTTATGTTTTACAGTTTGATTTACCAGCGGAAGCATTACCAAATCATGCATCAGCAATGGTTCGAACTTGCGACTAAGAAAGCCATCGATTGTAAAAAAATATATGGAGACGATAAGCTTGCAGTGATGGTCCGTATGGAAAAACCTTTTTTACATTATTATGAGCGGAAGTACAATGAAACCATAAACAATCTTGTATGTGTTGAAACTCCCTTGAGCACTAAAGAATTTCATGCTTTATTAGAGAACACACAAGCTGATTATCTGCTTGCCGCAGCTTTATCGAATGAACAGCTTCTCATGATTAAAGAGAAATATCCGTATCTATTGTTTGTCGAAAAATGTTTTACTACGGAAATATACTTGTTCTCCAGCTATCCTTCTTCGGATACAATAAGCTATACTCCATTATATGTTTCCGAGTTTCATTTTGATAGCGTAACTACCGACAAAGTTGAAGAATATATCATAATTGATGAGTTTCCTTTTTTAAAAATCAACGACTCACGTTTTACCATGCTTGCCGTCGCTTTTGAATACCGGAATCTTGACAGCAATACCAATGTACATCTTATTTTGGAAACCTTTTATAAAAATAAATCCGTCGATTGGCGTTCTGTTGAAAGCAAGCACTTCTATCGAAACAGCAGCGAAAAACAAATCCTTTACGTCCCTTTACGTTATGAATTGTTGTTTAAAAACAGTCGGAAAATGAAAGATGTATATGTGAAAGTCTATCTTTGGAATCCGGACAAAACAAAGGGGGTACTCCCTCTACATGCTTCTGTTACTGCTTATAAAGACAATGAATGGATATACGGACTGGTAGAGAGTTTGCATTAAAATAAATGGAAAACATAAGCAAATTTTTTATATTTTTGCAGCGTTGAAAAAAAAGGGGCATTAGCTCATTTGGCTAGAGCGTTTGACTGGCAGTCAAAAGGTGACGAGTTCGATTCTCGTATGCTCCACCTCCATTCAAACAGCGATTATTCGCTGTTTTTTTTATGTTTTTATGGAAACTTTTATTTCTATTTTGTGTATTTTTGCATCCGCAATGGGGTATTAGCTCATCTGGTAGAGCGTTTGGTTCGCAATCAAAAGGTAACGAGTTCGAGTCTCGTATACTCCACAAAAGAATATACCTGAAAATTATGGACATAGAAAAAATTGTGGATGCCCCCAATACGAAAGATATATTGCTTGTTGCCAATCAATATACCACTTTTGTCGAAAAGATTAATCTCTTTGAGCCCTTCGATGCTATGGATTATTCATTGAAAATCATCCCCTTGCTCTACATTAAAGGACTTCTCATACCCGCTGTAGAGCCGGAAGAAGACGACATCCTTGCCTCGCGTTTTCTTACCGAAGAAGATTACGAAATTACCTACGTGAATGTCAAAGATAAATTTGAAAAATATAATTATTTTGAAAGTTTCGATAGTCTCACAAATCAAATGGAAACCTATGATATGTCCGAAATGATAACGGATATATACCAAGACATGAAAGATTTTATTCTGCTTTATCAAAAAAATACCTTTACCGCTCAAATCAATGCAGTGCGAAACCTACGACAGAATTTTTATGAAAGATGGGGAAAAACGATTGTCGTTTTGCTTTCGTATCTACACCCCTTGCTCTATCCCATGGAGGCAAATCCGGCAGAAGAAATAGACTAAAATCACCTTACATTTCATATTTTTTTGTTTTTGTAACATAGGTTACCATATATCTCTTTGCTTTGAATTACTTTTGTTTCAAATTAAACTAAAAAATTTTAATGCGATGAAACGTAATATAATAAAAATAGATGAAGATAAATGCAACGGATGCGGCTTGTGTGTCAGCGGTTGCCATGAAGGGGCTTTGCAGTTAATCGACGGTAAAGCGAGAATGGTGAGTGATTTATTTTGCGATGGGCTGGGAGCCTGTATAGGGGACTGTCCCGAAGGGGCAATCTCTATCGAAGAGCGCGAAGCCGAACCTTATGATGAAATAAAAGTCATGGAACGTATGGCAGCCAAAGGCGAAAAAACCATCCTTGCGCATTTAAAGCATTTAAAAGATTTTAATGAGATGGGTTATTTTCAGCAGGGATTAGACTATTTGAAGGTAAACAACATAGATATTGACCTCAGCTCCTTGTATCAATCTAAGAGCAGCGGTTGTGCTGAAAAAGGAGAAGGTGGTTGTCCGGGGAGTCGTGAACAATCTTTTGCCAAAGCTGAGGCTGCTCCTGTGCAAGAGGCACAAAGCCAGGCTTCACAATTAACGCATTGGCCCATACAATTGCATCTTATCAATCCGAATGCAAGTTTTCTGAAAAACAGCGATTTGTTGTTAGCCGCCGATTGTACGGCTTTTACCTTAGGAAGTTTTCATCCACAATTATTAAAAGGAAAAACACTTGCCATTGCCTGTCCGAAATTGGATACCAACAAAGAAGTATATGTCGAAAAACTTCGTATTATGATAGATGAAGCGCGTATCAACACCATTACATTGGCTATTATGGAAGTTCCTTGTTGCGGAGGTTTGCTGCAATTGATAAATTTAGCCAGAGAAACCGCTACACGCACTGTCCCGGTTCGCCGTATCGTTGTTGGCATTCAAGGAGATATTTTGTCTGACGATTGGGTGTAAATACGTAATTATCTTATTGCAACTCCCAATTTTTTTCTGCTGTATGGTGTACGGAAGTCGATACAGGGTATTTGCCAAGCAAGTAATGCGATAGCTTTTCAGCAAAATACACGGAACGGTGTTGCCCGCCGGTGCAGCCGAAAGAGATTGACAGATGTGAAAAATCTCTGTCCAGGTAATTTTTAACTGCCAAATCAATAATGGATGTAATATGTTCGAAATAAAGAATGACTTCTTTTTCTTTTTCCAGAAAGTTGATGACCTCAGCATGTTGACCTGTTAAATGAGTATACGCTTCTTGTCGCCCCGGATTAGGTAAACACCGACAATCGAAAACAAAGCCGCCTCCGTTGCCGCTGCTATCTTCGGGATAGCCGTTTTTATATGAGAAACTGCTTATATCTATCTTGAGTTTAACTTGTTTGAGTGATTGTAATTTGTCGGATTGAACAAGCTGCTCAAAGACTTTCCAAAGGCTGGGTAATGAAAGAGGGAGGTGTACGTTTTCGAGTATCCATTCCAAATTTTTGAGGGCAAAGGGTATACTTTGCAGGAAATGTTCTTTGCGTTCGTAAAACCCGCGATACCCGTAAGAGCCCATCGCTTGCATGATACGTACTAACACAAAAGCGTAATAGTATTTGCGAAACAAAGCAGCATCCCATACCTTTGCGTGTGTAAGTTGTTGAATGTAATATTCAAGCAATTCTTCTCTGATGTTTTGCGGTATGGCTGCTTTTCCGTCGTAGAGTAAAGAGGCTACATCATAGGGGAGAGCCCCTTTTCTTCCACCTTGATAGTCGATAAAGAAAAGTTTGTTGTCGTGCAACATGATATTGCGGGATTGAAAATCACGAAACAGAAAGAAATCGGCTTCCGCTTCGAGCAGAAAATTGGTGAAGAGCTCAAAATCGTTTTCAAGCAATTGTTCATCAAAGGAAATATGAGCCAGTTTCAGAAAATAATATTTGAAGTAATTCAAGTCCCAATAGATAGACTGACGGTCGAAAGCGTTGCGAGGGTAGCAGAGGGAATAGTCGAGACCTTGGCTGCCACGGGTTTGAAAAGTAAGCAAATTTTTCAATGCCTCTTTGTAGGTTTGAATCAACTCGGAAGTAAATTCGTTAAACTTACAGCGATAACTATAGAGGGTCTCATCGCCTAAATCGCTCAATAGATAGATGTAATTGTTTGCGTCTTCGGCAAGTACTTCCGGAACGGCAAAGCCTTGTGCATGAAAATGCTTGCTAAAGCTGATAAAGGCTTGATTTTCTTTGAAGTCTTTGTTATAAGCTCCTATTATCGTAAAACCTTTTCCAAGCATACGGAAATACCGGCGGTTGGAACCCGATGCTGACAATTCCTTAATGCTTAAGGGTGGTTGAGAAAAAGTTTGTGTAAATAAAGTGCGTAAACTATCAATAGGCATAGTGTTAAAATATTTAATTTGCTTTGCGTATGTTGTCCCCTTAGGGGATATAGATTATTTCACTTTAAACAATTCCACTTCGAAGATAAGCGTCGCGCCTCCTTTAATGAGGTTACCTGCTCCTTGGTCGCCATAAGCCAGATGAGAGGGAATATAAAATTCGTATTTGGCTCCTTCTTTCATGAGTTGTACCCCTTCTGTCCATCCCGGGATGACTTGATTTAATGGAAATTCAATAGTTTTTTTTCTCACTACCGAAGAATCGAAAACGGTTCCGTCGATTAAAGTGCCGTGATAATGTACTTCTACCGTATTCTCGGCGGTGGGTTGTTTGCCATTGCCTTGGCGTATAATTTTATATTGTAAGCCGCTGGCGGTTTCGACTACTCCTTCTTTTTTCCTATTCTCAGCCAGGAAGGCTTCTCCTTTTTCCATTTCTTTTTTGCTATCCGTATTGCAATTGTTTTCTATTTCAGTTTGCATATCTTGCAACAAACGTTGAATTTCATCGGGTGATATTTCCAAGGCTTCTCTATTACCTACTGCGTTAAATCCTCTGGCTAGTGCTTGTGCATCAAATTTCAAACCTGATGTTGCATAATTACTTCCTATGGCAGCACCTAAGGCATAGGATCTTTTTTCTTCTAATGTCATTTATCTTTTTTTATTAATTATTGTCTGCAAAAGTAATAATAATTTGCATGCAAAATAAAAAAGGAGGCAACGAAAGCCTCCTTTTTACTTGGTATCGTTAATCCTTACCCCAGCAGTATTGCTTTTATCTGTTTCTCTCCCAACACCTCTATAGCGGTGGTGGCTAAGGACGGATTTTTAAAATACGTAAAGCTGCAAGGGGTGTTTACCTTTTTGCTTGATAGCTTATTTTTCTCCAGGCTAATAATGTATTTGGCTTCATCGGCATTTTCCCAGTCGGGAGTCCAACCTTCATTCAAAAAAGCCGATACATTTAATAGATCGTTTATCAACAGCCAACGTTCGATATGCTTTCCCGAAATACAATTGTTGCGGTCGCTGTAGAGGGTAGTTTGGTTGTGTTTTACTTTCCCGAACATATCCAGGAAGTAAGCTTCTTTTTTATAATACAGCGATTTCATTATTTCTTGCAAAAGCATAGCGAAAGGGTGTTAAACGATTAATATCCGAATATTTCTTCTAAGGTCAACACTTTCACTTTGCCAATTTTTTTCAGATATTTCATATCCATTTCTTTGGTATTACCAAGAATGACAAAGGTGCGGGGTTTTCCGGTTACATACTCTTTTTGGAATTGTTTGATGTCTTGTAGCGTGAGGGGGAAGAGTCCTTCAAAATTTTCTTTGCGCGGGTCTTCTTTCAATCCCAGTTTTTCCCATGCCAGATAGGTCCAAACAATTCTGTCTTTGGTAATACGGGCAGTACGATAGCTATTGATAGCCGATTCTTTGGCAATAGCAAAGGCAGCTTCATTCTCGGGCATATTGCTCATTAATTCATCAAAAGTTGTGATGGCTTGAGCTAATTTATCGGTACCACAGGCAATATAAGAAATATTCTGGTGCAATGCTTTCAAATCTGAAGGAGAGGTATATTGAGACATAGCGGTATAAGCCAATGCACGGGCTTCACGCATTTCCTGGAAGACAATAGAATTCATGCTGCCACCAAAATATTCATTGTATAATCTTATTTTAGGAGTGAGCATACGTTGGTAGGTATCTCCAAAAGAAAGACTTAACATAGTTGTTTGAGGAGAGTCGTAGTTTACAACAAAAACACGGTTTTTGGCAGGTACGTCTTCGGTAAAATGTATTTCTGCCGGTACATCTTTAAGGTTGTTGAGGTTGTGGTGTGCCTTGATACTTTTGGTAACAATTGCCGAATTATCGGGACCGTAATAAATAACAAAATGTTTATAGGTCATCCATTCTTGTATTTTGGTTATCATTTGTTCCGGCGTAAGTGCTTTTAATTCCGTTTCGGAAAGCTGATTGGCAAATACGGGAGAGTTTTGCCCATACATGCCGTAAGTAACCAAATAAGAGAAAATAGCATTTTGATTTTGTTTTGCATTTTCTCGTGATTTTAATATGTCGCTTACCAGATTATCCAACGCTTCTTTGTTTGGTTTTGCATTTTTAACAATATCTTCAAACAATTGCATGGCGGCATCCATGTTTTTCGATAAACCGGAGATGGTAATGTAGCTGCGGTTACTGCCTGCCGACATACTGAACGTACATCCTAACTTATAGAATTCTTCCTTGATTTGTTCGGGGGTAAATTTATCGGTTCCCAAATATTCCAAATAAGAAGAAGCTAAGTTTAAATATTTGTCATGATAGGTGCCGATGTCGTACACATAATTCAATTCAAATAATTCATTGTCATAATTCTTGGTATGAAACATTTTGGTATAATCGTCTAACATGAGATATCCTACTTTCGATACATCGATAAATACGGGTTCGATAGGGTTTACTTTGCGGGTTTCTATCATTTTAACAAAATCACTTTTATCCGCTCTGTTAATTTTGATAGGGGTAACTTTAGGTTTTTTCACTTTTTCGATATCGGTAGGTTTGCCTTTGCGTTTATAAATGACAACGTAATTATCTCTGCGTAAATATTTCTTAGCAAAATCCATGATTTCTTGTTTGGTAATTTTTTCCAAACGATCGAGAGACACTACTTGGTCAGCCCAAGGAATATCAAGGTAAAAAGCTTCTTCAAGGGCGCCGGCACGTCCTTCATTGCTTTCGTAGCCTTGGATTTCGCGTAAGCGTAAATCGTTGATACATGCTTGCAACAACCATTCGGGGAAAGCACCCTGTTGGAGGGAGTCGATTTGTTCAAGCAGTATATCTCTCACTTCTTCTAAGCTTTGTCCGGCTTTGGGGCTGCCGTACATCATCATATAGGTATAGTCATACAACATGGACGGTGCTGAACCTGCTCCCAAGGTACGTTGTTTTTGGTTAATGTTTAAATCTACTAAACCGGCATTACCGTTAGTAAGTATCATTTCTGCCAATATCAACACCGGTATTTCTTCGGAGCGGGGATTGTTAAAACGCCATGCTAATCGGATGTTTTCAGCTTCTTTACCTACCACTTCTTTAACGATGGGAGCGGTAATCGGCTCTTCGGGTTTGAAGGTAAACTCAGGAAGAGGAGAGGATTTCATGCCTCCGAAATATTTATCTATTAAAGCAATGGCTTCTTCAGGATTGAAATCGCCGGCTAAAATAAATGCCATATTGTTAGGGACATAATAGGTAGAGAAAAATTTCTTAACATTGGTAATAGAAGGATTGCGTAAATCTTTTTGGGTGCCTATGGTGGTTTGCGTGCCATAAGGGTGGTTGGGGAAAAGAGCTTCCATCAAAGCAGCATTCACACGGCGTCCGTCTTGTGTCAATGTCATGTTTTTTTCTTCATAAATAGTTTCCAATTCAGTGTGGAATAAACGGATAGCCGGATTTTGAAAACGGTCGGCTTGGATTATCAAGAAGTTTTCCAACTGATTGGAAGGGATGTTTTCATAGTAATTGGTAAAGTCGACCCATGTGCCGGCGTTGGTGCCACTGGAGCCGATGATAGACATAAGCTTATCGTATTCGTTGGGAATAGCATAAGAAGCGGCTATTTGTGAAATGCTGTCTATTTTTGCATAAATGGCATTGCGTTCGGCTTCTTTGGATTCGTCAATTTTACGGTATTCTTCAAAAAGACGTTCAATCTCGTTTAACAGGGGTTCTTCGGCTGCCCAATTGGTTGTACCGAAATTTTTAGTGCCTTTAAACATCAGATGCTCAAAATAGTGAGCCAAACCGGTTGTTTCAGCAGGGTCTAATTTACTCCCTGCCTTGGTGGCAATGGTAATTTTGATTTTCGGCTCATCGGGGTTCACTGACATATACACTTTTAAACCATTGTCTAAAGTGTAAATACGCGCTTTGAGCGGATCGTTGGGCACGGTTTCATAGGTGTAGTTTTTCTGACTGAATGCATTGTATGCTATACCTGCACACAAAAAGAGAATAAGTGCTAATTTTTTCATTCTTTTATTATTATTTTTATAGTGATAGATTGATTTTTTTTATACGTATTTTTTATAACGAAGCAATCATAAAAAAATTTTAAATAGTTTTAAAATAAATAAAATAGTATGTAGAAGTAATATAAAAATGCGAAAACACGTCACTTGCATTCAAAATTTATGTACGTTTGCAAAATAAAAAAATGAGGGTATATAATTTTACAACAAATTAAATATTAGATTTATGAAGTATACGGTATATGCTAAAAAGCATGAAGAAATTGGTGGTAAAATGGTAGAATTTGCAGGTTTTTACATGCCTGTGCAATACGAAGGTCTTGTTATCGAACATGAACATGTTCGCAAGGCAGTAGGTGTTTTCGATGTTTCGCACATGGGCGAGATATATGTAAAAGGACCGAAAGCATTGGAATTTGTTCAATGGGTGTCTTCTAATGATACGGCGGCATTGACCGACGGCAAAGTGCAATATTGCTGTTTCCCCAACGAAACAGGCGGTATTGTGGACGATTTTTTAACCTATCGTATCAAGGAAGATCATTATTTATTGGTAGTCAATGCTTCCAACATCGACAAAGACTGGAATTGGCTGGTAAGCCAAAATAAAAAATTCGGAGCTGAATTGTACAATGCTTCCGACGAAACATCACAATTGGCGATACAAGGTCCTTTGGCATTGAAAGCCATGCAGAAACTTTGCTCCGAGCCGATTGAGAACATGGAGTATTATACATTTAAATACCTTACCTTTGCAGGTATCCCCAATGTGCTCTTGTCGACAACGGGTTATACCGGTTCCGGCGGCTGTGAAATTTATTTTAAAAATGCCGATGCTTTCAAAATATGGGATGCCGTTTTTGAAGCCGGTAAAGAATACGGTATCAAGCCTATCGGTTTGGGTGCCCGCGATACCCTCCGCCTGGAAATGGGTTTCTGCTTATACGGTCACGAAATAAACGACACCACTTCCCCCATTGAAGCCGGTTTGGGTTGGATAACCAAATTTGTTGACCATAAAAACTTTATCAACAAAGCTGCCTTGCTGAAACAAAAACAAGAAGGCGTGAGTCGTAAAATTGTAGGCTTTGAAATGATAGACAGAGGTATTCCTCGTCAGGGTTATGAAATTGTCGACGATAAAGGCAATAACATAGGACATGTTTGCTCCGGCACGCAAGGTCCTTCGGTTAAAAAAGCCATAGGTACTGCTTTAATCAAAGCCGAATTTGCCAAAGCAGGCACAGAAATATTTGTTATTATCAGAGAGAAAGCCTTGAAAGCCGTTGTGGTAAAAATGCCTTTTTATAAAGTATAAGATGGATGGGAATACTCCCAAAGACGATATCAGAACATTAAACGATGAGCAACTATCCGCTTGGGTAGTTGCTCATGTTGAAAAAGCCTTTCGGGCAAAACAAATTTCCGAATGGTTGTGGAAGAAAAATGTCGCTGCTTTCGACGATATGATTAACATTCCCCTTCCTTTGCGACAAGCCCTTAAAGAGAATTTCTTCCTGCAAAAAATTAGCATAGACGAACGCCAACAAAGCAGCGACGGCAGCCTGAAATATGCGTTGAAATTAGCCGATGCTCAAGTGATAGAAATGGTATTGATACCCTCGAAAAACCGCACTACCGTTTGTGTTTCCTCTCAGGTAGGCTGCGGACTGGGATGCCGCTTTTGTGCTACTGCCAAGCTGGGATTTACACGCAACCTGCTTGCCCATGAAATGTACGAACAAGTGTTTATTGCCAACGAAGAAAGCAAACAGCTTTTCGGGCATCCTCTTACCAATATTGTATGGATGGGGATGGGCGAACCTCTGCTGAATTACGAGAATGTGATACAGGCAATCAATTATATTACTTCAGCCAAGGGCCTGGCAATGTCGAAAGACAGGATTACCCTCTCAACTTCCGGCATTGGCAACGGAATACGCCGCTTAGCCGACGACGGAATAAAAGTGCATCTGGCACTCTCACTACATAGCGCCGACAATAGCCAACGGGCGGAACTCATGCCCATTACCCAAACAAATTCCCTTACTCAACTTTCCAATGCCCTTGCTTATTACTATCAAAAAACAGGATTACGCATCTCTATCGAGTATCTTTTACTCCATGCCGTTAACGATACGGCTGAGCATGCCCGTAAACTGGCTGTTTTTTGCAAACGGTTTCCGGTTAAAATAAACCTTATCGAATACAACCCCCATCCCTATGCCGACTTTAAAAGCAGCAACAAACAAAACCTGAGACTTTTTATGGAACTGCTTGAAAGCAAAAATCTGATTGTGAATCTCCGCCTCAGCAAAGGAAAAGATATTGCCGCCGCCTGCGGACAATTAGCCAACGAGAAAGGCTGAAAAGTGAAGAGTGAATAGTGAAAAGTGTTAATGCCTAAATAAGGTTGACCGGTTATAACTTATTTTAATTACCTTATTTCATACTCCAATACATCAATTTTTTTTTGATTTTGAGTTGTTTTGAATTGGCATTCATTGTTTGCCCAAACAGACTGTAATATTTTCCATCTGCTTTATGTGTTTTTCCTAAATATGTTCCTTTTATACCAGATGCTGTAAAATCTTTTTTGTTTGTACAATCTGTCCATGTAACCTTTCCATCTTCGGCTTCATACCAATCTTCCCCCGTTGGGTCTACAAACTTCATCGGATTATTCGCACAATAAGTATACGGTGAAATGGAAGGATATTTTTCAAACATCGTTTCTCTGCTCCACCCCTCTAAATCTCCCCAAATGGGGAGACTTTGCTCCATAGCATATTGCGAGTATGTTGCCTTGAAATTATTAGCTACATAATCCTTCATCGCTTTGCTTTAGCCTTGTTTTTTTCTTATTCTTTTGTCTTTTAATTCTTTATTTTTCTATGCCCTAACTTGATACACTACCTATTTCTCTTCATATAATACTTTTATATTCCACCAAGTACTAAAACTCCCTGTTAAAAAACCAAATGAACCTGGAGAAAGACTTTTGGCAAGCTTATCAGGAACATCATGCTCTTCATGACAAAAATCAAATTGGGTTTTAAATAAAATTTCTTTAAACTTCTCCTTTTGTTTTTCTGACAAAATACTGCAATTATCTTTAATATTAATTTCAATAGGATACCCTGTTACAGTATCCAACATTATATGAATATTAAAAGGACAATCCCTTTTCTCAATTAAATTTTTTCTTGTAGTTGTGTCTATAATAGATAATAATTTCTCAAAAACATTATTTGTATAATAATTTAAACAACCTAATTTATAACCAATGTCGTTTTGAGTTGACACATGATTACTATAAAATACACAGATTGTAAGTCCTATTATAATTACTGTTTTTTTCATTTTCCAAATAATTTTAATAATGATTTCGGCGATTGATTTGTTAAAGTTCTGTAATGAGAATCTCCATAATTATTTTCAATATTCCATTTTTTAAAATTTTCTGCCTCTTTCATATATTTATCATTAAATTCTTTACTTTCTAATTCATCCGGAAAACAAAATTTATACGTTTCGTTATCAAATAAATAATTAGCCATTCCTTCCATATTAGTATTTTTAAAATTCATAATTGGTGAACCCATTTCACTCTTTATAATAAGTTTTGCAACTTTTGCCTCAAATTCTTTATTAAAACTTTTGCCACTTTCATATAAATCAGCATTATCCTTTTGATAAGCATGAAATAATTCTTCAATATATACGTCTCCTTGTTTTATTGATTCTTCAGAATTAAATGCAACTGTGTTATTCTTAGCATTAAATTCCCCTTTGGTATTTATTTTTGTATCAACAGCTACTTTATAGACTGTTGAAGACTTGTTCAATTGATTATACATCTTATTGAATGACTTACTATACTTACAGGCAAACGCCATTGTTGATTCCCATGTTTTCTTTTGAGATTCGGTCAAACCACTTAAATCCCACTCTTTCCCCGTCGGGTCAACAAACATTACCGGATTATTCGCACAATAGGTATACGGTGAAATGGAAGGATATTTCTCAAACATCATAGCTTTAAGGCTGCACCCCTCTAAATCAATACCAATAGAGAGTTGCCCCACAGTGTATTGCGAGTTTATTGCCTTGAAATTATTGACTATATAATTTTTCATCGCTTTGGTTTAGTCTTGTTTTTTTCTTTTATCCATAGAATTTATCACTTCCCATTATTATCCTTTTTTTTATTTTTACGGCGATTTGCAAAGAACTTTATTAAACTATCGCCAACTCCACCCCATGTTACCCATGCTGCAAATACCAAAGAACAAATAATTGATAAAGGTAAATATTGACCTATTTCTTCCCAACTGGAAGGTCCCATTTTAAAAATATTAAGAAACTTTGACGAAAGAGTAATAAATCCCAGAATGCCAAAAAAACCACAAGAGAAAAGAATGGCTTTATTTTTTCTTGTTTTCATTATTATTTTGTTTTTTATACCCTGCTTTTATTGTTTGATACACTGTCCAAGCATCAATAGCTTTGTCAATTCCTTTTGAAACTGTAGACACCGTTCCTTTGGCAACATTACTCACTCCTCCTGCAATCACACCCACTCCTGAAATTATCCTATTTGCAGTGCTGGCTTCATTTCCATAAATATCTTCACCTGCAGCGGCTGTATATACGCCATTGGCAATACCAATAAGTGGATTTAATAATGCCAATCCTTCTAATACCGGAGCCACATTTTTTTGTAACCAAGGGTCGCCGCTATTATCACCATCATTATGCCCTTCTAATGAAGCATCAAAATTTCTGATTTCAGCCACTACTTTAGCTATTCCTTTTGCTTGATCCTTTACTTGATATTTTTTATCATTTAACATGTATACCCCATTGTCTAAGAATATTACCTCTCCCTTTGTTGTTTGAATATAGTACCCGTCTGCAATTGCTTCAGCATCTTTTCCATAATATTTTTCTGCATCTTTTTGAGTTATCACTCTACTGTCAAAAACATAAGTTCCATCCTTACGTTTAATCCATGATTCACTATCTTCTCCTTCCTCCCCCGTCGGGTCTACATACTTCATCGGATTATTAGCACAATAGGTATAGGGTGAAATGGAAGGATATTTCTCAAACATCATAGTTTCAAGGCTACACCCCTCTAAATCAATGTAAGTGGAGAGTTGCCCCACAGCGTATTGATAGTTTATTGCCTTGAAATTATTAACTACATAATCCTTCATCGCTTTGCTTTAGCCTTGTTTTTCTCTCTACTTTTTCTTATCTCTTTGAATTTCTGTACTATATTTTTCATTTTTTGAAAATACCTAAAATGGCACACTACCACATAAAGGACCCGATGGTACATTTTCCACTATTCTATGTTACCATACATCATTTTATTTTTTTTATATTTTTCATTTTTTATTGCATAAAAAAAATCATCTATGCTTTTTACTTTATATAGCATATAGAAATAATCAATATTTCTAATTTTTTTGTTTCTATCTAATTCACAAAAAATAAAATTTATTGATTTTCCTCTACCTCCATGAATAAAAATAAAAGCATAATAATTTCCTTTATTAATAAGAAATAACATTTGATTATCTGGTAATTGCCATGGAAATCTAATAACATCGTTTTGCTGATACTTTATATTTGGATTTGCAATTCTAAAAACGCCATATTTATTTTTTAATTCTTTTTTTATTGAATTTGGTATTGTTGTTTTTTTGTATGTTATTTTTATTTTGACATTTTCATCAAATAAAACCTTATTAATTAAATTATTTATAGTATCTGATTGTGAAAATGACAAATAAGAAATCATCATATATAAAATTAAAAATAAAATTTTCATCTTTATTATTCCTTTTCTTTTGAATTTATTTCTTCTTTTGAATTAACATCTTTAGCTATAAAATCATTCCCATCATGATTTTCTCTTATTCCTTCCCCCAATATCTTTGCTGCTGGTGTTTCAATTTGAGTTATTACAAATTCGTCTTCTTTATTATCATATTGGTCATCTGTTCCTAACAAAAATAATTTCTCACTCATTGATTTAAAAATATCAACAAATCCATGACCAAGTTCATGTAATAAACCTAACGCAGGTGATTGTTTTCCACCTGTTTCATCTAAATTTTCATCAACACAAGCCAGTCCTAATTTTGTATTAAATCTTACCGTATTTGAAAAAGGATTATATAAAGTATTACCTTTAGTTTCTTTTATTTTTATTAATTTATTATTTTTTGCAATTTTTTCTATAATCCCTAATTGATCCCCTTGTTTTACATAATTTAATGCTTTTACGGCATTATTCACAAAATTATTTCCTCCACTATATACCATTCCAGGTGTATAAACTATTGATTTTGGCTTTTCAAACAACCTTGCAATACCTGTTTTTTCTTTATAATAAATTCTTATTTCTTGACCATCATCATCTACTAAAAGAATCGGATTATTTGCACAATAGGTATACGGTGAAATGGAAGGATATTTCTCAAACATCATAGTTTTAAGGCTCCACTCCTCTAAATCTCCCCAAATCACCCCTCCCTTCCCTCCCCACTTGGAGCGAAGCGGAAAGCATGAGTACCTTAATGTAAAATTCAAACAGCCCCACGAATAAATGGGGAGGAACTGCGGTAGTGCGTGTTGTGAGAGTGTTGCCTTGTAGGTTTGGTTCATTTTTTATATGATTTCGATATGCAAAGGTACAAATTAATTATATCGGTTTACGAAAAAATGCTTGTTTAATGTAACCCTCTCGCCTTCGCAAGTCTCCCCATTTGGGGAGATTTAGAGGGGTGGGTAATGGGGAGACTTTGCCCCACAGCGTATTGATAGTTTATTGCCTTGTAGCTTTGGTTCATTTTTTATATGATTTGGTTTTGCAAAAATACAAATAAATTATATCGGTTTACAAAAAAATGAATGTTTGTTGTAACTCTCTTGCACTTGCAAGTCTCCCCACTTGGGGAGATTTAGAGGGGTGGTTTTTGCAAAAATATACTTTTATTTGTTTCATTGAAAAAAAAACATAAATGATAACAATAGTAATAGCCTCATTTATGAGTTCCCAAGGTCGTACGCCGGACGTCCCAAGTCCGTTAAAACGGCCTGCCTTACTCTTTCAAATGAGATTGCAATCTCGTTTCAACGAGCATGGGAGCTCCTTGCAACTACTCCCCAATCTCCTATGAAAAAGACAGGCACGGCGTTTTAATGAAGGTGGGAAATACTTGCAACAAACTCGCTAACCAAGGGGAAAGGGACAAGGTAAAAGTAAAAAGTAAATCACGAGAGAAATTATGAATCATGAATCATTATAGTTCAACTAAATTCAGTAGTTTCTGAGCGTAAAGCCGTGAAATTTGATTTACACAGTTAGTAAACGATAAACGCAAAGGCATCGTCCAATCATTTGATAAGCATCCTTCGGTGTTAGGGAGCGCTCCTTAGGTTCATTTGATGGCTTTCCAAGAAGCATTACATAGCTGGCAAATCGGACTAAGGTGGGCACCCTAACAATAACAGATAAGCATCTAATCACTGGAGCATAACTATGTATTATTCTTTTTACAACGTACGATAACAAAAAACATCCTTTTATTAATATTTTTTGTTGCTTTCAAAACAGTAATTATTGGAATAACGTAGAGACATAGCATTCTATGTCTCTACAATTCTTTTTTCGGCACGAAATCAGTTTCTGTATTAATCGAAATAGGAGCCGAATATTTCGGCAATGGTAGCTTCGTATTTTTTCAGCATGGCATTTCTTTTCAATTTCAAGGTAGGGGAGAGTTCGCCGGTAGCGCTTCCCCATTCTTCGTGCACAACGCGGAAGCGTTTTACTTGTTCGTGAGGGGCTAATTTCTCGTTAATCTGGTCGATTTCTTTTTTAATGCGTTGTACTGTCAGAGGATTTTCAACCAATTCGTCATTATCGCGATAATGAAGTTTATGTTTGCTTCCCCAGAAATGCAAATAATTGAAATTCGGAGATATCAAAGCAGAAACAAATTTTTGGTTTTCACCGATTATCATGACATTTTCGATAAATGGCGATTCTTTAATTTTATTTTCTAATAGCTGTGGGGAAATGTATTTTCCGGACGATAATTTGAAAATATCTTTTTTACGATCGGTAATGCGGAGGTAGCCGTCTTTGGTAAATTCGCCGATATCACCGGTATGGAACCAGCCTTCTTCGTCTATGACTTCTTGGGTATATGCAGGGTCTTTGTAATAGCCCATCATCAGGCATACTCCTTTGGTTAAGATTTCACCGTCATCGGCAAGTTTCACTTCGATACCATCGATAAGTTTCCCGACAGAGCCGATGAGAACGAGATTGTCTTTGGGTCTGTTAACGGCAATAACGGGAGAGGTTTCGGTCAATCCGTAGCCTTCCACTACTTTCATTTTTGCTGCGGTAAAAAGTCTGACTATCTTAGGTTGTATGGAAGAGCCTCCCGAGACTATCAATAATTCGTTGCCTCCTAAATTCTCTCTCCATTTGCTGTATATCAATTTATCGGCAATGAAATATTTCAATCTATAGAAAGGTGATTTATTGTTATTGTCGAAAATCTGTCCGGCATTAAAAGCCCAAAAGTAGATTTTCTTTTTCATTCCTTTCAGGTCTTTGCCTGCAGAACGGAACTTTTCAAAGGTCATTTCCAATACACGGGGAACGGAACAGAATCCGTTTACATTGCCATCTTTCAAGTCGGCACCGATGGTGCTTAGACTTTCCGCATAATAAATGCTAACGCCAAGGTATTGAAAAGAATAGTTCATGCTACGTTCGTAAATATGGCAAAGCGGGAGAAAACTTAACATCCTGTGGCGGTGGTCAACAATTTGCATATTGCCATGTGCCATTGCATTAAAAGTGATGGCGCGATGTGACAGCATAACTCCTTTGGGAGTGCCGGTAGTGCCCGAGGTATAAATAATGGTACATAAATCTTCAGGTTTGATGTTCTTTTTGTTTTCCTCTATTGTTTTGTTATAGATGTTTTTTGTGTTTAATCCCAACAAGCTAATATCATCTAAATGTTTTTGATTTTCGATGGGATTCACGGTATAGACAATCGGTTTAACTTCCAGGGCTTGAATAGCGGGATATACTACATTAAAAATAATTTCATTTCCTATAATAACAAGCTTGGCATCGCTATGATGGATGATGTATTTGTAATCTTCAATTCCTAAGGTAGGATATACCGGCACATGGACTAAATTTGCCATTCCCAAGGCCATATCAATAAAATTCCATTCGGGACGATTGTTAGTAACCGTAACCACTTTATCTTGTGGTTGCAATCCCAAAGCTAAAAAGCCGTAACTAAGCAGATGTGCCTTTTCATAATATTCGTCGACACTTATTTTTTTCCATACTCCATTCTTTTTTTGCGCTAAAATATCTGTTTTATGCGCATATTTTTCTTTTAATTGTTCAAGAAAATCGAATGTCCTTGTAATTTCCATGCTATAATATTTTAATCTTTATTTTCTTTGTTGGGATTCCCGGGTTTGAGCGTATCTCCTGTTTTTTTAATGGCTGTATCGATGGTTGATCGTAATTGTATTAAGGATAAATTAATGTTTTTCAAACTAAATCCATGCCCGTTGGAATCGGTATGTTTCTTATAAATTTGATTGATAAGATTTTGGTATTTAATCATTAATACGTTACGTTTTAATTTGAGTGTAGGCGAAAGTTCTCCTGTTTGCGGACTCCATTCATCGGCAACGAGACGGAAAAATTTAATTTGTTCGTGCGGTGCCAATGTTTTATTACAGCTATCAAGTTCTTTTTGAAAACGCTTATTGGTTTCTTTGAGGGCAATAAGTTCATCGTTATCTTTGTAATGCAGTTTGTGTTTCCCTGCCCAGAAATGCAGGTAGTTGAAATTTGGAGAAATGATGGCGGAGGCAAACTTTTCGTTTTCTCCAATCACCATCGAATCAACAATTAAAGGCGACTCTTTCAGCTTATTCTCTATCAACTGCGGAGCGATGTATTTCCCTGACGATAGCTTGAAGATTTCTTTTTTCCTATCGGTAATTTTTAAATAAACTCCATCTACAAATTTACCGATATCACCAGTATGAAACCACCCTTCTTCGTCTATGACTTGTTTGGTGTATTCCGGATCTTTGTAATAACCTAACATCAAACAAGGACCTTTGGTTAGTATTTCTCCGTCGTCGGCGAGTTTCACCTCAACACCTTTGAGGATGGTGCCTACCGTACCGAGTTTAACACGTTTGTTATTTGCATTGTTAACAGCAACAACGGGAGAAGTTTCCGAAAGACCGTATCCTTCATACACTTCTAAGCCGGCCGCATGGAACAAACGAACAATTTTATCTCTCACGGCAGAACTGCCGCAAACAATAGCCATTCTATTTCCGCCGAATTTCTCTCTCCATTTTACATATACCAGTTTATCGAATACTTTTTGCCAGAAGTTATACCAGAAATTTTTGTTAAAGTCGTAACGATGACCGTGATTAATAGCAAGAGAATAAATAATTTTCTTAATTCCGTGAAGGTCTTTACCGGCAGCAATGAATTTATCGTATACCATTTCCAATATTCTGGGGACGGAGCAAAAACCGTTTGCCTTAACGTCTAAAATATCTGCTGCAATGGTAGCTAAACTTTCCGCATAATAAATACTTACTCCCAAATATTGGTATTCGTAGTTCATGCTGCGTTCATAAATGTGACACAATGGTAAAAAACTGACAATTCTATGATTATGGTTCAAAGGTTGGGCTTCGGCATGAGCAGTGAAGTTCGAAATCAAATTACGATGCGATAACATTACTCCTTTAGGGTCACCGGTAGTACCCGAAGTATAAATAATGGTAGCTATATCGTCAGTGTCTATTGTTTTTTTGATTTCGTTGATAAGCTCTTCATTCTTTTTACGAGTTGAAATGCCAATCTTTAAAATATCATACAATGTCTTTTCATTCTCAATTTTATCTAAGGTATAAATCTCGGGATGATGCTTGAAATTGGCAAAAGCCGGTTGCACGCGATTATATATCTGCTGTATACCGATAATGACAACTTTGGCATCGGAATGATTTACGATAATTTCGTAGTCGTGAGGATTTAATGTGGGATATATAGGCACATGGATAACTCCTAATATACTAAGAGCCATGTCGATAATATTAAACTCGGGACGATTGTTTGTAATACTAACCACTTTATCCCCTTTTCGGAGTCCGATTTCATGAAAACCGTAACTCATCAATACGGAATATTTGTAGTAATCGTTGGTGCTATAGGTTATCCATTCCCCGTCTTTTTTCCCCGCAAGGATATCTTTTTTTTGATATTTTTCTACTATCCAATCTAATAATTCAAATGTTCTTGTAATTTCCATTTAGAATAATGTTTTGTTAGGTTGACAAAAGTAGAAAAAAAAATTACAAAAACAGCATTTATTTTTTTATTTCATTAAATATTTTAAGAAAATCTTATAAATCAAATGCCTTTTGAATCTTGTGTACATAATCCAGTTTTTCCCAAGCAAAAAATTCTACTTCTTTAAAATATTTTGTTTCCCCATTAACTTTCTTTGCTTTGACATTCTCATCAGTATAATAGACTTCAATTTCTTTGGTAAAAGGGTCTCTTCCAAAATGTCCGTAAGAAGCAGTTAATTGAAAAATAGGATTTTGTAATCCAAAACGTTGGATGATGGCATAAGGGCGTAAATCAAAAACGGCATTAACTTTATCAGCTATATCAGCATCGGTGATTTTCTTTCCGTTTTTGTCTTTCAGCAAGCAGGAATTAAAGGTATTAATAAATAAGCCTACCGGTTTGGCAATGCCGATAGCGTAGGCAACTTGTACCAATACTTCTTTGGCAACGCCTGCTGCCACTAAGTTTTTAGCAATATGTCGTGCTGCATAAGCCGCCGAACGATCTACTTTCGAGGAGTCTTTGCCTGAAAAAGCACCACCGCCATGGGCACCTTTGCCTCCGTAGGTGTCGACAATGATTTTTCTTCCCGTCAAACCGGTGTCACCGTGAGGTCCACCGATTACAAATTTACCCGTAGGATTTACATATAATTGATAATCGCCTTTGAAAAGCTTGCGAATATGTTCGGGACATGCTTTTTTTACCCGTGGAATCAGTATTTTTTCAACATCGTTTTTAATGATGGAAAGCATTTCATTGTCTGCTTTTTCTTGTGCTTTTTTCCCGCTTTCTTTCGGCTTTACAAAATCATCGTGCTGTGTGGATATTACGATGGTATTGATGTTTACCGGCACTCCTTTTTCGTTGTAAGCTACTGTTACCTGTGATTTGGAATCAGGACGTAAATATTTCATCTTTTTCCCTTCTTTACGAATGGCAGCCAATTCTTGCATAAAGATATGTGCCAATTCGATGGGAACAGGCATCAAGTTATCCATTTCTTTCACCGCATAGCCGAACATCATGCCTTGGTCGCCGGCACCTTGATTCTCAATTTTCGATCTCTCAACACCTTGATTGATATCAGGCGATTGCTCGTGTATTGCCGATACAATGCCACAAGAGTTACTTTCGAACATGTATTCGCCTTTTGTATATCCGATTTCTTGGATTACTTTACGAGCAATAGTTTGAATGTCAACATATCCTTTTGTTTTTACTTCGCCGGCACAGACTACCAATCCGGTGGTAACAAGTGTTTCACAAGCTACTTTTGAATGTGGGTCATGACGTAAAAACTCGTCTAACAATGCGTCTGATATTTGGTCTGATACTTTGTCGGGATGTCCTTCCGAAACCGATTCGGATGTAAATAAATAAGCCATATTTTAAAAATTTTAATTGTTAAATAACTAATTTTTAAAAGGAATGGATTCTAATGATTGATGGAAAATGTCGTTGTTTTAGCATTTTTGAGTGGTTGCAATCAAATCAAATCTATCCACTTTTTTCTTCTGCAAAAGTAATATTTTTTCTTTTATGATTCATGGTTTTTAAATAAAAAAGATTTTTTTTCATTCCATCATAAAGAAAAAGAGTATTTTTGCTGATATAAATCAATTAGCAAGCATGAAAAAACCAGTTCTATTCATTTGTATTATTCTTATTGGTTTTCAAAGCTTCTCTCAAAAAAGCCGGGATAAAACATATTTTTTGCTTACCGATACGGTTTTTACAGAAAGCAGTTATTGTGTTTTACCCGATATTATTTTTAATTTGAGTGGAGGTTGGGGGATTGATTTTTCTTCACATGGCATTTTAGATTCTATTGTACTTTTTTTAAAGAAAAATCCTATTTTAATTGTCGAAATCGGATGCCATACTGATTTCCGACCCATACCCATGACCAACGATACCTTATCGCAAAGAAAGGCAATGAGGATAGTGGAATATTTCATTGAAAAAGGCATAGACCCCAAACGACTTACAGCGAAAGGCTATGGGGAACATGAACCGAGAAAATTGGAAAAAGATATGGAGTCACGTGGTTTTACTTTTAAAAAGGGAACCTTATTAATCCCGGAATACATTAACAGTATTGCCGACAGAAAAGAAAAAGAAGCTGCCCACGATTTAAATAGAAGAACGGAAATGAAAATTCTACGTGTGGATGCTAAGCCATAAAAAGAATGTAGAATAGTAATATATTGATAATTATTTTCTCCATATATTCTACGATAGAATGGAACGTTTAGTATACGACAGGATATTTTTGAAATTTTCTTTTTTACATATCAGTAAATTTTGTATATTTGCATAAAATTTTTTATATGGCGAAAGAGATTAAATTCAGTTTGTTATACCGTGACATGTGGCAATCTTCCGGAAAATATGTGCCACGAGTGGATCAATTGATACAAATAGCTCCTGTTATTGTTGATATGGGATGTTTTGCCCGTATAGAAACCAACGGAGGAGCATTTGAACAAGTTAATTTATTGTATGGCGAAAATCCGAATACAGCGGTTAGAGAATGGGTAAAACCCTTTAATAAGGCAGGCATTCAAACACATATGTTAGAAAGAGCGTTGAATGGATTGCGTATGTACCCGGTACCTGCAGATGTTCGTCAATTAATGCCCAAAGTTAAAAAAGCACAAGGTGTCGACATTATGCGTTCGTTTTGCGGATTAAACGACCATCGCAATTTAGAACTGTCTATTAAATATGCCAAAGAAGCAGGAATGATTTCACAAGCGGCATTGAGTATTACATATTCTGAAATTCATACGGTTGAATATTTCATGCAAATAGTCGATAAATTGGTGGAATACGGTGCCGATGAAATCGCATTGAAAGACATGGCAGGAGTAGGACGTCCGGTATCCCTAGGTCGTTTAGTGAAAGCAATTAAAACCAAATATCCGCATATTATCGTTCAATATCATGGACATTCCGGACCGGGATTCTCAGTAGCTTCCATGCTGGAAGTAGCACATAATGGCGTTGATTATATTGACGTTGCCATGGAACCGCTTTCCTGGGGGATGGTGCATCCCGACGTGATTACCATACAAGCCATGTTAAAAGATGCCGGCTTCTCTGTTCCCGATATAAATATGAAAGCCTATATGGAAGCACGCCGATTAACACAATCTTTTATCGATGATTTCTTAGGCTATTTTATAGACCCTAAAAATAAAATCATGACTTCATTATTGGTAGGCAGCGGATTACCGGGGGGCATGATGGGCTCTATGATGGCTGATTTGAAAGGAATGCATAGCGTGATAAATACTGCCTTGAAACAACATAAAAAAGAAGAAGTTACATTGGACGAATTGGTGGTTCAATTGTTTCAAGAAGTGGAATATGTATGGCCTAAATTAGGATATCCTCCATTGGTAACTCCTTTTAGCCAATATGTGAAAAACATTGCTTTAATGAATATTTTTTCCCTTGCCAAAGGAGAAGAAAGATTCTCAATGATTGACAAAGACAGTTGGAATATGATTTT
The DNA here is from genome assembly GCA_017994425.1 of Bacteroidales bacterium. Taxonomy (GTDB): domain Bacteria; phylum Bacteroidota; class Bacteroidia; order Bacteroidales; family WCHB1-69; genus UBA5266. Next base: position 38,884 of record JAGOKS010000001.1, on the reverse strand, counting down.
GGGAAAAACCGGAAATCTACCCGGTCCTTTAGACCCGAAAATTATCGAGCTGGCAAAGAAAAGCAATATGGAATTCTATACTGCAAATCCGCAAGATGCTTTTCCGAATGCCTTAGAAGATTATAAAAAGGAAATGCTCGATAACAATTGGGAGTTCGGTCCTGACGATGAGGAGCTCTTCGAACTGGCTATGCACGATAGACAATATAGAGATTATAAATCGGGCTTGGCAAAAAAACGCTTTGATGAAGAATTACAAAAAGTAAAAACCGAAGCACAGGCAACATCATCAGCACCTGTCGTTTCGAAAGAAGAGGCAACTAAAAAAACTTTAGCATATATAAGCGATAAATACCCCAATGCAAAACCGATTATTGCTCCGGTAACGGGAAAAATACTATGGGATTTAGATTTTACCGATAAATCAATAGCCCCTCCTCCGGGTAAAAAGTACAAAGAAAACGATGTCATCGCCGTAGTTCAAGCCTATTATGGAAACGAAGATGTTGTGGCTTTGCATAGCGGTAAGCTGGTAGACACCTATGCTCCTCAAGGGAGTATGGTTACAAAAGGGGATATCGTCGCTTGGATTGAATAAATATACACTCAATGAGTCTCAATAATAATTATTTTATTTACAACGCAACTATAGTTTCTGAAAAAAAGATATTTCGTGGCGATGTGTTGATTCAATACGGAAAAATAGATAAAATAATTAAAGAAGGGGCTGCCATCGAAGAAATATGCATGGCAAACGATACCCAGTTTATCGATGCAACAGATTTGTATTTGCTTCCGGGAGTCATTGATGAACATGTACATTTCAGAGAACCCGGATTAACACACAAAGGTTCTTTCTTATCGGAAAGTAAAGCGGCTGTCGCCGGTGGAGTAACCTCGGTTATGGATATGCCCAATGTAATTCCACAAACGACTACTTTGACACATTGGAAAGAAAAAATGCAATTGGCAGAGAAAAAAATGTATACCAATTATGCATTTTATCTGGCTGCAACAGATACTAATTGGGAAGAAATTAAGCATCTTGATCCCAAACGTGTCTGTGGCATTAAATTATTTATCGGTTCTTCTACTGGTAATATGTTGATTAACGATAGCCGTGTGTTAGAAGAAATATTGCAATTTCAAAAAGTCCCTTTGGTAGCGCATTGTGAAGATGAAAGCATTATACGTACGAATACCGAAAGCATGAAAGCTATGTATGGGGAAGATATTCCTATTGAAAAACATCCGCTGATTCGTTCCGAAGAAGCGTGTTATCTTTCATCCTGTAATTTGATAGAGCTGGCAAAAAAATACAATGCACCTTTACATATTTTACATATTAGCACTGCCAAGGAATTGGCATTGTTTACGAAAGAATTTCCATTCATAAGTGGTGAAATTTGTGTAGCGTATTTATTTTTCGATGATACGCATTATCAAAACTTAGGTACAAAGATAAAATGTAATCCGGCTATTAAAACCATCGATGATAAACGTGAACTGGTAAAAGCCCTTTCCGATACGCGTATTGCAAGCATTGCTTCAGACCACGCCCCTCATACAGCAGAAGAAAAAAATAATTCTTACTTGAAAGCTCCGTCGGGAATACCTATGGTTCAACATACTCTTCCCTTAATGCTTGAACTATATTGGCGTAAAGAAATTAAATTGCAAACCATAGTAGAAAAAATGTGTCATGCTCCCGCTCGTTTATTTCAAATAGAAAAGAGAGGTTATATTAAAGAAAATTTTTATGCCGATTTGGTATTGGTTAATGTAAATACTTCTGTAAAAATAACTCCCGAATCTATTTATTATCATTGCGGATGGTCGCCTTTTGAAAATACGGAATTGCATACAAGCATCGAAAAGACCTTTGTAAATGGTGTTTTAGCTTTCGACAATGGTGTCTTTTCAAACGAACCTAACGGAAAACCATTATTTTTCAACCGATGAAAAAAACTATACTTTTAATGCTTTCTATTTGTTGTTTGTGTTCTTGCACAAGAAAATATGAAAGCTCCACTCCTAAGGATTTGATAAATAAGCAACAAATGGAAGATATTCTTGTTGAAGTTTATATGACAGAAGCTTCTATTCGTAATTGTGTTATTACCAATCAAATGGACAGCCTTGACATTTGGACGGCTCAACAAATGAATGCCGTTCTTGATAAAAAGAATGTAACTTACACACGCTTTGTAAATAATTATAATTATTACATGGGGCATGAAGATTTATCGAAAGAATTAATGGAACAAGTAGTGAATCGATTGGTGAAAATGGAAACAGAAGCGACCATCGAAGTTCAAAAATCGCGAAAACAAACGACAACAGATTTAAAAAAAATAAAAAGTGATTTGAAAACCATACAAGTTAAAAAATAATAAAAATATAAAAAATGCGAAAAATTCAAATGGTTGATTTGCAAAAGCAATATCAAGAAATCAAAGTAGAAGTGGATAATTCTATCCAAGAGGTGATTAATAATTGTACTTTTATTAATGGTCCGACAGTGAAACAATTTCAAGCGAACCTTGAAAAATACCTTAATGTTAAACATGTGATTCCATGTGGTAATGGCACCGATTCATTGCAAGTAGCCCTTATGGCACTTGATCTCCAACCCGGGGATGAGGTGATTACCACAACATTTACATTTATAGCCACAGCAGAAGTAATTGCATTATTGAAATTAACTCCTGTATTGGTAGATGTCGAACCTGATACGTTTAATATTGATATCAATGCAGTAGAGAGAGCCATTACTCCAAAAACCAAAGCCATTATACCGGTTCATTTATTTGGTCAATGTGTCAATATGGAAGCTTTGATGAAGCTGGCAGAGAAACACAATCTCTTTGTTGTTGAAGATGCTTGTCAAGCAATCGGCGCCAGCTATTATTTTTCGAATGGAGAAACCAAAAAAGCCGGAACGATTGGCACCATAGGATGTACTTCTTTTTTCCCCTCTAAAAATTTGGGATGCTACGGAGACGGAGGTGCTGCTTTTACCAACGATGATGAATTGGCAAAAAAATTGAGAGGCATCGTGAATCATGGCATGTTCATTCGTTATTATCATGATATTATAGGTGTTAACTCACGTTTGGATAGTATTCAAGCCGCTGTGTTGGATGTAAAATTAAAACATCTGGATGCTTACGCTGAAAGACGGAATAAAGCAGCCGAATTTTACAACAAGGCATTTGCTAATCATGAAAATATTTCCACTCCTGTTGTAAATAACCAAACAACGCATGTGTTTCACCAATATACTTTAGTGCTTCATAATGTAGAAAGAGCAAAAGTTATTGCTTACATGCAAGAAAAAGAAATTCCGGTAATGATTTATTATCCCGTTCCTTTGCATTTACAAAAGGCCTATCAGGATCCTCGTTACAAAAAAGGCGATTTCCCGGTGAGCGAACATTTATCGGCGAATGTTATTTCTTTACCTATGCATACGGAATTGGATCAGGAACAATTAGACTATATTACTTCTAATTTATTGAAAGCCATAGAAACTGCTAAAAACTAGCCTATAAAAATACAGGAAAATGAATGATATCTTATTTACACCTTATCAATTAGGTCCTGTTACCTTACGTAACCGAACCATACGTTCAGCTGCTTTTGAAAACATGTGTTATGATAATAAACCTTCTCAAGATTTATTCGATTATCATGTCAATGTTGCCAAAGGAGGAGTAGGGATGACAACCATAGCTTATGCAGCCGTAAATCGTAGCGGATTATCTTTTAAAGGTCAGCTGTGGATGCGTGAAGAAATTATTCCTGATTTAAAAAAATTAACCGATGCCATACACGCTGAAGGGGCAAAAGCCTCTATACAACTCGGACATTGTGGGAACATGACACATTTTTATACCTGCGGACAAATACCCGTAGGGGCTTCGAATGGATTCAATTTATATTCTCCTACTATTGTGAGGGCTTTGAAAGAAAAAGAAATAGAAGCGCTGGTAAAAGATTTTGGAAAAGCAGTGCAGCTTGCCCGTGAAGCCGGATTTGATGGTGTTGAAATTCATGCCGGACATGGGTATCTTATTTCTCAATTTCTTTCACCTTATACGAATAAAAGGAAAGACAAATACGGTGGTTCTCTCGAAAATCGCATGCGTTTTATGAAAATGGTGATGGAAGAAGTTATGCAAGTTGCCGGTGATGATATGGCAGTTGTTGTTAAAATAAATATGTATGACGGTTTTAAAAAAGGAATGCATATCGATGAATGTATTCTCGTTGCTAAGGAATTGGAGAAATTGAAAGTACATGCTTTAGTACTTTCAGCGGGTTTTGTAAGCAAGGCTCCCATGGAAGTAATGCGGGGAGCTATGCCAATAAAAACCATGACTTATTACATGAATGCCTGGAAATTTTGGTGGTTGAAGATAGCACTTCGCTTGATTGGGAAATGGATGGTACCGGCAGTACCTTTTAAAGAAGCGTATTTTCTCGAAGAAGCTAAAAAATTCAGAAAGGCAGTAAATATGCCGCTCATCTATGTCGGAGGTTTGATTTCCCGACAAAAAATGGAAGAAGTCTTGGCGGAAGGTTTTGAATTATTACAAATGGCACGGGTACTAATCAATGATACTGCATTTGTAAATAAAATGAAAGCCGGACTTGAACGCAGTGAATGTAAGCATTCTAACTATTGTATCGGAAGAATGTATACACTTGAAATGAAATGTCATCATTGTGTTAAACATCTTCCGAAAAAACTACAAAAGGAGATTGAAAAAGCTGAAAAGGGATAAAGACTATAATAATGTGATAAAACAAAAATTCTATCTTACGGGCATGACATGTGCCGCCTGTGCTGCCCGAATTGAAAAATCGGTAAAAGAAATGAAAGGTGTTTCATCTGTAGATGTAAACCTCATGACAAATACTATGTGGGTTGTTTTTGATGAAAACGTAACCGATATGAAGCAAATCATTGAAATAGTTGATAGTATTGGATACCGTGCCTTTATTAAAGAAGATAAATCCATACAATCCAATACTGAAAATATTTACGAACAGGAACTAAAAATAATTAAAACAAGATTAATTGTTTCGATACTATTTTTAGTGCTTTTATTGTATGTGTCAATGGGACATATGCTAACAATGCCATTGCCTTTTTTTTTGGTGGGAATAAAACATGCAGTTTCGTTTGCCTTTTTACAATTTCTTTTAACAATACCAATCTTTTATATCAATAGGAATTATTTTATAAATGGATTTAAACAATTATATAAACTTTCTCCAAATATGGATTCTTTGATAAGCATAGGTGCTGCTTCCGCATTATTATACAGCATATTTGCTATATTTAAAATTGGAAATAATATTGTTTCTGTTGATGAAAGTACGATACATTTATATATTAATAGTTTGTACTTTGAATCAGCGGGAACCATTCTTACATTGATTACTCTTGGAAAATATTTGGAAGTAAAAGCAAAAAATAAAACATCGGATGCATTAAAAAAATTAATTGAACTTAAACCGGATAAAGCAATTATCAGGAAAGAGAATACAGAATATGAAGTTAGAATTGAAACTATAGAAGTCGGCGATATAATTATAGTGAAAGCCGGAGGAATAGTTCCTGTTGACGGAATTATCATTTCAGGAGATGCTTATATAGATGAATCGGTTATGACAGGAGAAAGTATTCCGGTATTTAAAAAAGCAGGAGATACTGTAATAGGTTCTACGATAGTTAAATCCGGTTATATTGAATGTAAAGCAGAAAAGATAGGAGATAACACGCTTTTATCAAAAATTATTCAATTAGTTGAAGTAGCAAATTCCGGTAAAGCTCCAATTTCAAAACTTGCCGATAAGATAAGTTTTTATTTTGTTCCTATAGTTATTATAATAGCGTTATTTACGACTGTTATTTGGTTAATTTCAGGGCAATCCTTTGAGTTTGCCATGTCTATGGGAATATCAGTCTTAGTAATATCTTGTCCATGTGCATTAGGATTAGCTACTCCAACAGCAATTATGGTAGGCACAGGATTAGGAGCCAAAAACGGAATTTTAATAAAATCTGCTGAAATTCTTGAAAATACGGATAAAATAAATACGGTTGTTTTTGATAAAACAGGAACAATCACAGAGGGGAAACCAAAAGTAGTAGAGATAGTTAGTCATATACGCAATGAAAAAGTATTGCAATTAGCCGCTTCTATTGAAAAAAAATCGGAACATCCCTTGGCTTTAGCTATTTTGGATAAGGCAAATCAGGTAGGAATAAAGCTTCTAAACGTCTATAATTATTTTACTTTCCCTGGAAGAGGAATCAAAGCTCAAATCGAAGATAAATATTATTATGTAGGTAATTTATCTTTTATTAGTGATAATACTATCAATATAAATGGATTTGATGAAAAAGCAGCCGAATTGGCAATCAAAGGACAAACTGTTATTTATTGTGCTGATGCTTCCAATGTTTTAGGTATTATCGGCATTGCAGATACAATAAAACCGGATAGTATTCAAGGGATTCATTCTTTACAAGCAATGGGAATGGAAGTTTTCATGCTAACGGGTGATAATATAACAACTGCAAACGCAATTAAAAATCAAATTGGAGGTATTCAAGTATATGCCGAAATTCTACCTCATGAAAAAGATGAAATAATTAGTCAAATAATTAAAGAAGGAAGAATAGTAGCAATGGTAGGTGATGGCATAAACGACGCACCGGCATTAGCTCGAGCGAATATAGGAATTGCCATAGGTGCAGGCACAGATATAGCTATAGAAGCAGCAGATGTTGTTTTAATTAAAAACAACATTAAAGATATTGTAAAAATGGTAAAATTAAGTCATGCTGTAATGAAAACCATAAAAGAAAATTTATTTTGGGCTTTTATATATAATACTATCGGAATTCCGATGGCTGCCGGAGTTTTCTATTTTTTGCTAGGATGGAAATTAAATCCTATGGTAGCAGCAGCAGCCATGAGTTTCAGCTCGATAAGTGTTGTTTTAAATGCTTTACGGTTAAAGTTACATAACTTTGAAAAAAATGAAATTAGAAAAAAAATTAAAAAACAAAAAAACAAGATGAATGTAAATAAAGTAATTACAATAAGTGGAATGAGTTGTGCGCATTGTAGCAATCGAGTGGAAGAAGTTTTAAACAAAATGGAGGGCGTAAATGCTCACGTTGACCTTGAAACACAAACAGCATCAGTCATTTTATCCTGTGAAATTGATGATAGTATCTTAATTAAAACTATTGAAGAACTTGGGTATAAAGTAATGAACATTCATTAACCAATATTTTTTATACTATGAATAATCTAAGCTCGTATGCTTTAATCACCGGAGGGAGTTCCGGTATCGGCTATCAATTCGCTCGCGAATTAGCGAAAAAAAAATATAATCTGATAATAGTAAGTAATGAAGATTTAAAAAATAAAGAAGTCTGTAATACACTTGCACAAGAATTTCATATCCAAGCGATACCTTTTTTTATCGATTTAACACAACCTGAATCGGCGCAAATACTTTTTAATTTTTGCATAGAACAACAATTAGATGTAGATATTCTTATCAACAATGCAGGAATGTTTTTTTTTAAGGAAATACCCGATACTTCCCCTGAATCAGTGAGAAAAATAATAAGCTTACATGTTTTGACTCCTAGTTTATTATCTACTTACTTTTCAAATTATATGCGACAAAAACAATCAGGGCATATCCTATTTATATCTTCCATAACGGCTTGGATGTCCTATCCCGGGATTTCACTTTATGGTGCGACTAAAGGGTATTTAAAGAAATTTGCTCGCTCACTGCGTTATGAAATGAAAGATTATCATGTAAATATAAGCGTTGTTTGTCCAAGTGCTATTGATACCGATTTATATAATTTGAGTGAAAAGCATAGAAGTTTAGCTCTAAAAACAGGAGTAATGATGTGTCCGCATGCCTTAGCGAAAAAGAGTCTCTCTGCTATGTTTAAAAAGCAATTTTTATATATTCCGGGATTTCTGGCTAAAGTTAGTGTGTGTTTTGTGTTGCTTGTTCCACCCTTTGTTATTCAAAGAATAAAACGTAATATGTGGAAGAAATTAAAAATAAAAGGCAATCATTAATCTAAACGCTTCCTTATTTATTATATACATATGTCCACATGTTTATTTCACCTAAAGTATCGTTAAAAAAACGATATTCCAGAAAATTATAAGAGGCATCGTAATTAATTGTTAAATGACATTTATATTTCTTTTTCCATTTACGCTTTATATTAAAAAAACCTTTGGTTAAATAGGCATAAAGGAAAGGATGTACAATAAGGTTTAACTCTTTTTCTTGTTGTTTTTCAACTAAAAATTGAAGATTACTTTCAATTTCATCAATAAAGAGTAGGGGAGGTTTTATTTTTCCTGTTCCCTGGCAGGAGGGGCATTTTTCTTTTACTTCAATATCGGTTGAAGGTCTGACTCTTTGTCGGGTTAATTGAACCAATCCAAATTTATTGGGGGGTAGAATTGTATGACATGCCCTGTCCTTTTTCATTTCTTCTTTAAGTGTATTATAAAGAATTTTTTGATTTTCTGAGGTATGCATGTCTATAAAATCAATAACAATAATTCCTCCGATATCTCGTAAACGCAGTTGTCGAGCTATCTCGATAGCAGCTTCCATATTCACATGTAAAACATTTTCTTCTTGTGTTTTACCTGCATCCATGCGATGTCCGCTATTTACATCAATCACATGTAGCGCTTCTGTATGTTCAATAACCAGATAAATGCCGGATTTAATAGCTACAATTTTTCCAAAACCGCTTCGTATCTGTTTATCTATTCCATAATATTCAAATAAAGGGATATTTTTTTGATGTAATTTAACAATGTCTACACGTTCAGGAGCGATGACTTGAATAAAGGATCGAATTTCATTATAACTATAACTATCATTGATATAAATAGCTTCAAAGCTGTCGTTTAATAGATCGCGTAACATGGAAGTTATGCGATTATATTCACTGACGACTTTTTTAGGAAATTTAATACCATTGATATTTAAAACTGCTTTATTCCATCGGTCCATGAGGTTTTCCATATCAACGCGCAATTCTTCTTCGCCTTGATTCTCGGAAACAGTTCTGATAATTACCCCTATATTTCTTGGCTTATATTTTTTAATGATTTCTTTTAAACGATTTTTTTCTTTATCATCTTTTATTTTTTGCGAAACCATAATTTGATTCGAAAAAGGAATAAGCACGAAAAATCTTCCAGCTAAAGATATTTCCCCCGAGACCCTTGGTCCTTTGGTAGAGATAGATTCTTTAATGATTTGAACTAGTACTAACTGGTTAACAGTTAGCACATCTTTAATGTTTCCATTTTTCGAAATTTCATTTTCAAAAGATAATGCATCCAGATTATTGTATTTTGGATGATTTTGTAAACGGTTTTTTACAAATTTGTTTATAGTATTAATTTTAACTCCTAAATCTAAATAATGCAAAAAGGCATCTTTAGGATGCCCTATATCAATAAATGCCGCATTTAATCCGGGTAAAATTTTCTTAACACGCCCAACATAAATGTCTCCTACAGTAAACTCGTTATTTACAATTTCTCGCGTAAATTCAACAAGATTACTATCTTCAAGTAAGGCAATTTCTATATTGGAATCAGAAATATTAACAAATAATTTTTTGTGAGTTTCTTTTTCCTGCATTCTTATAAAAAACTACAAATGATGTTTATATACAAAATCAAACTACATATTCAAGATTATGAATATGTAGTTTAATTTCATAAAGGTAATTTTTCACAAAAAGATTATTTCTTCTTATGTCTATTTTTTCGTAGACGTTTTTTCTTTTTGTGAGTTGCCATCTTGTGTCTCTTTCTTTTCTTTCCGCTTGGCATAGTTGCTACTCTTTATTTATTTTAATTTGGTTTTAATTGTACTTGTAAAAGATTTTGCAGGTTTAAATGCAGGAATTTTGTGAGCGGGTATAACGATAGTTGTATTCTTTGAAATATTTCTACCGGTTTTTTGAGCTCTTTCTTTTACTACAAAGCTGCCAAAGCCTCTTAAATACACATTGTCTTTCTTTAATAAAGAGTTTTTTACAGTTGACATAAATGTTTCAACTACTTCTTGAACGGCTACTTTTTCAATGCCAGTTTTGTTAGCTATTTCAGCTACTACTTCTGCTTTTGTCATGTTACAATTGTTTTTAATGATGAATTAATTATTTTTTTGTTTCTTGTTGGCAAAGATAAAATTATTTTAAATATCAAAAACATTAATTTAATTTTTTTTTTTAAATATTTTATAAAACGCAGAATGACAGATAGAAAAAAAATATTTATTTGTAATAGGCTGATTCTAAAAAAAATACGAAATTACTTATAATCTTAATAAACAGATATATAAGTTTTTTTATTAAAAAAATAATTTGTAAAAAAAAATATATAAATGGCTTTTTTTTGCGTCAAATAGTATGAAAATTCATCATTTTAAAAAGATTCTATAATTTGTATCTCTCTGTGTAATACAATTGGTTAGTAGAAAATGCATCAAATCAGAATTTGAAAATGTTTTTAAATGAAAATAAAATGGGGCTTAGTTTTATTCTTTTTTTTCAAAAGTAGAAATAAAAGAAGATAATGTTTTATAGAAAAATAATATCATCACAAAGAGTCCTATAGTGATGCTGGCATCTGCAATATTAAAAATAGCGGGGAAGAAGTTGAAGTTTCCTATAGTAAATAAATCAATTTGAAGCATATCGACTACTTTCCCCTGCATAAAGGGAGCGTATCCTCCTGAAGTGGGCAAAAATTCGGCGGGTGGGGAAAAGTAATTACTTTCAGAGAAAATTCTTCCATAAAAAACGCAATCAATTATATTTCCAATGGCTCCTGCTGCTATCAGTGACATGCATATAAGAAGACCCATAGAAACATACGATTTTATCATTTTATATATTAACCAGATAATGCATCCGGAAGCTATGATTCTAAATAAGGTTAATAATAATTTTCCCCAATAGCCTCCAAAGAAAACAATACCAAAAGCCATTCCTTCATTTTCAATAAAATGAATTTTAAACCAAGAGCCAAAAACAGCAATTTCTTCGCCTAATATAAAAGAAGTTTTTATCCAAAATTTCAGTACCTGATCGGCAAGTAAAATGAATACTATGATACTAACAGCAATTAATGATTTTCGTTTCACTTATTACTTTTTTTTTCATTAATCTTTGCGTCGTAAGATAAAGTAGCATGGGGTACGATTTTTAATCTTTCTTTTGGGATTAATTCTCCGCTTTCTCTACAAATACCATACGTTTTGTTTTCGATACGTATTAATGCGGCTTCTAAATTACTTATATATTTTTCAAGTCTGGAGGCGAGTCTTCCTGTTTCTTCTTTAAACAATGTTTGCTGCCCTTCTTCTAAAACTTTAAAGGTGGGAGAAGTATCGGCAATGTCATTCCCGGTAGTTCCACTAAGGGCGTCAACATACATTTTCATATCTTGCTTGGCTTGCTCCAGTTTTTCGAGAATTAATTCTTTAAATTCTTGCAATTCCTCATCCGAATATCGTAGAGATCCTTTTATTTCATTCATAATAACCTCCTGTTTTATAAATACTAATGTTCTAAAACGCAGTAAAAATATTACTGCATCTAATATTTTTCAAAATTATAATAAAAATCAATAGCAAATGTATACTATTTGCATTTTTTTGATTGTTTGTGATAATTTATATAATGAATTATCTATCAGGTCGATTTTAGAATCTGAAGAATTTTAATGCTATTTGGGAGTTAAATTGCTTTTCTTATTAAAATTTATACTAATTTTGTAGAATATAAAAATAAGTTACTATGCAACGTGCAGAAAAAATTTTCAAAGGCAAAGTTTTAGCTATTTTATCGGGAGGAGGCGATACTCCTGCTATAAATTCAAGTATCGAACATATCAGAAACAGAGCATTAATTCTAGGTTATAAAGTGTATGGAATTCGTGCCGGCTGGAAAGGATTATTAGGCGATGGCGATATTGTAGATTTGACCAATCAACCGTATAACGGTATCTATGGAGGAACTGCACTTTTATCCAGTAGAACCAATCCATTCCCAACAAAGAACAATCCTGAATCAAGAATTCCTCAAATTATTAATAATTTAAAAAGATATAAAATTGATGTTTTGATTACCATTGGAGGTGATGATACCAACGGTGCAGCTAAACGATTGTATGAACAAGAAGGAATTCCGGTAATAGGTTTTCCAAAAACGATCGATAATGATTTACGTACAAGAACTATTCATACATTCCAAAATAAAGCGATAGAAGCGGTACTTTGTCCTGGCTTTCCTTCAGGAGCATTAAGAGTTAGTGAGATGGTGCGTCATTTGCGATCTACTAACGAATCACATCAACGCATTATGGTGGTAGAAGTAATGGGACGAGATGCAGGATGGTTAACAGGAAGTGCTGTTTTTGGTGGCGCTGAATTATCCTTAATACCGGAACATCAAATGACAAAGGAGAATAAAGAACTTTTTTTTGAAATGGTTAAGAAAAAATATAATGAAAAGAAAAACTTAATCATTGCCGTATCTGAAGGAGTAAGATGGTGGGACGATACATGTAAGCAATTAAATATGGTATATGCAAGTGCTGAAACGGATGAATACGGACATAAACGCTTCGGTGGTGTTAGTGGTGTTATCGCATCAGAAATTTCAAATAGATTGGGAATTTCTGCTCGCTCACAAATATCAGGTTATTATCCACGGTCAGGAGAATGTTGTAAATATGATGCCATGCTTACTTCTACGCTTGCTGATAAAGTGTTGGATTTATTGTTACGTGAAGATTATGGTAAAATGCCCGTAATGAATAAAATTGTTAAAAAAGAAGAATTAGAAGAATACAATACATCAAGCATTGATATGGGATCTATCGGAAATCAACCTTTACAAGATATTTATTATAATACCAACGAGTTTACCTTTACAGATACATATATAGATTTTTTGAAAAATATTTTAGGAAATCCTTTCTTACCTACTTTTGGATATCATTTTGAAAAGGTTAAACCAGAAGACAAATAATCGTTTTATATTTTGGCTTTATTTTTGATATATATAGACTATTAAAAATATACTATAATGATAAAACATTTGCATTTATTATCAATTAGTTTTCTTTGTTTATGGATGAATTCAGGTATAGCACAATCCAATGCGGAAAAACCAAAGTCATATTTTACGATATCCAAATCACTCATCAATTTTGGAGAAATTAAAGTAGGAACAACTAAAACAATGAACGTAATTTTTACAAATACGGGTGATAAGCCTTTGATTATTTCAAGTATTTATACTTCTTGTGGCTGTACTGAAGTTGACTATCCAAAAGAACCTTTTTTGCCGGGAAAATCAGGAACAATAAAAATATCTTATAACGCTACTGAAGGAGAAGGATTTTTTAGTAAAAACATAACTGTTTATACGAATGCTAAAAATAAGACAGAAGATATTAAAATTGAAGGTGTTGTTATACCAAAATAGAGGTCGTTTATAACGTTTAATCAATATTTATAAAAAGGAGATTTTAATATCTCCTTTTTATATTGTTACAGCATAAAAAACAGGGGTTCTCCGAAGAGAACCCCTGAAAACTATGAAAAAAAACTACTACTTTTTCTCTTTATCAAAACGGGCTTTATATTTATTTAAATATTTGTCTACACGTCCTGCAGTATCCACAAGTTTCATTTTTCCGGTGAAAAATGGGTGTGATGTATTGGATATTTCCAATTTAACTAAAGGATATTCTTTGCCGTCTTCCCAAACAATGGTGTCTTTTGTCTTCACTGTAGATTTGCATAGAAAAGCCATATCATTAGATATATCTTTAAAAACAACAAATCTATATTCTTTTGGATGAATTTCTGCCTTCATTTTATCGTCCTGTATTCTTAATTATTTCTATTCTATATTAAAATTGTGCAAAAGTATATTTTTTTTTAATACAATTATTAAATTATAAAAAAAAATTTGGGTGGACAATGGGATTCGAACCCACGACCTTCGGAACCACAATCCGACGTTCTAACCAGCTGAACTATGTCCACCATGATTTTTTGAACTGCAAAAGTACAACTTTTTTTATTATGTATAATTATTTTTATCTAGTTTTTTATTACGCGTAAAAAACATTATCGTTTTGTAAAACAGATTTCAACAAAATATTTCTTTTATAATGTTCGAAAATTAATATAGCAAATCTGAATAAATTAACAATTATTGATACAAATATGATATTTTTTTTGTTTTTCATACAAAATATTGCGCACTTGCTTCAGCAAAGCGAAGGAATAAACAATAAATTTTATTTTTTTTAGTTATTTAAAACAGTTTATATATAAGAATTCTACCATATGAATTTAAAATTTTTTAATATTGTTATCCTTATTTTTATATCATTTTTTACTTATTCACAAGGACCAATTGCCATAGGTGAATGGCGCACACATTATAACTATACTGAAAGTAAGGATATTGCAATTTTAAACGATATAGTTTATGTGGCAAGCATGAATTCATTATTTTACATGAATCTTGAAGACAAAACATTGCACCGGTTAGGAGTCCTTGAAGGATTAAATGATATTGGTATCCAAACAATCGAAGTAAGTAAAAACACAAATACGCTCATTATTTGCTATCTAAATTCAAATATTGATTTGTACAATAACGGTAATATATATAACATTCCTTATATTGCAAACAAACAAATAAGCGGGGATAAATCTATCTATAATATTCATTGTGAAGGAGATTATGCGTATCTGGCATGTGGATTCGGAATTGTAATTCTGGATTTAAAAAATAGATTGATAAAAGACACATGGTTTTTTCAAGTAAATGGTCAAACGTTTGCGGTTAATGATGTGTGCATAAACAATGACACCATTTTTACCGCTACTACTCAAGGGATTTATATAAATGATTTACATAATGTTGCAATAGCTCAATTTTCTTCATGGAGAAAAATAACAGAAAGCCCTATAGGAACAAAAAATTATTCATTCATTGAATCTTTCGAGCAAAACGTTTATACAGTTACTGATGCCTCCATTTTGCAAATAGATACACTTTTTAATGAAGATAGCTCTTCATTTACATTAGATACAACGGTATTAAAAACTATTGATTTGGTTTATGTCTTTCAAAATGGGAAGTGGGACTTAGATAGTCTTTTTGGATTTGAGGAAATACGAAATATCAATAGTGTCAATAATCGTTTAGTCATAACAAGGGGTTGGGGAGCAAATGCTTACAAATATTCAAATGCTACCTTAAGTATGGACAACTCTTGTGCATCGTTCTTTCCCGCAAATGCAATCTGTAATCAATGGGGGTATATTTGTATTGCTGATAAAAATAAAGGTTTAATATGTCAAACATCAGATGGATCAATGGCTTATTCTTTGCCAGGACCAGCAACAGATGCGGTGTGGTCTATTAATATTTCTCAATCTGTTTTAGCAAGTGTTCCCGGTGCCTATTCCGATTGGGTACCGCTTTGGATGCCAATAAATATCAGCTTGTTTGAAAACGAAAAATGGAATAATCTTTTGTATGATGATTTATTTTTTAGTTCTCAGCAAGCGCATGATGCTTTGGACATTATAATTAACCCTAACAATACAAAAGAAATGTTTGTGGCGTCTTATATTTCAGGATTGCTGCATATTAAAGACGGTAAAGTGATTAACATTTATAATGATGTTAACGCTCCAATGGAAAAATATGGTAACAGAGTTCAAATTAATGCATTATCTTTTGATAACAATTTTAATCTGTGGATGTTACATTCACAATCTACGAATCCGCTTTTGGTACGTATGAATGACGGCACATGGCAATCCTTTAATATTTATTATACGTCCGGCGAAATTGTAGGGAATATGCTGATTGATAGTCGTGGATGGATTTGGATGACTGGTAATAGAGAAACATCGCTTTTAATTTTCAATCCTGCCGGTACGCCTTTAAATACAGCCGACGATCAATTAGTTAAATTAAATACTTCTCTTTCTGAGGCAGAAGGCTCTTTTGATTATATTTATTCCTTGGCTGAAGATAAAGACGGAAAGATTTGGATAGGAACGAACAAAGGCATAAAAGTTTATTATTCTCCTTCACAATTATTAAATAATCCGGGGATACTTCCCTACGCACCACGGGTACAAATGGATAGTCTTACGGAATTGTTATTAAATTATGAAATAATCAAATGTATAAAAGTTGATGGAGGTAATCGAAAATGGATAGGAACCGATAATGCCGGTGTTTTTTTGCTTTCGGAAGATGGAGAAACCGAATTATTACATTTTACAACAGATAATAGTCCCTTGCTATCGAATTGTATTACAGATATAGATATTGATGGCCGAACAGGAGAGATTTTTATTGCAACAGATAAAGGATTAATTTCTTTTCGTTACACAGCAACGGATGGGGAAGATGATTATGAAGAAATTAAAATTTTTCCTAATCCAGTAAGAGAAAATTTTTCCGGATACATATCGATTACAGGATTAAAAGAAAATTCGGAAGTTAAATTTACTGATGCATTCGGAAGCTTGGTATATAGAACCAAATCTATGGGAGGAACAGCTACATGGAACGGATTTCGCTTTGATGGAACAAAAGCAAGCTCAGGAGTTTATTTTGTGTTCGTTTCTGATATTACAGGGAAAGAAAAAAAAGCAGGTAAAATATTGTTTATTAAATAATGCTATGAAAAAGCGTATAGAACTTGACAGCATGGGAGAAGTTGAAGTCCAAAGCGATAAACTTTGGGGAGCACAAACACAACGTTCCTTGATGAATTTTAAAATCGGAGATATTCATATGCCCAAGGAAATTATCCAAATGTTAGCAATAGTAAAAAAATCGGCAGCTTATGCTAATTGTGAATTAGGCGTTTTAAGTGAGGAAAAAAGAAATATAATTGCTCAGGTTTGTGATGAAATTAGTAATCTAGATTTAATGGAACATTTTCCGCTGGTTGTTTGGCAAACAGGGTCTGGTACTCAAACAAATATGAATATCAATGAAGTAATTACAAATAGAGCAGAATTACTTTTAAAAGGTTCTTTGGATGATACTACACGATTTATCTCTCCCAATGATGATGTAAATAAATCTCAATCTACTAATGATGTTTTTCCAACGGCTATGCGTTTAGCAGCTTATATTCTTTTAACGGAGAAGTGTATCCCTGCTTTAGAAACAATGGAAGCCTCATTGGCTCTCAAAGCAAAAGAGTTTAAAGATATAGTAAAAATTGGAAGAACGCATCTCATGGATGCTACTCCTTTACGTCTTGGAAGCGAATTCTCAGCTTATTCTTCTCAATTGACTTTTGGTATTCGTGCATTAAAAAATACTTTACTTCACCTTCAACATTTGCCTATTGGTGGTACTGCAGTTGGAACAGGGATTAATGCGCCTAAAGGTTACGATAGAATTTGTGTTAATTATATCAATATGTTTACTAAACAAACATTTATTGCTGCTGAAAATAAATATGAAGCAATTGCTTCACAGGATGCCTTTGTTGAAACCTCGGGAGCATTGAAACAATTAGCGGTAAGTCTGACAAAGATAGCCAATGACATACGTTTACTCGCATCGGGACCACGTTGTGGTTTAAGTGAAATAAATCTCCCACAAAACGAACCTGGATCTTCTATTATGCCGGGGAAAGTAAATCCTACACAGTGTGAGGCGATGTGTATGGTATGTGCAAAAATTATAGGTAATGACCATGCGATTACCATCGCAGGTATGCAAGGTCAATTACAGTTAAATGTTTTTATGCCCATGATTGCTTATAATATTTTAATGTCAATTCATTTGTTATCAGATATGTGCCTTTCATTCACAAAAAATTGCTTAGAAGGAATTACTCCTAACATTTGTTCAATTGAAAAACATCTTCATAATTCACTTATGCTGGCAACAGCTTTAAATCCGCATATCGGATATTATAATACAGCGAAAATTGTTCAATATGCCGATGCTAATCAGTTAACATTGGAAGATGCTGCCATCGCCTTGAATTTAGTAACAAAAGAACAGTTCTGTGAATGGGTAAAACCGGAACAGATGATTTAATAAGTGCGTTTTTTCTAAAAAATAAGAAGAAAGATATGCTGCATAATTTATTGTATGCTTGAGAAATATATTCTTCTTGAGTTTGATTTTTTTTATTTTTTCAAAGATTTAAAACTTAAGCCGAAAAATAATGTAATTTTGCCGTAATTTTAAATAAAGATAATAGATGAAGATAAACACAATCTTACTGTTATTATGTGTTTTTTTATTTGTTTCCTGTGAAGAACATGAATGCACTTGTAAAGAATATAAAGGAGAAACTATTATTAATGAATATGAAAAGAGCATTGATAATCCGCAAATGTGTGAAGAATTTAACACGAAAAAAATAACAGAAGAAGATACAATTTATATTATTTGTGGTGAAAAGAATCCTTTATAAATATTCGGTCAGAATCAAACAATAATTATTTTTTTATTTTAGCATTTATACAGTCTTTTAAATCTTTAGAAATTCTCATAGCACAGAAATTAGGTCCACACATTGTACAATAATGCGAGCTTTTTTCGTCAGCTCCTTCACGGGTTTTAAAATATTCCATTGCTTTTTGTGCATCCAAAGCCAAATGAAATTGATCTTTCCAACGAAATTCATACCTTGCTTTGCTCATCGCATTGTCTCGTATTTGAGCCGTAGGATGCCCTTTGGCAATATCTGCTGCATGGGCGGCTATTTTATAGGTAACTATTCCTGTCCGGACATCTTCTTTATCAGGGAGTCCTAAATGTTCTTTCGGGGTAACATAACATAACATTGCAGTTCCATACCATCCTATTAATGAAGCTCCTATAGCAGATGTAATATGATCGTAAGCAGGGGCTATGTCAGTAACTAAAGGGCCTAAGGTATAAAACGGAGCATTAAAACAAAGTTTCTTTTGTTTGTCAACATTTATTTTTATTTTATGCATAGGTACATGTCCTGGTCCTTCAATCATAACTTGTACATCATGTTGCCATGCTTTTTTCGCCAGCAAGCCAATAGTCTTCAATTCACCGAATTGAGCCGCATCGTTGGCATCATAGATACTCCCCGGACGCAATCCGTCACCTAATGAAACTCCTGTATCGTAAGCTTTTAATATTTCACAAATTTCTTCAAAATGGGTAAACAAAAAATTCTCTTTTTTAGTATGTAACATCCATTTTGCCATTATAGAACCACCTCTGGAAACTATACCGGTTAATCGTTTTGCGGCCAAAGGTATGTACTTCTTTAACAAACCTGCATGAATGGTGAAATAATCAACTCCTTGTTCGCATTGTTCAATGAGAGTGTCTTTGTATATTTCCCATGTTAATGCTTCAGCAATACCATTAACTTTTTCAAGTGCTTGATAAATAGGAACAGTACCAATAGGAACAGGACTATTCCTTATAATCCATTCTCGAGTTTCATGTATGTTGGCTCCGGTTGATAAATCCATTAAAGTATCTCCTCCCCAATAACAACTCCATAATGATTTTTCTACTTCTTCGTCAATATTGGATGAAGTAGGAGAGTTCCCGATGTTGGTATTTATTTTTGTCAGAAAGGCATCGCCTATAATCATAGGCTCACATTCTACATGGTTAATATTTGCAGGAATAATGGCTCTACCGGATGCAATTTCCTGACGGACAAACTCAGGTGTAATGTGTGATTGTATGCCCATTGATTCCGCATTTTGATTTTCACGGATAGCTACATACTCCATCTCCGCAGTGATAATGTTGTTTTTAGCATAATACATCTGTGTAATTCCATGTCCTTGTTTTGCCCTATAAGGCATGCGAATATGGTCAAACCTAAGATGATCCAAACTTTTATCTTCCAATCGCTTTCGTCCGTATTCTGATGATAATGTGTCTAATTTTACAACATTCTTACGATCTAATATCCAAGCTTCCCGTATCGGTTTTAAGCCTTTCTTTAAATCAACAGCTATATGTTCATCTGTGTAAAAACCGCTTGTATCATATACATAAATCGGAGCATTTGGATGAAAAATAGTTTTATTTTCGACGATTTCAATGGTATCGGATAGTGTTATTTTTCTCATGGGAACTTGAATATCAAATAGTTTCCCTTTGATATACACTTTCTCCGATGAAGGGTATTGCTTTTTTATTCCTTCTTTTTTATTCATTATTTGACAATTAGCCTTAATCTTTTTGATTTTTTATGTATTTGCAAAGGTAGCACTTTTTAAGGTAATGAGTAAACAAAATAGAAATTTTCGCGTTTTAAAAGTATTTACTAATAAAAGTTTTATTATATTAATCTTTTTATGCTTCAATTTATTCCCGTAACTTTATCTGATAAATCTCTTTTAGAGCCTCGTTTATATGAAAATCCTCACCTTTTATGTAATTGGAGTTTTTCCAATATGATACTGTGGAACGAAGTCTTTTTACCACATTATACATTTATTAATGATATGCTGATTCTTGCTGTCTTGAAAGATAAAGATTCTCCTTTATATAATTTTCCAATAGGGAAAGGGGATGTTAAAACGGCAATAGATACATTAATAATATTCGCAAAAAAAAATAAACAAACGTTTAAAATGGTGTACCTGACCGATGAAATGAAAAATGTATTGGAATCACTATACCCAAATCAATTTGAATTTGAAGAAAAACGTGATAATTTTGACTATATATATCTTGTTGATAATTTATTGCATTTAAAAGGTAAGAAATATCAAGCAAAACGTAATCATATTAATAGATTTAAAAAAAACTACCAGTATTCTTATACGGGTCTTACCAAAGATGACATTCCGGAGTGTTTGGAAGTACTTCAATTATGGATAGAAGAAAACGATTGTGGCCCGGATAATTGTTTAATGGAACAAGAAAGCTGTGCTGCTGAGTTAGCATTGAGCATTTTTGATCGATTAGATATGAAAGGGGGCGTATTACGTGTTGAAGGGAGAATAGTAGCTTTTACACTCGGTAAAGCATTGAACAATAAAGTATTTGATGTACAAATTGAAAAAGCATTAAAAGAATATCATGGCTCTTATGCAATGATTAATCAACAATTTGTAGAACATGAAATGCAAAACTATTTATATGTTAATCGAGAAGAAGATGTCAATGACCCCGGTTTACGTCAGGCTAAACTTTCTTATTATCCGTCTATTCTATTAAAAAAATACCTAGCTACTTTAAAATAAACATCTATGATTGTTTATGCTGACGATATCCTAAAAGTAAAGGTAAAAAAAATCTGGAAAATTTGTTTTCCAGATGATTCGGAAAACTTTACCGACTTTTATTTCGATACAAAATACAAAAACGAAAACACACTCGTATATCTTGAAGATGGAAAGGCTGTAGCTTGTCTTCAAATGTTGCCATATCATTTTACATATTATCATCACATTGTTCCAACTGCTTATATTTCAGGGGCTGCTACTTTGCCGGCATTCCGAAAAAAGGGAATTATGAAACGGTTACTTACATTTGCTTTTTATGAAATGCAAAAAAGAAATATTCCAATTAGTATATTAATTCCGCAAGAACCTTGGTTGATTGCATATTATGAGCAATTAGGCTATTCAGAAACTTTTGAATACAGCAATCAAGTTTTGCAATCCTATACAGGTTATGATACTTTCAATGATTACGAAATTATTCCGGTATGTTCAGAAAATAAAAATATTGATACAGCCTTCCATTTTTATACAGCTTATTTTTTAAAACAAAATCTCTGTGTTCAAAAAAATCGTGCTGATTTTGATGCTATCATTACTTTTTATACATTGGAAAAAGGTGAAATAATAACTGTTTGTAAAGAGAATGTAATCTATGGATTATGTTTTATTTCACAAAATAATCAGTCGATCATTGTAAAAGATATGATAGTTTCAAATCAAACAAGTAAAAATGCATTGCTCAATTATATTATAAAAGCTTATCCGAAAAACGATATTATAATAAGAAATCCATGTGTAGAAAATGGAAAGTGTTGTAATAAGGGAATGTTAAGAATAATTGACCCTGATTTTATGTTACATCTCTTTGCTAAAGTTCATCCTGAAATTTCATTTCATTTTTCGCTTATAGATAATCAAATGATATCAAATAGTGGCTATTATGTGATAAAAAACGGTGAAAGTATAAAAACGAATCTAGGGTCTATCCCAAAATTAAAAACGAATGTTAGGATTATTGATATTAATTTGTTATCTACATTATTAACAGGCTATCAAATTAAAAATTTAAGCTCTGAATTTCATTGCTTTCCGTTTGGTCATCCATATATGAGTTTAATGTTGGAGTAAATATATTTGTTTCAGTATTAAAAGTTTAAATAATTTTTATAAAATTCTGAAAAAATGGTATATTGTATCAAAAAAAATTGTACTTTTGCAGCCTAAAAAATCAGAGATTAATTTTGTAAACATTAATAATAATGGCAAATCATAAATCAGCACTGAAACGAATCAGACAAAACGAAAAAAGACGTTTAGAAAATCGTTATTGGGCAAAAACAATGCGTAATGCACTCAAGAAAGCACGTAATTTAAGTGATACATCAGAGTTAAAATCAAAGATACCTACAATTAATTCACTTATTGATAAAGTTGCAAAAAAAGGTGTGATACACAAAAACAAAGCCGCTAATTTAAAATCAGGATTAATGATTAAATTAAATAGAATGGCTTAATTAATTTTGAGTTTTTTTCATTGGTTTAAAAGTTTTAACAGAGAAGCTATCTTAGAAGGATAGCTTCTCGCCTTTTATGCTCTAAAGTATTTAAGTTTTTAAAATAAATAAATTAAGAAATAATTTTAATTTTTGTTTTTTCTCTCGGTTTAGCGCTTGGATATTCATTTTTATATCCCATGACTATTCCAATAAATAACTGATAATTATTTGGCAAATCAAGTTTAGCGCGGAAATCAATTCCTTTTGGACCGTTGATGAATCGAACTATTCCTCCCAGCACACAGGTGCCGATATCCATCGATTCTGCTGCAAGTAAGATGTTTTGTGCCAACATTCCGCAATCATTTTCAGCATAAGCATTATTAGTATCACCGGCTATCAATATAAAAGTAGGTGCTCCAAATAAAACATGACGTTCGGAAGTGTTAGCAGAGGCAGAAGTAGAGCTTTCTTGTGTGAAATTAATAAAATCAGTGTTTAATTTATTTATTATGTCTTCCGATTGTATAACCCGTATTGCCCATGGTTGCAAATTACGTGCACTCGGAGCATTAATACCACATTCTAAAATTTTATCTAATTCCTCTTGTTTGATTTGCTCTGTTTTATATGACCTTACACTTCTGCGATTCATTATGGTTTCTATCGTAGCGTTCTTTTTATCTGTAGCAGTAGTAGCTATTTCATGTTTTACATTATCAGAACTACATGAAATAAATAAAAGAACACCTACAATAAAGACTAATTTTATGTTATTCATTTTTTGATGTTTTTTAGTGTATTTTATATGAAAAAACATTAAAAACACAAAAATGTTCATTTGAAGTAAAATATTTATATAAATTAAGTTATTTATTTTTTATAATAGTCATAAATTTTTAAATTAAATATAACTTTTTTATCCTCCTTAGCGTATAAGATGACATATCGAAATGTTATGGAGAATATTTACACTATTAAGGACATTATTAAGAATTATTATCGTATAAATACAGAGTTAACTCTTGGAGGAGGTCCTACCAAAGATGGCGAGAAATATATACAAAAAGTAAAAGCGGAAAAAGAAATTCTATCTTATTTCGGATTACCCTTATCGAGTAAATACATAAAATTGATTTGGAGTATTTTTGATGTAACTGAAAATATAAACGAAGCGATTCCTATTCTTATGGATGAGCTAAAACAAAAATCGTTAGATTTTGAAATTGCAAAAGAAAAAACAATGGCAACCAAATTAATGGAAGGAGTGAAACAACAAAGAGAAGCTTTTGATTTATTTCCCGAAATACAAATTGATTTAAATCTTTATACTTTTTTTATTTATAATGAAATTCTTATTAAGAAAAATAAATCTGTTGATTTAGTCATTCAAGAATTTGAAAAAGTAAAAGGAAGAGAATGTTTATCAAACATCTATCAATTAAGTCAGTTATCAAAAGACTATGAAAATAGCATATATTATTCTTTTTTAAAAGAAAAAGCTTTGATATATCTCGATGATTTTGTCAACTGGTGTCGTTTGCGGGATAATCAAAAAATAAATTCTCATCTGAATTTGGCTATAAAAAACGAAGATGCCATCCAATCATTATGCTTGGCATTCCGATTGTTTTTACATTATAAAAATCAAGGATATTCTATTGAAAGAGCAAAGAAACATTCCGGATTAACGAATGATAGAGTTTTTAAAATTGTTCAATATGTGTATACTCAGTCATAGTATATTCTGAAAACTCCTGGTTTTGTTGTACTATTTAATTGTTATTGTTGCGGAAAGATGTTAAAAAATCTTTCCGTTTTTTATTTTTATTCATTTTTTTCCACGTTTTCGTCCGTTAGAAACAATTTTATATCACTTTAATATTGCGAATGTGAATAAACATACGCCTTCTCATTGTTTTTTTATTTAATTTTGTAGATTAATAAAATTATAAATTTATTTTTAAGAAAGAACTAGATTTAGAAAGGTATACAATATATTAATGAAAAATATTTACTGCATATTGTGTTTTATATGTGTCTCTGTACAGATAGGGATGGCTCAATATTATGGCAGTAAGAAAAAAAACTGGAATGTGAGTTTACATGCAGGGATTAATAATTTTTTTGGAGATGTCTCCAATACAAAAAATAAATTGTTGATTAGCGATCCATTTACGAAGGATTTTTACCAAAATAGAAACTTTATGTATCAATTTTCAATCGGCAACGATATATTTCCTTTCTGGAATTTGAGATTCAATGCTTTATATGGTAATATTCAAAATGAAAGTAATGATTTATCCCTTAAATTTAAATCATATTATACTCATGAATTTAGTTTATTGAATTCATTTGATGTTTTTGCTTTTACCGATTTATACGATTGGCATTTAAACATTCATGCCGGCTTAGGATTGTATGCTTTCAAAACTACTCTGTCAAATTCTGAAACCAATCTGATTATTCAACCAAAACCTCAGCAATTTACGTATGCCTTTTCCATCCCTTTTGGTTTAGGATTTTCTTATAATATTACTGATGACTGGAAATTTACGTTTGACCTCATGTATCGGTGGGTTGCCAATGATAAATATGATGCGTATGCATCAGATTATAAAAAGTTTGAAGGATTTTCGTATGCTTCACTTGGCTTTCAATATGCCTTTGATTTTCCATCGTTTCAAAGATCATCGATACGAAGAAGCTTTAAACAATCTGGTAATTACGGATTCTCAGCTATGGGAGTTGATCAAACACATAAGGTATATAGACGCAAAAAGCAATTAGGAAACCTACGTCCTGTAAATGATTATTCTAAAACACAAAAGAGAAAATATAAAAATATTAATTCCCGTATATATATATTAAAATCAAGAAGAATTAAATAATATAAACAAATGGAAATTTCATATAACTGGCTTAAAGAATATATCAATATAGATATAAGTGTTGAAAAATTGTCAGAAATACTTACTGGCATTGGATTGGAAATAGAAGGAATACATGCATTTGAAAGTATAAAAGGGGGACTAAAAAATGTGTGTATTGGGAAAGTAATAACATGCGAAAAACATCCAAATGCTGATAGACTTCATGTAACTAATGTTGATATTGGACAAGAAAACTTATTGCAAATTGTTTGTGGAGCAAATAATGTGGCAGTAGGCCAGCATGTAGTGGTCGCATGTGTAGGTGCTGTTTTATATCCTATGAATAAAGAACCTTTTACTATACAAAAATCAAAAATAAGAGACATTGTTTCCGAAGGGATGATTTGTGCCGAAGACGAATTGGGAATTGGAGATTCACATGCAGGTATCATGGTGTTGAGTGATTATCCGGAAATTGGCACTCCTGCTCAACATTATTTTAACGTTACTACAGACATTGTTTTCGAAATCGGACTTACACCTAATCGTAGCGATGCAACTTCTCATATAGGAGTTGCACGCGATTTAGTGGCTTATATCAATACGCATTATCCAGAGAAAATAAAACTTAATTATCCTGAAGTGAACGATTTTCCTGTTAATTCACCAAAAAATATAATTCAAATTTCAGTAGCAGATACCATGGCTTGTCCTAGGTATACAGGTTTGCATATTGCTGGTGTAAAAGTAGAGGAATCTCCCACATGGTTGAAAACAAAATTATACGCCATTGGTATTCGTCCTATTAACAATATTGTTGATATAACTCAATTTGTATTGTTTGAAATGGGGCAACCTCTCCATGCATTTGATGCTAAACACATAAAAGGGAATCATGTTATCATTCAAAAAGTTGCAAAGGATACTCCCTTTTTGAGTCTTGACGGGATAGAAAGAAAACTCAGTGAAAATGACTTAATGATTTGTAATACAGTTCAACCAATGTGTATTGCAGGTGTAATGGGAGGAGAAGATTCAGGAATTAATCAAGCAACAACGGATGTATTTCTCGAAAGTGCTTATTTCAATCCCGTCAATATACGTAAAACATCGAAATATCATGGAATAAAAACTGATGCTTCTTTTCGTTTCGAACGCGGCTGTGATCCAAACATCTGTCTATATGCTTTAAAACGTGCTGCACTCTTGATCCAAAAAATTGCCGGAGGAACAATTTCCGATATTACCGATATATATCCTACTATTATAAAGGAAAAAGAAGTTACTCTATCCTATAAACGATTAAATACGCTTATTGGAAAAGAAATTGAAAGAGAAATAGTAAAAGAAATACTTACATCTTTGGAAATGAAAATTTTAAATGAAACGAACGAAAACATTTCCATTCTTATCCCTACTAATAAAACTGATGTTACACGTGAAGCCGATGTCATTGAAGAATTTCTTCGAATTTATGGGTATAATAATATTGAACTCAAGCAAAATTTTACCTATACACCTTCTGCTATTGTGGAAAGTCCACTTATTGAATTGAAAGAAAGCATTTCTAATTATTTAAGTAATAATGGCTTTTACGAAATTATGAATAATTCGTTAACAAAAAGCGAATATGCAAATTTCGATTTTATCAATAAACAAGAAACCATTTCATTGATGAATCCATTGAGTAAAGACCTTCAAAACATGCGTCAAACCCTATTGTTCGGTGGATTGGAAAGTATCATAAACAATATCAATCGTTCTAATTTTAATCTTCGCTTGTATGAATTCGGATCAGTTTATAGAAAGGATTGCAGCAAAACAAAAAAAGATACGGTGATTGAACGGTTCCCTTATCATAATCATTTAGCTCTCTTTGTCAGCGGGAAACAACACGAAGATTCTTGGCAAAACAAAGCCAATGATTTGGATTTCTTTTATTTGAAAAATATTATTTTAAATGTATTACAAAAGAATAATTTTAATGTAAATAAATTTTCACTTGTTATCGGTAAAAATGAAGGATCTTTCCAACAAGTATTGACATATACCATCAATAATCAAACTATTATTACAATAGGAGAAGTTCACCCTACTGTTATAAAAGTTTTTGGAATCAAACAGAAAGTCTATTTTGCCGAAGTGGACTGTGATGCATTAATCAATCTTTCCGAAAGAAAAAAGATTATGTTCAAAGAATTAAATAAATACCCTGAAGTTCATCGTGATTTGGCGTTGTTATTAGACAAGCATGTTACGTATGAGGAGGTTGAAAAATTGGCTTATAAAACGGCTAAGCCTTATCTTAAAGCTGTTAATTTATTCGATGTGTACGAAGGAGAAAACTTGGAAGAAGGAAAAAAATCGTATGCCGTAAGTTTTGTACTGTCAGATACTAAGAAAACACTTACCAATGAAGAAATTAATGCCATTATGGATCGATTAATTATTGCTTATGAAAAAGAATTGGGAGCAAAACTGAGGTAGATATTTAAAATTAATTTAACTATTTTTGCAGTATCATTCATAACAAAAAATAAAAGCAAGAGTATAAATTTATCAAATTAAAAATGAAAGATATACAATATAAAGAGAAGAAAGAATGCCGAGCAGGTTTCGGAGAAGGATTACTGGAAGCAGGCAAGAAAAATCAAGAAGTAGTAGCTTTATGTGCTGATTTGACGGGTTCGGTAAAAATGGATGCTTTTGCAAAAGCTTTTCCTGACCGTTTTTTTCAAATAGGTATTGCCGAAGCTAATATGATAGGTATGGCTGCAGGATTTGCATTAAGTGGCAAAATTCCTTTTGTAGGATCTTTTGCTAACTTTTGTACAACTCGCGTTTTGGATCAAATACGAATGGTAGTAGCTTATTCCAACAATAATGTAAAAATTTGCGGTTCCCATGCCGGAATTAGTGCAGGTGAAGATGGGGCTACTCATCAAGTAATGGAAGATATTGGTTTTATTAAAGCTTTGCCTAATATGGTAGTTATAAATCCTTGTGATTTTAATCAAACCAAAGCAGCCACCTTAGCCATAACGGATTATAAAGGTCCGGTTTATCTACGCTTCGGTAGACCGAAAATGCCTAATTTTACGCAGGAAAATCAAAATTTTGAAATAGGAAAAGCTTTATTGTTGCATGAAGGCACTGATGTAAGTATTTTTGCAACAGGTCATCTGGTATATCCGAGTTTAGAAGCAGCTTATATGCTTTCTCAAAAAGGTATTTCTGCTGAAGTTATTAACATCCATACTATCAAACCACTTGACACAAAGGCTGTCTTGGATTCTGTGCTAAAAACAAAATGTGTAGTAAGTGCAGAGGAACATTTGATGAATGGGGGATTGGGAGATAGCATTGCTCAACTACTAGTACGCCACTTCCCTTGTCCGCAAGAATATGTTGCAGTCGATGATAAATTTGGAATGAGCGGAAAATCTGATGAATTATTAAATTATTTCGGATTAGACAAAGAACATATTTTTGAAGCTGCCTTAAAGGTAATACAAAGGAAAAAATAAATATTATTTATAACCATGAAAAAAATTGGATTACTATTATTCTTTATCTATGCATTGACATATGTTAACGGACAATGCATAGATTTACTAATTACTACTTCCAACGATACTATTTACGGACGTTTGCTCGACACTTCAAACAATGTGTATACCTTTGATAGTTATAATTATGTATTTGCCATTAAAAAAGAAATGGTAAATATATATATGCCTTGTTATCGACAAGCGACAAAGGAAGATTTGTTAAGAATGAAAAATATAGA
Organism: Bacteroidales bacterium; assembly: GCA_017994425.1. Lineage (GTDB taxonomy): Bacteria > Bacteroidota > Bacteroidia > Bacteroidales > WCHB1-69 > UBA5266. The sequence goes on along the minus strand of JAGOKS010000001.1, from coordinate 9,359 downwards.
TAAACTCTCGGGAGGCGATTTATTAAGCTATACCCCTGGCTATTATTTGCGAAAATCTACTACTAATTTTTATCTCGGAATTTGTTTACTCTCCGGTGGTATCGCCGCTAATAACTTAGCACTTACGTATTTTCATAATCATTACCAAAAATCGGAGTGGATTGTTTTTGCTGCCGGTACCATAGCTTCTGCAGGAGGTTTATTTTTCCTGTTGCGGAGTTTTTATTTTGTGGATAAAGCCGGTAAATTAATGGATTTGGAACGTTCTTCCATTTATCTCGAACCAACACCGGACGGACATATAGGATTGAAATGGAAATTTTAACATAAATGTATATTTTCTTTGCTCCCGATATTACACATTCGTTTTACACCTTATCAGAAACGGAATCAAAACATTGCATTAAGTCCATGCGACTGAAAAAGAATGCTGTTATTCAGCTTATCGATGGGAAAGGCTATGTCTACGAAGCCCGCATAAGCGATGATAATATGCGTGCGTGTACCCTTGAAATTGTCAATAAAAACTATATCGGAAATCCTTTTCACTTTTATCTTCACCTCGCTGTGGCACCTACTAAAAATTCCGATCGCTTTGAATGGTTTGTTGAAAAAGCTGTAGAAATAGGAATTTCGGAAATTTCTGCAGTAGAATGTAAAAATTCTGAAAAAACAAAAATCAAAATCGAACGTATTGAACGTATCAGTATTGCAGCGCTCAAGCAATCTATGCATAGTGTACTGCCGATTTTTAATACTCAAAAAACCTTTGAAACTATTCTTAAAGATGCAAAAGAAAAGCAAAAGTTTATTGCCTATTGTGGTGAAGATACAAATGCAAAACCTTTCTTAAAGCAGCTTTGTAAACCTCAAACCGACACCCTAATACTTATTGGTCCTGAAGGAGATTTTACTCCTGAAGAAATCAAACTGGCTAAACAATTCGGCTTTCTTCCCGTAAGTTTGGGAAATAGTCGCTTACGTACCGAAACAGCGGCATTAGTGGCTTGTAATACTGTGCATTTTGTAAATCAATAATATCGCTGTCTTTCTCGGGTCTACAAATGAAGATGAGAAAGAGTTTTTTCTAAATATTCCTTGTCAATACTATCAAAAGTATGTAATTGTTTGCTGTCAACATCCAAAACAGCTACCACTTCATTTTTGATAATGAGCGGAACAACAATTTCAGATTGTGAAAGAGAACTGCAGGCAATATGACCTTCAAAAGCATTTACATCCGGAACGATAATAGTTTTGCGATTTTTCCAAGCAGTACCACACACTCCTTTACCGTAAGGAATTCGTGTACACGCCGAAGGTCCCTGAAAAGGGCCTAATACCAAATCTTTTCCTTTAACTATATAAAAACCGACCCAAAAAAAATCAAAAACTTCTTTTAAAACAGCACATACATTTGCCATATTAGCTATGTTATCCGTTTCAGTTGCCAGTAAACAACTAATTTGCGGCAATATTTCTTCATATGTATCTTTTTTATCTGCCTTTTTCGTATATTTTAAACGCTCACTCATGTCTTTTAGTTTTATTTATCTTTATGCAATGACTAAGACGATTTTACACTTTTTTTCTTATTACTGCAAAAATATAAGTTTTTCTGTCGTGATTACATAAAAATCAATTTATCTTTACTTAATTTGTGAAGATTTAACATGGGATAAAGAATAGAAAGGATATTTTTTGTACCTTTGCGATTCTGAAAAAAAACAATATTAACGCATTTAATAATTTAAAATATATTGAAAATGAGTAAAATAAAATATGTTTATACTTTTGGAGGAAAATCTGCCGAAGGCAAAGCAGACATGAAAAACCTATTAGGTGGTAAAGGAGCAAATTTGGCTGAAATGTGTCATTTAGGCTTGCCTGTTCCGGCAGGATTAACAATTACAACAGAATGTTGTACCGCTTATTATGCCAACGATTGCCAACTTCCGGAATACTTAATGGAGGATGTATGGGAAGCCATGAAGAATGTAGAAAATATCATGGGTTTGAAATACGATGATGCCGATAATCCTTTACTGATTTCTTGCCGTTCAGGAGCAAGAAGTTCCATGCCCGGTATGATGGATACAGTTTTAAATATTGGATTAAGTTCTAAAACAATTCCCGGCTTAATTAAGAAAACCAATAACCCGCGTTTTGTATACGACTCCTATCGTCGCTTAATCATGATGTATGCGGATGTGGTGATGGAAAAATCAGAAGGTATTGACCCTAAAGATGGGAAAGGAATTCGTAAAGTATTGGATGACATGCTTGATGAATTTAAACACGCCAAAGGTTATAAATCAGATACCGATATCAGTGCAGATGAATTATTGGAATTGTCCAATGCTTTTAAGAAAAAAATAAAAGAAGTGTTGGGAACGGAATTTCCCGACAATGCCAAAGCACAATTAGAAGGCGGCATTAAAGCTGTTTTCAAAAGTTGGAACGGCAAAAAAGCCATTTCATACCGTCGCATTGAAGGCATTCCCGATGAATGGGGAACAGCTGTAAACGTACAAGCTATGGTGTTTGGAAACATGGGAAATAATTCGGCTACCGGCGTTGCTTTTACTCGTAATCCTGCTACCGGTGAAAACCAGTTCTACGGAGAATGGCTAATCAATGCTCAAGGCGAAGACGTTGTTGCAGGTATCCGTACACCTAACCCGTTGAATGATGATACTAAAAACGAACAAAACAAACATTTACATTCCATGCAGGAATCCATGCCCGGAACCTATAAAGAATTGTGTGAAATTCGGACTATCTTAGAAAACAATTTTAAAGATATGCTCGACATTGAGTTTACCATTCAAGAAGGTAAATTATTTATGTTGCAATGCCGCGTAGGAAAACGTACCGGAGTAGCTGCCTTGAATATGGCTTTGGATATGTTGCATGAAAATTTAATAAGCGGAAAAGATGTTGTTATGCGACTCACTCCTGCTCAATTAGATGAATTACTTCACCCTATTTTGGATGCCCAAGATGAAGCCAAACAAAAAGTAATCGCTAAAGGGCTTCCGGCCGGTCCGGGAGGAGCAGTAGGTGCTATCGCCTTGACAAGCGAAAAAGCAATGGAATACAATAAACTCCATATCAAAAATATTTTAGTTCGTGAAGAAACCAATCCTGAAGATGTGGAAGGCATGCGTGCTGCCGATGGTATCTTAACAGCCCGCGGAGGTATGACATCCCATGCGGCTTTAGTAGCTCGTGGATGGGGTAAATGCTGTATCGTAGGTTGCGATGTTATCAAAATTGACCTTTCAAAAAACCAGATTACTATCAATGGTAAAACCTATAAAGAAGGCGATGTCATAAGCTTAAACGGCTCTAAAGGTTGGGTTTATGATGTTCCCGTGAAAATGATAGATGCTACTGAAAATCCAAGATTTCAAGAATTTATGAAAATAGTGGATGCTCACCGTACCATGGGTGTTCGTACCAATGCTGATACTCCCGAAGATGCTCAAAATGCAATTAATTTCGGTGCCGAAGGTATAGGCTTATTCCGCATCGAACACATGTTCTATGGAAAAAATAGCGAAGCACCTTTGGCTAAATTACGAAATATGATTTTGGCTAACAATACGCAGGAACGTATTGCTGCTTTAGATGAATTAGAACCTTATATCCGCAAAGCTGCCAAAGGAACTTTAAAAGTAATGAATGGGAAACCTCTTACTTTCCGCTTAATGGATCCCCCTTTGCATGAGTTTGTGCCTCAAACTGAAGACAAACAACGGGAATTAGCCAAAGAAAAAGGAATGGCATTTGAAGATATTAAAAGTCGCATTGATGCATTACATGAAGTAAACCCAATGATGGGATTACGCGGCGTACGTCTCGGTATTGTTTATCCCGAAATCACAGAAACGCAATTCCGCGCTTTGTTTCAGGCTACGGCTGAATTAATGAAAGAAGGTTTTGACCCTCAACTGGAAATAATGGTTCCACTTACCATTTCGGTAAGCGAATTAAAACATCAAAAAGTAATTGCTGATAAAGTACTTGCTGATATTGAAACGAAATTCGGAGTGAAAATTAAGTATTTATACGGTACGATGATAGAAATACCGCGCGCCACCTTAGTTGCGGATGAAATTGCGAAAGTAGCTGATTTCTTCTCTTTTGGTACCAACGACTTAACACAAATGACACTCGGATTTTCACGCGATGATGTAAATGCCATTGTAAACGCTTACATTGACCATAAAATTATTCCGGCTGACCCGTTTAATACTTTGGATCAAGAAGGCGTAGGACAATTGGTACAATTAGGCACCCAACGCGGCCGTGCTACCAAAGCCAAATTAAAAGTAGGTGTATGTGGCGAACATGGTGGAGATCCGGTTTCAGTTGAATTCTTCTTCAACACAGGATTTAACTATGTTTCCTGCTCTCCTTTCCGCGTGCCGGTAGCTCGTTTGGCTGCCGCCCAAGCAGCTATTAAAAACGCTAAATAATCGTAGATTATATACAATAAAAAGGAGGATTGAAAAATCCTCCTTTTTATTATTGAGTAACGCATTCCTAATGAATGCAAAAAAAAGAAAAAGGCTATCTTGAAGGGCAGCCTTAGAAAATCTAAATTTTTATTTTCTTTTGATTTGTATTAAGTTTAAAAATAATACCTGCTCGAAAATTAAAATTACTTGAAAATATGTTAGGCCAATAGGAATACTGTCCAACCGAAAGCTCGGTATTGAATCCAACTAAATTCCAAAAAAATACACTTCCTCCTATTCCAAGACCATATTCATGACGATAAGGGATTAATTCATCTTTATAATAGTGGGATGAAATTGGAATTGAATAACCATTTTTATAACTAATAAAATAACACCCACCATATTTGGCGCTTACATATAAATCCCATTTGAATTTTGTATCAGTTTTTATAAAAGGAAGTATATGCAAATTTATATTTATACCAAATGTAGGAGCTAATTTTTGTAATTCTTCAGTATTTAATCCTATCATATAATGTAATGAATCAACAGCTATATGATATGATGATATTACTTTTTCAACGGGATAATGCATGAATCCTATATAAGTTCCTACTTCCAAACAGTATAAAACTCCATAATTAACATTCAATCGAAAATTTGATCTGAGCTTATGTCTTTGTGTATTTAAATTCTGATTATTCGTTGATTCTATAAATGGCATAGTCGTTTCATATATTGGATATAAAGAATAATTACTATTAATTGTCCATCGATTATTAATAGAATTAATTTGTGGGAAACATTTATTGATAAAAACAGATAAAATTATTAAAATTAAAACTTTAAAATACATAATTAATTAATGTTAAAAGAATACCAAAATGCTGGAATATGAATGCAACCATTAACTGATCCATAGTGAATCATAAAATTATCCGAAATATTGAATCTATTAACTAAAGCAACTGTAGGAAAAGTTGCAAAATTATATTTATATATTGGAACACTTGCAGTATAACTTTTATTATTTGAATAATTATAATAATTTGCTCCTTCAAATTGTTGAGTTGAATTATTATAATATTCAGTCCAATAATGAATTGTATAATTAAAATTACAACCTAATGTTCTTTTTGCATAACACCAGTTATTGCCAATTAATCTAAATCCTCTAAGTTCACCAGTACCTTTATAATAGTAATAGGGGTGAGCAGTTGGGGCATAATAAAGTGGAGATACTATTAATCGTAATCTGACTCTTTCATTGCCATTTATTTTTGCAATAAATATATCCATGCCTAAAATATTCTCTAAATCTTTTTCAAACATTATATAAGGAGTAGAATTTGGTATATATTGGAAAATACTATTAGAATCAATGTATTGCAAATTACTTTCTGATAAATCAAGTAAATCATTATAGTTATTACTACTTGTAGATACAATACCAGAATTAAAAACTTTATATATCGTAGAATCTATTTGAAACATTCTATTATTATTTATAACATATCTAAAAGGATGATCAAATAAAATTGGGACATATAATTGCTCGTTATCGTAATCAGTAAATATTTGAACACGATCACTATGTTCATCTACAAAATTTTGAATTTCTTCATCAGTACTTAAAGAGTCTACTTCTAAGCTATTGATATACAATTCTTCACATTCTCTTCCAAAAGATGTATATGCATTTAGGTTTTCATAGGAACATAATTCATTAAAATCCATTGTTAATAACATATCTAATGTATTTGAAAATTCTTCAAAATTTGAAAAATACATTAATCCATTTGAATTAAAATTCTTTTGTTTTATTAATGTGCTGTCAACATTTTCTTTTTCGCAAGCCCAAAATATACCTGCTCCTACAGCCACTACCAATATAGCGGCTACAATTATTTTTACCTTTTTCATATATGTTATGTTTTAAAGGGTTAAAAATCTAGTTAATTTACTGTAATAGTTTATAGTTTTAATATTTTTCGGTATGTGTGTTTTTTGCGTTTTCATTATTTCGTGAGCATCGGTGTGCTATTATTTTTTACGCATTCGCTTACACTTTAGATTAAATACTTACCAAAGGTAAGTGGGTTCGGAGATAAAACATTGCTTTGAGGGAAACACCCTCTATAAAAGTCATCACCTCCCACACCCAGCGAGCATTGTTTTGTTGTTGAGGGAGGGGGTGAATATCAGCGTTTTATACACAAACGCTTGCTTGGCAAGCAAAATTAGCTGTTTGAATAAAGGTGTAAACAGTACCCAAACATAAAAACACAACCCAAAAGCATAGCTTATTACTTTTGCCGGAATAAATAAATAAAAAAGCACTGTACTCATAACCATTTTGGGTTTATATTTTACAGTGCAAAAATAAATAAAAAACAATTCAAAAATCAGTTATTTTCTAAATTTTCCAAATTGTATCTTAAATTATTAAAAGAGAATATAAATTATTAAAATTAATTTTCATTCTTAGTATGACGTAGTAAGGAATCCGATGTGTTATAATTATCTTATTATTTGTACTTTCCGTGTAAGTACTCCTTGCTCGGTATTGATTTTTACAAGGTACATACCTGCGGGTAATGTGCTTACATCTAAAGTTGTTTCATTTGAATTAACAATGGTTTGTTTAACTTTTTGACCTATTGTATTGTAAAAAGAAATTTTATATATTAATTTTTCATTACAAATATTTAATATTGTGGGGGTTGGATTTGGGAATAGGAGTATACGTTCTTCTGTCGAAGGTTCATCAATCTTTGTTTTGTTATATACATACGTATAATATGGTTTCCAATTGGTTTCGGTTAATCCTTTAAAATAACATTCTTTTAATAAAACACCATTATTATCATAAATGAAAATTTCTTCAAGTCCATAAAAATCAAATGTTAAAATATCATTATATGTGATAGTTGTTTTTTTGATTATTTTTTTTTGATTATTTTTTTCAATTGAGAAACTATATAATTTACCTTCCGAGCCCCAATACGGAACAGATAATGAAATAATTATTTTATCACATGAACTGTCACTATCATAGTACAAAGAATCAGAAAAATATCCTGTTATGGACGAGCTATACAAAAATAATGACAGCAATCGTAAAGGTTGTCCTTCTTTATTATAATTAAAATAATTAAGCTGATATAATGTCCAACTACTATCTTTCCAATCATAACATTTTATTGAATCGGAATGATATAAAATCAAATCAATGTTATCAAAAAATCTACGGTGAACCTCATCCAATATTTGTGTGTGGTTAAAGTCTTTTATGCCATAAAAAATAAACCGAATTTGGTTGGTTAACAAATTATCTTGCATTGCTTGATATTCATAAATGGAAGAATCTTGAAAATGGTTATAGTTAATTTTTTCTATTGTATCACCATTAATATTTTTACATATTATTTCCAAAATAACACCATTTGTATCATACGAATAATTGGTTATATAATTTCCGGATGGGAGTAAATACTTATCATTCATTATACTGCACGAATCATATAACATGCTGCTAATTTGTATTATTTGATTGTTTTGATTATATGCAAATGAATGTGTCGCTGATAAAATAGAATCTCCGGTTTCTGTAAATTTATAAATAGCCACTGATTTAGCTCCCATCCCATTGATTTTTTGTAGATTATTTAATTTCACTATTGCATTAAATTGCTTACTATTAATAAATTGATTTTGTGAAAAAGCAATTAATGAATTAAGCATAAGACTAAAAATAAAAAATGATTTTGTTTTCATATTTAATATTGATTAAAAGAGTGTCCAAAAATTATATTTCATTAGAATTTAATATTAAATAATTGTTAATGGACACTCATAATGATAAATTTAATTTTACATTTTACGAATTGAATAAGAATTATTTATTCCTGCCATAATCGAACTGCTACTAACTTCTAAAAATGGAGTTGCATCCAATATTCTTCTTTCTTGCCAATCTAAGTATTCTTGCATTCGCTGAGCATTTATATATTGCTGAGCATCTATTACCTCTTGACTTTGAGGCAGTGAATAGCAATTAAGTGTATCCCAGAATTGGTTTGAATATTCAAAAACATTAATTAGTACATCTCTATATAAATTATCTTTTTCGACACCATAATCAGTACTAAGCATAGTATTAAATAAATGCGAATGTATGGTATCGTATGAAATGTTTGAATCCAAACTTTCCTGATATATAACAACAAGCTGATCAATTAACAAATTAGAATATCCAACGTTTTCCAGTTGTTGACGAACAAAACTTGTATCATAACAAAAAGTATAATAGTTTAATTCCTCATTTGTTTTAATTCCAAAAGAAATATAATAATCTCTAACTTCATTAATTGCTTCTTGGACTTCGATTTCTGTAAAATAATTATTTTCTATAAGATATCTTCCTGATAAAGCACAAATACTATCAAGTTTTGGAATAGTATTCGGCAAGAATAAAAGTTGAGGTTGATTTTGAATAATATAATTCGCAATTTCATTATGAATTATTCCATAATTTTCAGGATTACCAGAATCAAAATATTTTTGTGTATTTATATTATTATTATTTTTTAAATTATCACTTTCCTTTTCGCAAGCCCAAAATATGCTTGCTCCTACAGCCACTATGAATATAGCGGCTACAATTATTTTTACCTTTTTCATATTTGTTATGTTTTAAAGGGTTAAAAATCTAGTTAATTTACTGTAATAGTTTATAGTTTTAATATTTTTCGGTATGTGTATTTTTTGCGTTTTCATTATTTCGTGAGCATCGGTGTGCTATTATTTTTTACGCATTCGCTTACACTTTCGATTAAATACTTACCAAAGGTAAGTGGGTTCGGAGGTAAAACATTGCTTTGAGGGAAA
>JAGOKS010000116.1 GCA_017994425.1 Bacteroidales bacterium | reverse complement strand
CAAAAACGGCGAAAAACGTAAGGGAAAAAGTGACGGAAATAGATATAAAATTATACAACAAATAAAACCATCACAAATTGACGAAAAGATTAAAAACCTGTTATTAAATCAATAGTGTTTTAGTAAGACTAATTACATAAAAATAAGAAAAGCAAATTAAATTATAAAATAAAATAAAATGAAATACGAAACAATAAAAATTTTAAATACTTATGGATTTTTTGACTTATATCAAGACATTTCATCTCAAAAGTTGAGATTATCGGAATGGAAAAAAGTAAAGAAATATTTATCCCATAAGCAATATTCTGAATTGTATGACCTTTTACAAGCCGGCATAAATCAATTTAATAAGAACGGATGGGAAATTAAAGATACTACTATACAAATCTATAGAGAAGTGGATAATTATATAAACAATTTACCATTTTAAAAAATATAAAACACATAATTTTATAGGAATCATATAAACTTTTACAATAAAATAAATGTTAGAAAATAATCAAGTATATATCAATAGGTTTTTACAAGGTAAAACAACAAATAAAAAAAGCACATTATTAATGTATGAACGAATTTTATCAAACTTGGCGGAATATTTAGAAGAAAAAAATGTCCCACTCGCAGAGGCCAAACAGGAGGATTTAGACGACTTTAATTTAAAAAACACTTTTGAAACAGGAACAATAAACCAATTTTACAGATGGCTCAACAAAACATTTATTGGTACAAATAAAGTACGGGTAAGTATAAATAAAAAATATGTATGGCTTGAAAGATTCAAGAATCTACCTAATTATGACGAAATTCAACTTTTACTCACATGGTGCGAAACTAAAGTAAATATTGTAAATCGAAGACTTTTTTTACTCATTTTTACGCTATTAATTTACGAGGCGATGACAGCTGAAGAAATAGTCAATCTAAAAATAGGCGATATTGATATAAAAAATAGAACTATAAATATTACTGACGGTAAAATAAGAACTATAACAATTCTCGACAAAACAAAACGAAGATTGCAATCTTATCTGAAAGTTAGAAGTTTACTTCCAAATATCGAGGGCTGTGATGCCCTTCTAATGAATAAACGTGGAAAGGTGGATACTAAGCACATCTTGCACGCAATGAAACGATTTAGAGTTGCTACAGGGGACGATAACAGCAAATACCCAATCACCTTTGTACGACTCCGTAAGACTGCCATGTCATACGGCTTAATAAGGGGTAATATAAAACCAAGGTCGATAAAATATGGAGTAAGCGAGGACTACTTAAAGAACCTATTGTTCTGCTCATCATATAGAGATAATATCAAAGTGCAAATGTATGCGAACCTCTTGAAAATTGCACACAAGGTGGATAATTTTAATGGAAAAATTGTTATTACATGGAGAAAACCATACTTCAGAGCAGGGACATCTGCTCAATTAAGAAAAATGAAGTCAGAACTTATCAAATAGACAGTGGGGCATATATAGTCTTGTACAATCCAATTAGAAGCGGCAACATTCTAAGGCTATCTGGGACTATTGTTCTCGACGGAAGTACCACCAATAGTAATGTACTCGATAAGAAATTAATATATAAAAGCATTTTATTTTTAGATAGACAGCCCCAAATAATAAGCTACAAAATAGATGTAATAAAAAATAAAGCAATAGCTATAGATTGCAAGTTAGATATATTAAAAAGCAAAGAAATAAAAAAGAAATTAGAAATTGCAAGGAAATATAATTTATCAAGTGGTAGAAGTGAGGATTATTATAACAAAATCTAAAAGTAAATATCATGATTTAGCCCTACAATTCATGTATAACCAAGAAATTGTGGATGTTTGCAGGGTACTCAAAGACGAACTCGGATGGAAGGACTTTGGATTTAATGGCGAAACAAAAACCTGGGACTTTTCACTCGGAGTATTAAATAAAGTCATGGCTAGGTTTCCAGAAGCAATCATTGACGAACAAGCATCAATAGAAATAGTTTCCAGACAACAATCAATATTAGAAGAAGAAAGCAAATTAAAAAAAGCAAGGTCAAAAGTAGAAATCGAATCGCTACCATTAAAAGAATACCAGAAAATCGGAGTATCGTTTCTAGCACACATGGATAACTGTATCCTAGCCGACGAGCCGGGTTTAGGCAAAACACTACAGGCTATTGGTGCAATTGTATACCTAAACTTAAAACAGGTACTTATAGTGTGTCCAGCATCACTCAAATCTAACTGGCAGAACGAAATATACAAGTGGACAAAAATGAAATCGACAATAATCAAGAATGAAATTGTAGATGGTATCAATATAATCAACTATGAAATGCTTGATAAAATATCTCATGACTTCAAATGGGAAGTTATCGTAGCAGACGAATCCCACGCACTAAAGAATAGAAAAGCAAAAAGAACAAAAGCATTTGCAGATATCGCTAAGTCAGCAAATAGAGTATGGTTACTAAGCGGAACGCCAGTATTAAATAGACCAATAGAACTTGTATCTCAATTAGAAATCCTAAATCGTATTGATAGGTTTGGTGGGTACTGGAAATTCCAACTTAGATATTGCAATGGGCATGTGAACAACTGGGGGCATTGGGACTTTACAGGTTCCAGTAACTTAGAAGAATTGAAAGAGAAACTCGAAACTATTATGATACGCAGAAGCAAAGATGATGTACTGGGAGAACTACCCGAAAAAACAGTATCAACAACCTTGTTAGATATTCCCGACATTGAAGGATATAATAAATTCAAAGACAATCTAAGAGAAGAAATAAACAACTCTAAAGCAGAAATAAAAGATATTTATCGACAATTATCAGGAATGACCGATATTGAAAAGGCATCTTATCTGACTGGCTTGAGGAAAAATAAGCATTATCAGACACTAATATCGACAGCATTGTCATCTATTGAGAAAATCAAACAAGAAGTAGTACGACAAAAACTTCTCGTTATAAACGACATACTAGAACCACTTATAGCCAATAGAATCAAAACAGTCGTATTTACCACCCATAAAAGCACGGCATTTTTGCTTAACTCAAGTTTTCCTAATTCAGTAATTATAACTGGGGATACACCTGTCGCACAACGACAACAAATCGTAGACGAATTTCAGAACAACAAAGATATTCTCTTTTTCTTTGGCACAATGCGTACAATCGGAACTGGAATTACCCTAACTGAAGCAACAAACGCAATTTTTATAGAACTCGACTGGACACCTTCAATACATCGACAAGCAGAAGATAGAATACATCGTATAGGGAGCATGTACCCTGTTACAATCAAATACCTGGTAATGAAAGACACAATCGAAGAGGATATTATCGACTTACTAATGCAAAAAGACAATGTAATACAAGGAATTACTGGCGATAATATGCTAGTTAAATTATTATCTCGAAGATTATTATCGGCTTGATAAGCAGGCTCAGATGTGTTAGCTTGTAATAGAAGTATAGTGAGTTATAAGGGGGGTTTCAATGTGTACCCTATCGCATAGAAATCCCCTTGTAGCTAATTATATTTGCTATTATAAATCATATATAAATTATTAAATCAAAATAAATGTCAGACAGTTACACAACTAAGGACATATCCCTTGCGGCAGCAATAATTACCGCTGGGCATAAAATAATTTCCCTAGAAAAAGAACCACTCAAGAACAATTATCTGTTCGTCTTTGAGACTTCTGAGGACTTACTAAGCGTGGTAGACAAATATTGGAATAATGGTCTACTGCTCAATGTTAGGGAGTATTCCACGAACTTGAAATATCTCAAAAGTAGATTGTATGCAGTAGGTGCTTTATAAACCATATTCTGAGTATTTAACTTTTAATAATACGAACATGGATAACTTACAAGCGTGTTTGATTGAACAACAACTTGAAGAGATACAAAACAATCTGACGGTTCTAACAACCAAAAGCATACGGAAAAACCCCGACACAGATTATTGAGGATCGAGACGATATTATTGAGTTAATTAGGCAATACGGATTTAATCCAGATGATTTGTTGGCATAAGGTTTCTTAACGCTTGACATATCCTGCAAAATATAATCTAATTGTATTAGAATATAGATTACAGGTGTCGGGGGGGTAGTTTCCACGCTTTAGGCACTTCTCCCTCGATATTTGTGATCTATACAAATTAATTAAGACC
>JAGOKS010000115.1 GCA_017994425.1 Bacteroidales bacterium | reverse complement strand
TGTTTAGTATTGAATCGCGAAGCTGTGCTGTATGATTTCCCACTTCATTGGGCAATGCATACATTTTGCTCCCTTGTTGTTTCCATTGCTTGGTAAACAAATAAATACTATCGCCGGCAATGATAAAGGCTTCACAATCGAAATCAGAGGTGTTGGAAGTGGTTGTTTTCAACTCATAGCGGTCTTCATAGCTAAACCAAAGCGTATCGATTTTAGGCTGCCGCTGCAAAAGGCTTTTCTTACTTATTTTTAAAATATGTAAATCACTACGTGTAGCGCTGTTGTTGCCGGCATCTAAAAGGTAGATATAATTTTCGTCCTGTGATATTTCCTCTATGTCGGTATTCACTATGCCATGCAAAGCTATCGAATCGACTATTGTTCCATTTGAAGTATCTAAACTATACAAGTAAATATCACGGCTGTCATTGTGTGTCCAAAGTGAGTGTTCCCAATAAATTAAGCCTGAGCTTTCGCTCAAACGGGGCGATAATGCTTCTGATTGCAATGGTTTGATTGTTTTACGGTAAGATTGAGCGTTTAGCGAAAATGGAACAAGCATTATCGCAAGAACAAGTATAAAATAATATCGCATGGTCATTACATAATATTAATGTATGCAAAAATACATATAATGCAAAAACGAAATGTCACCCCTACGGGGGTTTATTGGATTTATTTCAATAGTATGATATATCCCCATTTTGTTCCTTTTCGGACCGGTAAATATTTCTCGGAATCTAATTTAATATCGTCAAATTCATAGGGTTTTATTATCAAATTGCCTTTCGTATCAATTACTGCCACAGGATAATTGTTATTTTTATCCTGTTTAATGGCTTTGATTTTTAAATATCCGTTCGTGTATTTTTCATTTCCGGGAGCAAAATTTTCAGGCATTGTGAATGCTAGAATCATCTTTTCATTATATACTTTGCTTTTGCCATCATATATCAATTTATCACTTAATGCCACAAAATCAAATATGGCTGAATCTTTAAAATTTCGCAAATAAACTCCCTTTGCATCAACGATAGCGTATTTCCCGTTTTTTTCTAAATAGATTAATCCATTTACAAAATTCCTTAATTTATCATACTGACATGGATATATATAAGTACCGGCTTTATTAATTAGTCCGTATTTTTTCCCTATTTTTACCATTGCTTTCCCATTATTAGAAAAGTAGTAAGCATCATCATAAATAGGGTTAATTACCCATACCCCTTTTCTGTTAATATAACCCCATTTCATTGTTTCACTAGATTGTGCCGGCATAAAATCCTGATATTCCGTATTCAAATTAATGTAATTAAAGATAGGTTTCCCAATCATGGAATCTTTATCGTTAATCAATCCCCACTTATCAATGTCTTTAAAATATACGGCAATAACATTTTTGTAGATTTGAATTCTATCATATTTCATGGGAACAACCAGTTCTCCTTTGGTATTTATCAAGCCAAATTTTCCTTGCATTTCAAGGGCAACCGCAGCATAATTGTTTTCATAAAAATAACTGGGTGCCATCGGTGCATAATTACAAGGAATGATGTAATTACCCTCTTTATTAATAAAGCCTACTCTAGAATATACCGATTTATCGCAAGAAACCCTAGCAATGCCATTGTAAAACATCAAACCATCTGAAACAGTTCCACCATAGAAAAATATACCCATTTTGACATATTTTAAGTTTGTATCAATCATTTGGCACTTAGCCATATAATTTCCTTGAGATTCCCCCACAAATGCTCTCCCTTCATTAAACACAGTTACATAATCTTCTATAATCTTATATACAATGGCATAATTATCTTTACAAAAAATATTTCCTTTTTCATTAACATAGGTATAGTCTTCATTGATTTTAACCAATGCCAAGCCGTTGATAAAGCCTGTCGACACTTGATTTCCCTTATAGACTTCTATCCCTTGTGGATTTATGATTGTTCCAACTTTATCAGTCAATGTGAGATAATGCTCTGATCTATCATCCCACCACATCACGTTGTAAACGGGAGGAGTGATTTCAACGCCTTTCGAATTGATAAGTCCGAATCTTGATGAGCCTTTTTCGTTTTTTCGGGTATACATAGCTATCCCATTTCTAAACTCCGAGATGGAACCATAAGTTCCTGATGGAATAATCCATTCTCCTTTTTCATTGATAGCACTATAGGTAGAGTTTGTATTTTTTATGATAAAAAGCCCCTCTGAAAATGTTTCTACAGAATCAAAATTAACGGGACATGCAATCGTTTTACCTGTTTTATCAATAATTGCATGATGATAGTTCAACTTAACAGATGCATAACCGTTTTTAAAGTCATTGGCTGTACCGAAAATTTCAGGAATTACCAACTTTCCGGTTTTATCTATATAACCATAATTTCCATATCGTTGGCTTATTTGTACCGCTGCCAATCCATCTGAAAAATAAGACGCAGATTGTAATGTGCAGGGAATAACCTCATGACCCTCTGCATCCATAAAGCCATACAATAAAATATTATTTTCATAGGTCGATATTTTTATCAATCCTTCTTTATACTTTATATCACTACACGAATGAATGATTTCATTTTTCATATTTCTCAAAGAAGATTTACCGGGCTCTTGTACTAAAACTGCTTTATCGGAAATTATATTGATATCATAAAAGGTACATGGAATTACTTCGTTGCCCAGCGTGTCAATTACTCCATACCCGCTATCATTCTTAACCTTTGCATAACCGTACCGGAAAGGCTGACAATCTTTATATTTTAAATCGATAATTATTTTTTTCTCATTATTACAATACCCCCATAGACTTCCTTCTCTGTAAGGGATGAGTGTTTGAGAAAATCCTTGACTAAAAATCAAAAAAACTAATGTAAAAAAAATAATCTTTTTCATGAACGGATGTGTTAAAATATTTTTAAAAGAACTGTTTAAAAAAGCTTTATATTTATCAAAAGATATATTATTCACTAATACATCTGCAAGAACTTATTACATTTGTTTTAGAATATCCATACGAATTGAACATTCCAATTTCTTCGCCTTCAATTTGGACTTCTCTTCCGTTGTTGCCTTCTTCAGTAGATATCCGAAATTTAGTTATAATAATACCACAATGCTCCCGAAGGACATTTATTGATGGTATCAATAATTTTTTCCGTTGTAGCATTGTCGGGTTTTACCCAAGGACGTTCTCTGGGCTTAAACACTTCAGGACAGAATCTAACACAGGCAGCTGCATAGGTGCATTTTGCCGGCTCCCATACTATGGTAATTTCCCCGTTGGTATATTTCTTAACAATATTCATATGTTTTATTTTGGCTGCAAAATTACAGAATATTTATTTACATTTATTGTGTGTTTTTTATTTTCCAAAAAAAACATTGTATTCATCGTCTATACACTCTTTTTTTCGATAAGGTGCTTGTATTCGGGATAATATTTCATTTGCTCCCGAACAAATCCACATTGCGGAATGAGTGTAAAATTGTTATTATCGGCATATACCAGCATTTCTTTCATCAGGGCTTTGGCATAGCCTCTTCCTTCGTAGGCATCCTTAACAACGGTGTGATTGACAACGATATGCTTGTCATCGGTAAGAAGGAAAGTCATATATGCAATTTTTTCACCTAATACTTCCATGTAGAAAATACCCTTGTTTTGTCGTAAATCAACGTGTATTTCATTCATTGGAAAGAGGTAATTTACTGGTAATGGGTTTCGTAACAGCTATCATCACTCCAAAATTGGTATCTAATTGTACCCAGTTTTGTTCGGGTAAATACATTTCCGAGAGCATGCCGTCTAAAAACAAGGCTTGCCTGCAGCCTTTGTTTAAGAAGAAAGAAGCGAAATCATAGAAAGTAACGGGTTCTTTTGAAATGACAAACAAAAGGCTGGTGTCGGAGAGTATGCCCACACCGTTGCGAATGTTTAAGTTCTTGGAATGAGGTTTGAAAGCCGGGTGTATTTTCCCGTCGATAACCAACATGGGTCCCGATTGGGTGGCGTATTGAATGTGTTTGTTATATTTAAAGACTGCGGTTTGACAAATATGAGGTTTTTTGTGATCATCAATATAAAAAACGCCATTGGGTTTTAAATAAAAATTCCCTTTACCTTTTTTTCTGTCCACGGGATGAAGCAGTTTGCCATTTTCAATGTATAAACCTTTGGGT
>JAGOKS010000035.1 GCA_017994425.1 Bacteroidales bacterium | reverse complement strand
TTTTTATGGTTATGAAATGTATACTGATTCTCTTTTATTTCGGACCGAAATGTATACAAGCGGAGAAGATTTTATTACTTTAGTTATTTATGATAGAGAAGATGGCGTAAAGTATACCGTTGAATTAACAAGGATGTAAATAATAATGAAAACAATTAGCATATTTATTTATCTTTTATTATTTCTTTCTTTTCCTGTGAGAAAAATAATATTGTAGATTACCGAGACAAATGGTGTGAAAATTACGAATGTTACGGAAAACGAGAGGGCTTTATGATGATAAAACCTGATAGTTGTGAATATAGCTCATCTGAATTTACGGAAACGGTAAGTGTTACCAAATATAATGATTCGCTTATCTGGTTGTTAGATGTAAAAGTAAAAATAGATCCGAAAACAGGTGCTTTTGTATATGATTATGACATAGATCCCGAAGCGGATTATCGAAATTTTTGTGGATATTTCTCCGGTGACAGTATGTATATTGAAGCCTATAATGGTGGGCGTGGTGCCGGAACAGATTATTATTATAGGGGTGTAAAAATAAAGTAATGAAAGCATTAAAAATTTTAACGTATGTACTATTTTCTTTATTCTTTATCGGATGTAAAGAAGAAGATTATCGCGAGAAATGGTGTGGAGATTGGGAGTTTACAACTATAGATTATAGAGAAACTGGAGTTCAACCGCCATATTTGACTGTTACAAAAGATACTATAATTTTTATTGGTAATATAAAAAAATATGAAAAAGATAGACTAAGAATTGAATATAAACCCAATGCTAAAGAACCGGATTATAGTTTTCCTTCATCAATTTATGGTTTAATATATCCAGTTATTGATGAGGATGGTATTCTAAGTTATCCGGAATTACAATTTTCTCATGGCGGATTTTCCGGTCAATTGTCTAATGAAAACGTTAGTATTTCTTATAGTCAAACTTTTGGTCATGCTGGATACGAGTCTTTAAAAATTCAAGGGAAAAAATTAAATTTATGAAAAAGTTAATAATATTTTTATCTATAATAAATATATGTGGTTTAATGGCACAAACGCCTCAAACAGACCAAAATTGGGTTAAGAATAATACCTTTAGTGATGAATTTGATGGTTTGAAAAAAAACGTTTGGTATGATTTTACTGGTGGACCTCTTTGGGGAAGCCAAATTTTTAGAACACAAAATATTCTATTCGGAAGTGAAAATGATCGAGACTTTTTAAGATTCATAGCAGAAATGGTAAATGGAACACCCTATAGCGGAGGTATATGGACAGGATATTCAACATATTCAGGTTCAGGAATTTTAGGATTGGGATATGGCTATTACGAAATTGAAGCTCGGGTAATACAAACATCTGGTATTGTTTCGGGTCTTTGGCCAGCTTTTTGGATCCAACACGAAAATTTCACATATCCATATTGGTATGAAGAAATGGATATTTTTGAACCCGATAATTGTCAAGTTAGAAATAATAATCACCATGTAACATACTGGTGTATTAAAGATCAAACAAAACCACAAACTAATAATTTACAAGGGTATACGGGCGATAAATATAATGTAAATATGAGTATGTGGCATAAATATGCTTTAGAATGGCTTCCAGAAAAGGTTATATTTTATATAGACGACGAAGCGTTTTTTGAATTACCTCAAAATATTCCTCATCCTTATCATCAAAATACATGTTTTAGAATTGATCTTCAAACTGGGAATTCAGGTCAATGTCCGCCTAATATTAACAATGGATTACTAGGTTATTTCGATGTCAATTATTTTCGATATTATCAACTGAACATGGATTGTAATACCGATGTAAACGAAATAGCCGATTTTGATAATTTTTATTTTGCCGTTAAAAAATCAATTACCTTAAGCGGAGCAACGATAATTCCTCAAAATTCAAAAATAACTTTGCGGGCAACCGACTATATTTTATTACAATCCGGCTTTGAAGTTCCTTTAGGAGCTGAATTTTGTATTGAACCAACATCATGTTATTAATTTATAAAATACATAAAAATGAAAACAATTAAAACTTTAATTTATTTTGCTTTTATCATTTTTTTCTTTTCCTGTGAGAAAGATTATCTAAATGAATATGTAGGAGACTTTCTTTGCCAAAAAATCGAAAATGAATATGATAGGGATTCCATTTATCCTACTGTTATATCAAACGAAACCGTTAGTATTACGAAAGTGAATGATTCTTTAATTGGAATATTGGGTGCTAAAGTAAAATTTAATCCTCAAACAAAAACTTTCGGAGGATGGTATCCTGATGCGGAAACAAATTACAGGGTTTTATATGGTTGGTTTTCGAATGACAGTATTTATATAGAAACCAGTAAAGGTGGTCTTGCAGCGGGGATTGATTGTTATTATAAGGGTATAAAACAATAAGAATATGAAAAAGATAATTTATTTAATAGTACTAGTCTTTATTATTACTGCATGCGAAGACCGAGATCATCCCAAACCGGATTATATTATGTATACCGAAATTAATGATACGGTTAACGTATCGGAAAGCGATACGTTATATAATGATTTGATTTTTAACATATCGAATGATTCCGATGGATTACATGCTTATATTATAAATTTTGATTATACCGATATGTTAGGTGTTTTTTACTATAGTTTTCTAATAGTTGATGATAAGGATGCAATCTTAATATTAAATAAAAATGATACCATAAATTCCTCAAAAGAATGGAAAACAGCAGTCAAAAAACTATATCTTGATCAATTTGCAGGAAAAGGTGAAAAATATATAGGTTATTGTGATAGAACAGATGTTTCTCAAAATTATTATGGTTGGATTAAAATTTCATTATCTACTGATAAAAAGACCTTGCTTATTATCAGTAGAGCTATTAATCAAGCAAAAGATAATGCAATTTTAGCCGGACAAATGGAATAACAATTAAAAACAACAAGCTATGAAAACAAAAAAATTAATATATGTAGGGTGTTTATTGATAACACTTTTACTAACAGGATGTAAAAAGTATGATTTAACGGATCCAGAACAGTTTATGTACGGGAAATGGAAAATTACCCGCATGGATACTTGCTCAAAAGGCGGTGAGGATGTTACGGTGTTAGAAAACAAAGGCATCTTTTATTTTCATGAAGATTTAACCTGTGATATAAAATACACCGGTCTAAAACCTTTTGCTTTTGGAAAAACATTTTATTGGACACGAACTTGCGACAGTTATAGCTGTCTTGAAATTTATAACGATTCTACTTATTTTCTTTGTTCAACAGAAAAAAGTGGCAACGATATTATTGAATTATTTATTAGACAAAAAGATGTTATTTATGATGTTTTATTAACAAGGATGTAAATTATTAGCCATGAAAACACTTTTTAAAACAATAGTACTGCTGCTTTTATCTCTTCTATTTGTTCATTGTAAACCTGAGCCGATAGATTATCGAGACAAATGGTGCGGAGATTATGCTTGCAATACGGATTATTATAACAATGATACAACAGTAATAGTAAGCATAAAAAAAGTAAATGATTCCCTAGTTTCCATTTCAAATCTTTATACTCAGGTAGAGATACAGGTAGATACAAATGGACATTTTTTTGAAAGAGGACACTTTAGTTGTGATGTATTTTCAGGAGATCTTTACAAGGATAGTATTAACTTTTGGATGGGATTTTACCTTGTTCATAATCAATATTATTATCACTATAATGGGATTAAACAATAAAACCCGTTTAGACAAACATCCCTAGGAACATTTAGCTAAAGTGAAGGGCAGTATCCCCTTTCAACATCTTTGCGACATTACTATCAATGGTATTACCAGATAGCTGCTTGTTTATCGGCAGGGAGGTACATCTTATCCCCTTCTTTGACATCGAATGCTTTGATAAAAGCAGGGATATGCGGTAAGGTGCCGTTTACTCTCCATTTACCGAGGGAATGGGGATCTTCTTTGGTGCGACGTAAGATTTCTTCATCGCGTATATTGCCTGCCCACACACCGGCATAAGCAATAAAGAAGCGTTGTTCGGCAGTAAATCCGTCCATAACATCTTTAATTTCTCCGGCAGCTTTGGCTTTTTGCATGGCAACAAAAGAAACATTCACACCTCCATTGTCGGCAATATTCTCACCCAAGGTAAACTTGCCGTTGGCAAAGGTTCCGGATAAGACTTCTATTTGATTGAAATGGTTTACCAATACCAGCGTACGTGTTTCGAAATTCTTGCTGTCGGTTTCCGTCCACCAGTCGGTCAGATTACCGTCTTTATCGTAATTGCGTCCCTGGTCGTCGAAGCCGTGGGTCATTTCATGTCCTATCACCACACCTATAGCACCGTAATTAACAGCGTCGTCGGCTTTCATATCGAAGAAAGGAGGTTGTAAAATACCTGCCGGAAAACAGATTTCATTGGTAGTAGGGTTGTAATAGGCATTCACCATTTGCGGTGTCATTAACCACAGGCTCCTGTCAACGGGTTTCCCTATTTTATCAAGCTGATACGCTAATTCAAAACGATTGGCACGAACAACATTGGCATAATAAGTATCCCTTTCGATAGACAAAGCTTCGTAGTTTCTCCATTTGTCGGGATATCCGATTTTAACGATAAAGGTACCCAATTTCTCGAGGGCTTTTTCTTTGGTTTCATCGGTCATCCATGTATTCTGTTTAATCCGTTCTCCGAGAGCAATTTTAAGATTGTCAACCAGCTTCAACATACGGTCTTTGGCTTGGGAAGGGAAATATTTTTCTACATACATCTGTCCGACAGCTTCACCCAAACAAGCATCCACCGTACTAACAACTCTTTTCCAACGCGGTTTCATTTCGGTTTTACCCGATAAAACGGTGCCATAGAAATCAAAATTAGTTTTTACAAATTCTTCACTCAAATAAGGAGAGGCATCGTTGGCAAGTTGTAAGGCAAGATAGGCTTTGATGGTGTTGATATCGGTAGCAAGTAAGAGTTTATTTAATCCTTTGATATACTCCGGCTGACCCACATTGATGCTGTCAAGGTCAGTTAATCCGATTGTTTGCAAATACAATTTCACATCCATTACCGGCAATAGTTGCTGTAAATCATCAACGGCAATATAATGGTAGGTTTTAAAAGGATCGCGTAAATCGTTTTTATCCATGAATATTTTTGCCATTTCGGTTTCAAGAGCGAGCACGGCTTTGGCTGTTGCTTCTTCCTTCCCTTCTAACTTGGCAACTTGATTGTAGGTAGAGAGTTTGAGTAATTTGGTTAAGAGCACCACATACTGATCGCGTATAGCTTGTGATTTGTCTTCCAGATAAAAATCTCTGTCGCCGATCCCCAAGCCTGATTGCCACAACCAGGCAATGTTCATGTTGCTGTTGGCAGGATTGGCTTCGGAGAAAACGCTGAAGAAGCATCCCGTACCTTGTAGATATACCTTTGCCAACATAAGCGTCAGTTCTTTCTTCTCTTTCATGGCAGCAATAGCGCGAACATCATTTAATAAAGGGATAACTCCTTGTTTTTCGAGGCTCAGACTGTCCATCCCCAGGGTATATAAATCCCCTATTTTCTGAGAAATACTCCCCTTATCATGCTTCTTGGCGGCGATACCGCTCATTAAGTCTTTCAATTGTTTTTGATTGTCTTCCCCTAATTTATCAAAACTACCGTAGCGGGCATATTCACCGCTGAGAGGATGTAGTTTCATCCATCCTCCACACGCATATTGGTAGAAGTCGTCGGAGGGTTTTACACTTTCGTCTAAGAACGATTTATTGATACCTGAGGTGAGTGCTGTTTTTTCTTTGGTAGTACATGCTGTCATCATAATGAGTACACTTGCAAAAATTGTTATTGATTTCTTTTTCATTTTTTTTAAGGAATATTATTTTTACTTTTACTTAATTCATAATAGTATTCAGCGGAATCTTTACGATTCATCTGATTATAGATGCTTGATTTCTCCATATAGCCGGAGGGGTGTTCGGGTTGTAAGGCAATCAAAGCATCGGCAGTGGCTAATGCCTTATCAAAGTCTTTGATAAACGTATAGATTTGTGTTTTCATCTGATACGCAGAGGTATTGTAAGGCTCTAAGGCAATGGTTTTATCACACATAGTAATAGCGGAATCCAACTCATTGATACGCGCATAACCAATGGCTAAATTGCTGTAGCAGGAAGCTGCTTTATCCGGATTCGTCCGTAAATACATGTTAAAATGATAACGAGCCGAATCCATCATCCCCAACATGGCATAGGAGCTGCCCGCATCAAAATGAACGACATGTTCGGAGCTATCCGCATTCACAACAAATACATAATGATTTTTGGCTTTTGCATAATCTCCTTTATTGTAATAGGCTATCGCAATATTATAATTTGCTGTCAAGGAATTTGGATTCAACAACAAAGATTGTTCATAGTATTTTACCGCTGAGTCCAGAAAATTTTCTTTGCGGTAAAAAGGAGACAATGAATAATAGGCAAAGCCCAACCTTTCGTAGGCATTGGCATGTTTCGGATAAATAGTGATACCCTTTTGTATGGCTTGTATCGACTTCCACATATAGGCTTTATAAAAGAGTGTATTCTTCTCCATTTCTGCCGGTGTAGAAAGAGTGTCATTTTTCGCCTGATATTCTATTGCTTTATCTCTCAATGCTTCTCCCCATAAGAAGTTCAAACGGGCACTGTTTTCCGATTTTTTTATATCCGCACCGTATAAGGTGTAATTATTCTCCCACTCGGCAGAACGACTATAGGTCTTGACGACAAAAAACAACAACATTATTATCAATATACCCATCGAAAAAGTAAATTTCCTGATATCTCCAAATTTTTGCTGTTTATAATCATACTTTGAAAACTCAAACAACAGATAAACAATTGCTATGCAATAAGCCAGGGAAGGCAGAAACAGAAATCTGTCGGCAAAAGAAGCACCTATTAAATACACCAGATTGCTATAAATACTCATGGTAACCACAAAGAAAAAGACAGCAAAAGCAATGGGGCTTTTCTTACGTATACCTTTGAAAGCGTAAACCAACAATGCAATATAGACCAGTAAGGACAGCATTGTTTGCCAGCTTCCGAAAGTTACAATCGGTAATTGGCTGAACGAATAATCGCAAACTTGTTGGTAAGGAATTATTAATAGCAATAAATATTTACCTAACAGCATAATGGCGCTTGCCCATCGTGTCATCAAAGGTTCTTCGGCAAAATAATTATTAATGCTTGTAAGTTCAGCGGACGAAAATTCACTCAAAACAGCAAAACGTGCCACCAGATAAATAATAATCGGAACTACAATTGCCACTATACTATTAATGTATTCCTTACGTCCTGCTTTGCGAAAGAAATATACCGTTATCGGTAATGCAAGCAAAAAGGTAATCGCACTCTCTTTGGAAAACATCGCCAGGAGGAAAGAAACAAAAACACCTGTCAGCCAATACATTTTTTTGGTATCGATGTATTGCAGGGTAAACCATATGCTTGACAGCAAAAACAGCAGCAACATGATTTCGTCTCTGCCTTTGATATTCGCTACCACTTCGGTATGCATGGGATGTGCTGCATATAAAATTGTAATAATGAAAGGTAAAAGTTTATTTTTATCGACAAACATTTTACGTAAAACCACATACAAGAGTACGCAGGCTAAGGCATACCACAATACATTTAACACATGATATAAGGTAGGATTATCGGGAGACATTTGCCATTCGGTAGCAAACATTAATAAACTCAGAGGACGGTACTGATAGGCTTCGGGTTTGATTTTCACACCGTGCATGGAATGTGTGCTCAGTATATCACCAAAAGCGGCTGTTCCTTGTTTTACATATATATTTTCTTTAAAAACAACACCGTCGTCCAAAGCCCACTGATGCTGAAAAGTATTGGCATATAAGATAAAGGAGAAAAGAAAAATGCTTATATACACCATCCATTCCTTGACAGACACTGTTTGTTGAAAGCTTGCATTCACCTCCGGTGATAAGGGTTTTTCCTGCATCGTTTGTCCTGTCTTCTTAATTTTATAATTGTGTGCCATATGCTATGTTTTGAAAAATAAAATAATTTGCAAAGATACTATAAATTGTTAAAATCATAGGTAAGATTCATTAAAAAGAATAGATGAAATAAAAAATACTATCTTTGCAGCCTTTACATAAAAAAATGTGCAAATCCGAATATTAAAAAACGATAATACGTGTGTAAAACAAAAAGCAATACTCCTATCGAAGATAGATTTCAACTATATGCAGGTAAAATCTTCAGGCACCCCCATACTATTATCAGCGCATACGATAACAAAACTTTTTTGAAAGCTTTCGACGAAATAGAGAAATACAGCCAAACACATTTTTTAATTGGATATATTTCTTATGCCGCAAACGATGTTTTCTTAAACAAAACCATTCAAAGTAATACTCCCTTATTGTATTTTGAAGTTTACACACAGTATGCCGAATATCAACCCAAAACCATACATGAAGATATCTTTTTATTTCCTAAGCCACTGATATCCTATAGACAATACAAAGCAGCTTTTGAAAAAATCAAACAACACATCGCTTGTGGTAATACGTATGAGGTTAATTACACTTATGCTTGTGATGTTGCATATGCAGGCAACATACTTAGTCTCTACGAAAAGCTTTTACTCCTACAAACCACTCCTTACAATGCACTTATTCAAAACGATTACGAAGAAATTCTTTCATTTTCTCCTGAACTGTTTTTTATAAAAAAAGGAAATCGAATACTAACCAAACCCATGAAGGGCACCCTGCCACGAAAATCCCTACAATCGGAAGACGAGAAACAAATAGATATTTTGAAAAACGATATCAAAAACAGAGCGGAAAATGTGATGATTGTTGATTTGCTCCGCAATGATTTAAACAAAATTGCTGTTACGGGTAGTGTGAAAGTAACGAAGCTGTTTGAAGTCGAAACACATAAAACGCTGCATCAAATGACTTCGGAGATAGAAGCTGAGCTACCCCCCGGCACTACACATTTTGATATTTTAAATGCTATTTACCCTTGCGGTTCAATTACCGGAGCACCCAAAATAAAAACAATGAAAATCATTGATGAACTGGAAACAACACCACGCAATATTTACTGTGGAGCCATAGGATATATCTCTCCTGAAGAAAGTATTTTCAGTGTTCCTATCCGCATATTGCAACGCAACAAAGCACATCAACATTTCCGCTATCATACGGGAGGGGCTATCGTTTGGGATTCAAAATGTCGTGATGAATGGGAAGAAACACTCATTAAAACACGTTTTATCAGTGTGCAAAACCCTGACTTTGCATTAATAGAAACCATCAAAGTCGAGAATAGGATGCTCGTTTTCGGAAACGAACACCTCAGCCGCTTGAAACAATCCGCAAACCAATTGGGATTTGTTTTTAATCCCGAACTTGAAAAATTGCAGGCGAAATAAAACGGCATATTACGCATCTCCCTATCAAAAAACGGAACGTATGAAGTAAGCTACAGAGCTTTGGAAGCAAACCAATCCACACATATTTCCATTTCACCCATTATCGTCAATAGCAAACATCCGCTTGTAAATCATAAAACATCCTATCGCCCACAGTTTGAAAACAGCATGCTGAAAATCAAAAACGGAGAACTTTTCGATGAACTTTTTTTGAATGAGAAAGGGGAACTTACCGAAGGAGCACGCAGCAATATCATCTTAGAAATAGGCAATCAATGGTTCACCCCCAAACTCGAAAGCGGATTATTAAACGGGATTTACAGGCAAAAACTATTGCGAGAAAAGAAATGCATTGAAAAAACATTGTATATCTCCGATGTAGAAAAAGCAAACAACATATATTGTATCAACTCCGTTAGAGGCATTACAAAAGTTACCTTAATCACATGATACTAATAGATAATTACGACTCTTTCACCTATAATATCGTCGCGTATTTTAAAGAATTGGGAATAACACCTCTTGTTTATAAAAACGATGATATCACTATGGATAGATTGGAAAAGGAAACCTTTCAATCCATTGTGTTATCTCCCGGGCCGGGACATCCGAAGGATGCCGGAATATGTTTGGATGTGATTCGTCATTTTCATAAAACCAAGAAAATATTAGGCGTTTGCTTAGGACATCAATGCATGGCGCATTACTTCGGAGCCCATATCCTGCAAGATACCCATCCGACCCACGGTAAAACCTCAAGCGTGTTTTTCGAGGAAGTGCCTCTTTTTAAAAATATCCCCCAAGGATTTGCTGCCACCCGCTATCATTCGCTCGTAGTCGACATACGGACATTATCAGCAGATATTGTTCCCATTGCCTGGACTAAAAACGGAATAAACATGGCTATACAACATAAACATCTTCCCCTCTTCGGTATCCAATTTCATCCCGAAGCCATTTTAAGTGACTATGGAAAAGTATTGTTTAAAAACTTTTTAGAGATATAAAAATCTTTACACGCTTTCTATCAAGTCCTCCGTCATCTTAAGGAAGGCTGCCACCATCACTTGATCTTCCTGATTGAAAATGCTTTTCCCTTTTTCAGCGGCTTCGCCTACTTCTGCAACCAAGGGAATTTGACACAATAGCTTGGTGTCGTATTCTTTTGCCAGCAAGGCACCTCCCCCCTGTCCGAAGATAAAATATTTTTCATCGGGATGGGATTTGGGTGTAAACCATGACATATTTTCGACCACTCCCAACAAAGGAATGGCAATTCCTTCTTTGGTAAACATATCAACGGCACGGCGGGCATCGTTTAATGAAATTTCTTGCGGGGTGGTTACGATAATAGCCCCTGTCAAGTGCAACTTCTGTAAGATTGTCAACTGAATATCACCCGTTCCCGGAGGAAAATCGATAATCATATAGTCGGGAGCATCCCAAACGGTATTTTCAAACAACTGAAGAATGGCATTGGCAGCCAAAGGACCCCGCCAGACAACACTTTGTCCTTTTCCCATAAAAAATCCCAACGACATAACCTGTACCCCGTATTTCAGAAGCGGCTTCATGCTTTCTTTCTCTCCTATCATTTCAACTTCAGGTGTCAGACTTTCCAAGCCCATCATTTTCGGTATGGAAGGGCCATACAAATCGGCATCCACCAAGGCTACTTTTAATCCCTGACGTGCCAAAGCAATGGCTAAATTTACGGACACTGTTGATTTACCTACCCCACCTTTTCCCGATGCTACGGCAATGATATGTTTTGCCGGCAATTTAATTTTCTCTATATCAAACATCTTTTTAAATCTTATCTAAACCGTTTTTTAAATCTGCAATAATATCTTCCACATCTTCTATCCCTACTGAGAAACGAACCAATTCGTCGGTGATGCCGGCAGCGAGTTTATTCTCTTTGCTTACAGCAGCATGTGTCATGGATGCCGGATGTTGAATCAAAGTTTCAACGCCACCCAATGAAACCGCGAGCAATGCAAGATGTACGTTGTTCATTAGTTTTTCACCTGCGGCAAAACCACCTTTTAATCCAAAACTCATCATAGAACCGAAACCACTCATTTGTTTCTTTGCCAACTCATATTGAGGATGTGAAGGTAAGCCCGGATATTTTATCCATGCAATTTTAGGATGAGAAGACAAAAAATCGGCTACTTTCATGGCATTTTCTTGAGCTCTTTCAATGCGTATTGCCAAGGTTTTCACACCACGCAATACCATAAAGGCTTGGGTAGGATCCATGTTACAGCCCATATACACCATGGAATGACGTATTTGTTTGTATAACTTTTCATCTTTGGCAACTATCACTCCCCCTACAATATCGGCATGCCCGTTGATAAATTTGGTAATGGAATGCAAAACAACATCAGCACCCAAGTCCAGCGGTTTCTGCAGATAAGGAGAACAGAAGGTATTGTCGACTACCAAAATCAAACCGTGCTTCTTGGCAATGGCAGCACAAGCAGCAATATCGGTGATTTCCATAGTCGGGTTTGTCGGGGTTTCAATATACAACACCTTGGTATTGGGTTTAATCGCCTTGATAATATTATCTGTATTAGATGTATTTACAAAACTGGCTTCCACGTTAAAGCGAGAGAAATCTTGTTCCAAAATTCCCCTTGCCGGTCCGTAAACGGCATCGGAACTGATGATATGACTACCGGCACCCAACAGCGCCATATACACGCTGCTAACAGCACCCATACCCGAAGCGGTGGCTATGCCGTCGAAGCCATTTTCCAATTGGGCAATATTTTGTTCAAAAGCACGTATGGTAGGATTGCCTATGCGTGTATATATATATCCCTTGCTTTTGCCTGCAAAACAATCGGCTCCGTCTTGGGCATTTTTAAATTTAAAGGTTGATGTTTGGTAAATAGGCACGGTAGCACTTCCGAATTCATCTTCAAATGCTCCTGCATGAATTAATTTGGTATTAAACCCTTTATTTTTTGTATCCATTATGTTAATATTATTTTTTATATTATTAATTATTTTTAACTTCAAATATATGATGATTGCTATCTTGAATGAAATAAGTTGAAAATTCATTCTTCTTTCGAATATAGACAGAATAATCATTTTTTATAGCTCTCGCTGCCATTGCTTCAGCATCGTCAACCGAAATACACACATGAGAAAAACCATCATGAACCGACTGTTCATAAACAAAAAGTTCTAATTCACACCCATGGCAGTTTCCAAATAAAATTGTTATTTCTGTATCTATCTGAAAAATATTGTATGTTTCTTCTTTAGATAAAGTAAAGTTCCTTTCTTGTTGAAACCCTAAAACATCTTGATAAAAATGTTTTAAATCTTTT
Source organism: Bacteroidales bacterium (assembly GCA_017994425.1). Lineage (GTDB taxonomy): Bacteria > Bacteroidota > Bacteroidia > Bacteroidales > WCHB1-69 > UBA5266. The sequence continues at coordinate 7,333 of JAGOKS010000035.1, read as the reverse complement.
TCTTTTATTTGTAATCCAATATGTTTTATTTTATACATTCTTTATAACTCCATTATTAGTCCTGTTTTCACTTGCTTGATATGAAACGCATCAAAAAATAACGACAAAGCCGGCAATTCGGTACAATGTGCCGGATAAATTTTTTTAACGTTAATATTCTTTAAATATTCTATCGTTTGAAATGTTTGTTCATCTTTTTTCTTTAGATGAAACCCACCAATGACTGCTTCTATCTTATTAATACGAGTAATTTTCATTGCATACTCCACAATATTGCAAATGCCGGCATGCGCACAACCTACAACAATAACCAAAGCATCTTCCTTCATAATTACCAATGCCGAATCGTCGGGCACAAAATCGTCTACTCCATTTTTATCAATAAAGGGAGTTTGTTGTGATTCAAAAGCTTGTATTCGGGGAATTTCACCTAAAAAAAGTATATTTTTGTGCAAATAATACGGCATGGCATATTTTTTCCAATTATATTTTTGCGATAAAGCCGTTTCCGATAAAGCCAATCCTATGTACGTAGCATCGCTTTTTCGATAACGTTGCATGCATACTTTAGGATGACTAATCAATGTTTTATTTGAAATATATTGCAAACCATCGCCATGATCCCAATGTCCATGACTTAACACAATCGTACTTACTTGTTCTTGCAGATTAATACCAAGAGTCGCTGCATTTTTAAGATATACATCCGAATGTCCGGCATCGAACAAAATCCTTTCATTTTTATATTCTATAAAATAAGATAAACCGTGTTCAGCCAAACACTTTCCTCCTGCCGTATTATCGCATAAAACTGTTAATAGCATTTTCTTATAATTATTTTAACAATAACCTATCATAGACTTGTTTCAAAATATGAGCAGAAGCTATGTCGGGGGCATATTCAATAATACTTTGTTGTTGTATCATAGCTTTGATAAAAAGTGGTTCATACGGAATTAATGCTATAACAGTAGCATTCCATGCATTCGCCTTTTGTGCAATCTGTTCACTTAACTCCGGATGTAAATCGTATTTATTGATTATTACTTGTGTTTCTATATTAAAATGTTTGGCTACTTCCAACATTCTTTCCATATCGTGTATACCCGAAAGCGATGGTTCTGTTACAAGCAGCAATTTATCTACCCCTGTTATCGTTGACATTACCGGACATCCAATCCCCGGAGGACCATCAAGAAGAATCGTTTCTATGTGGTAATGTTTAGCCATTGCTTTGGCTTTTTCCCGCACTTTATTCACCAACAAACCTGTATTTTCTTCTCCCGGTGCCAAACGTCCATACACCATTTTCCCATTACGAAAGCTACCCGCATAATAGCGACTTTCTTTTTCTTCACACATAGCAATTGCCCTTTCGGGACAAATACGCGAACACAGATAACAGCCGTCGCAAAAAACTTCTTCAATTTTTATTTTTCCTTGTTCGTTAACAATAGCATCGAAACGACAATACTCCATACATAGACCGCAATGAGTACAAAGCGAATAATCAATAACGGCTTTCTCTCCACCTACAAAAGAATATTCTTCTTCGTGGGTAGGATTAAACAATAAATATAAATTCGATGCATCTACATCACAATCTACTAATACAATGCTTTTACTCAAACTTGCCAATGCCGCGCTAATGCTGCTTTTGCCGGTTCCGCCTTTACCACTTATTACTGCTATTTGCATATCTCTTGATTTATAAAATGAACGATATTTTTAAATTGATGCTTATAAGCCGGTATTTGCTGTGCACATAATCCTCCTTTAGCATATACCTCCGCGATGCGACGATCAAAGGGTATTTCGGCAAGCAATGGAATATTTTCTTTTTTTAAATAATCTGTCATTTCGTTATTAGGAACATCTACTCGATTGATAATAACACCATAACGCTTATTCATCCCCTTCAGGGTTTCTACTGTTTGTTTTAAATCGCTTAAGCCAAAAGGAGTAGGTTCTGTAACAAGAATCACATAATCGGCATGCACCACACTATGAATAAAAGGACAAGATGTTCCGGGAGGAGCATCTATGATTTGCATGTAAGGTTCAGGATTAAGTTTCAGAGCAGCCTTTACCGTATTGACGGGGGAATATACCCCTACCCGCATACGGGCTTCCGTGAGCAAGGCATGTTGACTTATCCTATACTGGTTCACCTCTCCTATAAGCCTATCAATCTCTCGAATAGCACCATAGCTACAAGCCGCCGTACAGGCACCACAACCGTGACACAACTCTTCGATTACCTTGATATAGTTGGAAAACCCAATCATCAAAATAGCGTTATAATTGCAATATTCCTTGCATTTCCCACAAAATACACAAAGAGAAGTGTCTATTTCCGGCACTTTCAACAATACATCATTGTGGTGCATGATTTCGCCTTTAAAAAACAAGGTGTCGTTGGGTTCCTCGGCATCACAATCAATTAATTCCACCTGCTGTCCCTCTTCCATTAAAACATAAAATATATTTGTAGCTACCAGGGTCTTCCCTGTTCCTCCTTTGCCTCCTGCTACGGCTATCTTCATCCCTTCCTTCATTTTTATTTCTTTTAATTACATACAATAAAACTTCCTTTTTCAACTTTTAACAACTCGGCAATCACATCGCATTTAGCCATTAATAGGAAATAAATGCGTGTATCTTTTTCTCCTATTAGTCCTTCCAGATTCCCTTGCCCCTTGGAAATAATCACATCGGCAGTACGATAATGTTCCAAAAACTCAGGACTGACCCTATGCAATAATGTAGAGGGAATATTGTCTCCGTTACTTAATATACTTGCCACTTTATCCATACCAACGGCCTTTGCATATCATAGGTTACATCATTTAAAACCGGACTCGCTTTCACAACATAAACAATCTGTGGATGATTAATTATCTCCAAAAACAATTTATCAAAAACAATCTCTCCTGCATTATCCCCTAAGTATACTATCTTCTTCGCTTTTTCAATAGCCTGTTGCAATTTTTTCACATGATTGATAGCAAAACTTGCTTGTAAAACCTTATCTATTGTTTGACGGACATCAAATTGATTGGCAGCGCCATAATCCATAACATTGCCGGCTACACTCAAACGCAGTGCCATATCGAAAGGGTCTTTTGCTTGTAATACCTTGCTTTTCCATTCTTTATATAAATTTAAAGCCAAACGGTTGCTGTCAGTTTTTTCTTGCTCAAAAGGGTCTTCCGTTGCTATTAATTGACAAAAAAATCCATTTAAAAGCGATTGTATTTCCGGTGCCGATAAGGTTGGATTATCATGAAATACCTCTTCAAAATAAACTTTAAAAATCGATTGTTGGGATGCATTCACATCAAATTTCTTAAAAAGATGATTGTAAGAACGTTCAAAACAAGTTTTACAACGTTTATCCAAAACAAAAGGAGATAATTTTTTCAAAATTTAATGATTGCAATAATTAGCCGTTAATTGTAAATTCCCTGCTAAAAATTCTTCTACCAACTCCTTCGCTGCTTTTTGCGGAGCGCCCACAAAAGCATTGATTCCTTGCTCATGAAAAAGTGCGATTGCCTGTTGACCCATGCCACCGGCAATTACATCACTGACACCGAACTGAGCCACCCAACGAGGGTACACACCCGGAACATGCTCAGGAGGCACTTCTTCTCTTATTTCAATTATCTTTTCATCTTCTACTTTCACAATGGCAAAGGTTTGACAATGCCCAAAATGAGTACACAACATACCATTTTCCAATGGAATGGCTATTACTTTATTTTTCATCTATATAAATTTTAATATTAACATCGTTAAAAAAGTGAGATGCTATGGGACATCTCACTTCTTGCAAAAAAATTACCTGCGACCACCGAAACGAGCTTGTCGTCCCATACCGAGCCATCTTCGACCACAAGCACGCCCCATGCCGAAACCTCTGGTTCCAACTATAGGAGCATCCTGTTCGTCAATAGGATCTTGTTTTGTAACATCGACTTGCCGTTTTGCATCGGCACATCGTCCAAGTCCTCGCCCCGTCATAGGTCCTTGACCCATGGGTCCTGTTAGATTCAATCCTGGCATATTAACCTCCTTTTTTTTAACTTAACACTCAAATTTTAATGACTTAATGATTGTATTATTTCCGACACTTTCTTTTGAACGTCTTTGACAACTATCATTTGTATTTTTAAACTATCCAACAATGGCTTTACTTTTAAACCAAAATCTCCCGACACAATTTTATGTACGCCGTTTTCAGCAAGTATTTGTACCGATGCCGGTCCTGCTCCTTCCGAAATTTCTTTATTCGGATTAGGAATGTAGGCTACGGATTGATTGTCGGTATCATAAATAACGAAAAACGAACACCTACCAAAACGCTGGTCAAGCGTTGATTCTAATGTATTCCCTGTGGATGTAATGGCTACTTTCATATATTATATTTTTAAATTATTTTTTTCTTTGCATGATGTTGCCACACTGTGGACAACGCTGTTGTTTGCAAGGATTTCCATGCCTGTGCCTCTGCTCATAATGACAGCCCACGCACACACATATATCTTCTGAAACTTCTGAATCAGCAGGATCATATAACCCCACCTCTTCATTCCGATGAAAATGCACACTCCCGCATAATGGACAATGTGTAAGAGCTAGGTCTTTTTCCGGGTTATTAAAAAAACAATGACATTCACTGCATTTATACCAATCACTATCGAAATATATTTTTCCTCCTTCAATATCTATTTGCCTGCCTTCTACAAAAGCAATGGCAATTTTTCGCAAAGCAGAAGCATAAATTCGCGTAAACGTAGGACGTGAAACCCCCATCATTACCGATGCATCGTATTGGCTATACATTTTATAATCACATAAACGTAAAGCCTCGTATTCTTCTGTTAATACATTCACAGCCTCTGTACTACCTTTTTTATCTTGGATGCCAAAAGGCTTAAATCCCTTTACCGAGGGAGGATTAACTACTTTCCGTATTCTTTTTATTCTTGGTGACATATCTATTGAACATTTGTTCACTGCAAAGATAATAAACTTTTGTTCATTTCAGCAACATTTTTTGTATTTATTTTTCTTTTTCTTTTAACTGTAAACAAGTCTTTTATCTTATTTGTTGATGTTTTTATAAAATTAATCTAAAAAAAAAAGGAAAAATTTTGGAAGGAAAAAGAGGAAAAATTATGAATTACGAGAAAATAGCACACAGATAACGCGGATGCGACGGATAAACGCCGATATGTAAGCGGGTGATTTACATTCACCCGCTTACTTTCTTAAAATGTGTAATTTATTTCACCCACAGATTCCCGCGAATTATTGTTTTTCGATAAATTCAACAGATTCTTCGCTTCGCTTAGAATCCAATGCTTTCTCAATAAAAAAGGCTATACGAAATCATTTATCTTATTATCTGCACTTTCCGTGTTAAGATTCCTTGCTCAGTTAAGATTTTAAGAAAATACATACCTGGCTGTAAGTTACTTATATCCAAAATTATTCGTGTTGTACTTACGGAATAACGCCTTATTTCTTTTCCCATAATATTGTAAATGAATATATCTTGCAATAAAACATCACTATTATTTATAAACAATTGATTGGATGCGGGATTGGGAAAAATTTCAATATCATTATATTGTATTGCCTTTATGTTGTTTTTAGTTAAATACTTATAACTATAACAATGTGTTTCCCCATTTATCCAATTTAATCCCCTATCAAAAGACACTATTTCTCTTGATAAAGTACATTGATTGTTTTCATTGTATAGATGATTGATTTTTTGACAAGTTTTAAAGCTATATACCCCCACAGTAGGATTTAAATATGTTTCATCCAGTAAATTATTATAATTATAACTTATTGCTAAAGTAGCATAAATCCCGTCAATAGTATCTGTATATTCAGTATATATTCTTAATGATAATTCAACATTATTACATTTATTATCATCATAGTAGAAAGTAAAGGTTTCCAAGTAATTATCATTCTCATGTCTTTTAATATAAAATGATGATATTGAATCTTTTTCATTATATTTAAAATACGCAATACGATCAGTATAAAATTCATTATTTACATTAGTATAATCAAAATATATTGAATCGCAAAAATAATAATGAATATTTTTGGGGATTATTCTTGTATACGTTATTTGGTCAAGAAAAAATGAATATTTATACTCTTTTACACCAAAATATTTCAAACGAACGGAGTCCAAACAATGTCCATTTTTATTGCATTGATATAAATAATTCAGTATAGAGTCACTATATGTAAATAATTCCTTTTCCATAATTATTCCCTGAGAATTGGTAGTAATACTTTCTAATAATCTTCCCTTAGCATCGTAAGAATACTTTGTGGAATATTCATCGGGAGGTAAAATCAAATTTAATAATCTATCGGAATCCAATAAAATTGTATGTCTTTCAATTAAATGAAAATTATTATCATAGGTGTATGTGTCTATATGGCTTATAGATGAATCTCCAGATTCATTAAAAACATAAAACATTCTTGAACTTAATATGTTTGTGTCTATTTGAGCATTAATGCGAAAAACGAATACAATCAAAGAAATTAAAATAAAATATTTTTTCATAATATAAGCTGTATTTAATTAAGATACGGGGATAATCCCCGTATCTTATTATTGATTTTATTGTAATTATTAATTATAATATGGATTTACATAATTAGTAATTATAGAATTAAATATAAATTCTATATCTTCAGTAGTTAAAAAATCATCTCCTTCGGTTGACACAGAAAATTCACTGTACGAATTATTTATAATATTCGGATCAGGTTCATGAATTCTGTCAAATTTTAAAAGTTCACTTGCTAAGAATGCCTGACTTGAACATAAAACTATTTCACAATTAACTGTTGCATAACGAAGTGATCCATTTTCTAATACCTCAATAATTCCCCATTTATGAATACAATATAAAGAAAATGGTAGTTGGTCCCAATCGTCAAAAGATATTGTATCTGTAACCAAAAAATCCTTTTGAATTTTATTTTCACTTAATAATGAATTAGTTGAAACTTCATTTTCCTTTTCACAACCAATGAATATGGCTGTACTTATTGCCACGACACATAGTGTGGCAATTATATATGTTAACTTTTTCATTTTTTTTAATTTTAATTTTTTAATTAAGTATTTATTTTGGTTTGGAAATATTCTTTGCATGTTTTTCTATCTGTTTTTTTTGTACCTTTGCAGGGACAAAATGTGTCAAAGTCAAATATAAACTTTAGGGTTTAATCCTCCTTGGAAGTGCTTAAGGGATAAGTATTAAAGTGCTTCAACTCATTGTAC
>JAGOKS010000114.1 GCA_017994425.1 Bacteroidales bacterium | reverse complement strand
ATTGCTTTTCCAACATTTGGAAATAAGCATTCAAAACGTCAGCATCACATTTTTCGCCCATATAATCAACTGCTGTTTTTAACCATGGTAATGCTTTTGTTATTAAATCTACATCACCGGAATAGTTGATATAATCAATAGCTTGACGTCCACGTATCCATGGTCCGGGATAATTTTTATCATCTCCAAAATATTGAATACGTTTATCATAGCATTCCATCAACATTTTAAACCATTCTTGTTTCTTAACTACATCTTTTTCTTTGCTCATTTTAGTAGCAATTAAAAATGCACCTTGACTATAAAGAGTACGACCACCTGCTTTAGGACATTCGTCATAAACAATCTTCCAGCTGTTATACGCAGATTCATAATCTTTAATTTTATAATAACTGCTATAAAGACTTAGATTTTCGATACAACGGATACTATCTTCACCTGTTCCAAAGCGACTTCCATCATCGACACCTTTTGCGCTATACGCAGATATAGAGCTAATAAACGCTCCTATCATCAGAATGTACTTAAAGTTTTTCATTTCCGTAATGTTAAAGTTGTATATTGTATTAATTAAATTTCCTTTTAACAAACCAACGTTCGTTCAAAGACACATTCAATCCAATTTTGAAATACTGTTCAAGCAATTTTGTAGTTGATACAGAACCACGCTGACCATATTCCAATAATAAATTCAATGTTGTAAGTGAACTAAACAAAGGGAAACCGATACCCATAGTAATTGCGAATTCATTATAGTATGCACCATTCACTTTTACGTATGAATTTGAATAATTTGCACCTAAACGATAACACATAGTCTCATAATATTTTTTTGAATTTACTTTGGGTACATATTCGATACCTATAGCGCATTTTGAACGATTAGCTAAAGCATCTGTAGATCCATAGTAACGTGTATCTTTAAAATTTTGCCACGAATAATCAGCGCCGACTAAAACCATTTCACCTATACGATAAGAAGCACCAACTCCTATTGTTTGTGGATAGTCAAAATCATTTTTAGTATCATCAGTCACTGTCGTGTTTGTAATTGTTGTAATTTGACTGGTTATATTCATAGGAAGTTTAAAAGCATATGTTCCTCCTATAACTAATTCATCATTTCCTATAGGTTGATGATATTGCAAACCTAAATCACAAAGGAATGAATTGGAATACAATGCAGTAGTTTGTGTTGTTCCCACATAAAGATTTTCCTCAGGAAATGTTACTTGACGTATATGTTTTATATTTCCAAACATATAACGACCATTAATACCGATTGCCACGCGATTAAGGATATCGAAAGATAAACCTAAATAAACTTGTGTAAAGCCACCTGTGCCATAAAAAGATTGCTTAACTGAAAGCAAACTATCGGGCTCTTCATATGGATCTTGCGTAGAGGTAGAAGTGTAATCATATCCGACAGACGAATATGGAAGTATACCAAAACTTACTGCCATAAATTTCCATAAAGGAAATTGAAATGCAACATAATCAAGATTTCCTGTGAATTGAGTAAAACTAGCATCTCCTGTATTCAAACCATCAACGACACCTGATACTCCAATATCCATCATGAAAGTTAAACTATCTATTGATGTATATGAAGCCGGATTCATAGGATTAATATTTCGCTTATCACGTATTCCATAGCCTAAACCACCCATTGACTGAGTTGCGGCAAATGACTGACTCTGCAATTCACCATACCCATAACGCGAATAAGGAGACAGTGTATTATTTTGCGATAAACAGACCGCTGTTATTGCAAAAAATATTATGGTAGTTATTATTCGTGTATGGGACATAAATTATAGTTTAATATGCAATTCAAACCTATTAGGAGCAAATTCGGAGATACAAAGATGCTACTTTTTAATTTCTTGGCAAAGAAAAAAGCATCACCACCTGTTAAAAAAGTCAAAAGATTGGGATATATAGATTGCAAAAATGATATATAAGAATCAATTTCAAAAGCGATTCCATATACTACTCCATTTAAAATTGCGTCATTAGTATTACTTCCAATATTTGAATTTGTATCACTCAAAGAAACCAACGGCAATTTATGCGTATAATCGTGTAAAGATTTCAAACGCATATTTGCTCCGGGAGCTATATTACCGCCAAGATATTTTCCTGTCTCATCAATTAATTCATATGTAAGTGCTGTTCCTGCATCTACCACTAAAACATAATGTTCCGGATGTAATTCGTGAGCTGCTACTGCCAAGGCTATGCGATCAGGACCTAAAGTATTAGGGGTTTTATAAGCATTAATTATTGGGATAGGTGTTTGTGAATCAAGAAATATACAAGGATTAAATTTTGTTTTTAAATATTCTGAAAGAATTGAATCAATTGCTGTAACAGAACAAACTATCGCTCTTTTAATCTGAAACATACTTAATAAAGTTTCACATTCTTTGACAGAAAATTTTTCATATGCATGCTCATGAATACATTTATTTCCATCAAAAACAGCAGATTTTACTCTAGTATTTCCGAAATCAAGCGTGAGGTTCATGTTTTCTTATTTTTTCTTCCCAAATAACCCACATTAAAAATATAATTCCGTAAAATACATATTTTGAGATTTCATGTAGTGGATCAAACCAAGCTCCATTAATTTTTGTACCATAAGTTATCATCGCTATTCTAATAATATTAAGTATTGCAATAACTATCAAACCAGATGGCACATACCATAATTTACGCAAACTACTACCGGGATAAAACGCTATAATACAAAAGAATACGAACATTTGTTTTATTCCGCTACAACTCCATATTATATCGATAACAGCATGAGATTCTTTACTGAATATGGTGTTATCAAACATACCAACATCAACACCTAAAATATTATTAAGTAATATATAAACTGATTTAGTAAGTGCTATAGAAACAGAATTAAAAAAGTTTGTTACATCCATCCCCCATAAAAACAACATAAGATTACCGCTCAAATCAATATCTTCCTCAAAACTATATCTCCAAGCAAAATGCGCTAATAATAAGATTATTACAAAATATAAGGGACCTTTTAGAAAGTAAAAACGTTCTAAAATCTGCTTAGAATTCAATTTGATATTGTTTATCATATAACTACTTTGGAAAAGGGGACAGAATCTATTTTATCAAAAATTCCGGCTTTGTATTTAAAATAACCTGTTACTGCAATCATTGCAGCATTATCAGTTGTATATGAAAATTTGGGTAAAAATACTTCCCAACCATAAAGCGATGCGTAATCATTAAATGCAGCTCTTAACCCACTATTTGCTGATACCCCGCCTGCAACTGCTACTCTATTGATTGACAATGCATCAGCAGCTTTTTTAAGTTTACTCATCAACACACTAATCACAGTGCTTTGAAATGATGCACATAAATCTGCTTTATTTTGTTCGATAAAATCAGGATTTTCTTTTAATGCATCACGTATCAAATATAAAAATGAAGTTTTTAGTCCACTAAAACTATAATTATAACCATCAATATTTGGTTTAGCAAAATGGAAAGCATTAGGATTACCTTCTTTAGAAAGTTTATCTACAAAAGGACCACCAGGATATGGACCATTTAAAACTTTTGCACATTTATCAAAGGCTTCTCCAGCTGCATCATCAATTGTTTGACCTATGATTTGCATATCATTATAAGCTTTAACTAAAACTATTTGTGAATTACCACCGGAAACTAATAAGCATAAAAAAGGAAATTCAGGTACATGAGATTCAAGCCCTTTTTCACGTATAAAATGAGCCAATACATGTGCTTGTAAATGATTAATCTCAATAATCGGGATATTTAAAGCTGTTGATAATCCTTTTGTAAAAGATGTGCCCACGAGCAAAGAACCTATTAAGCCGGGACCTCTTGTATATGCAATAGCAGACAACTCTGTTTTATCAATATTTGCACGTTTAAGTGCCTCATGTACGGTAGGAATAATATTTTGCTGATGCGCACGCGATGCCAACTCAGGAACGACGCCTCCGTAATCACTATGAACTGCTTGACTTGAGATGACGTTAGAAAGCAAATATCCGTTTCTCAGAACGGCCGCTGAAGTATCATCACATGATGATTCTATGCCTAATATGACCACTTCATCATTTTTTTTCATTTACTATTTCATGAATGGCGATTTATTCGTAATTTTGTTACTTAAAACTAAACTGCAAAGTTATTAAAAAATTCTTTACCATAGTTATTACAATAGTGGTTATTATTATTAGTATACCACTATCGGTCACCTTGTTGTTAAGCAG
>JAGOKS010000113.1 GCA_017994425.1 Bacteroidales bacterium | reverse complement strand
GGTCTATGCCTAAAATGATTTGATCGTCTACTTTCAATGTTAATGTTTTTGCAAAAATAATAAAAAGACGAATATTAGCAGGCGAATAATAATAATTTTATCAACACTTTCGTTTTCTTAGGGCTGAAAAAGAAATCTTATATCTCGGAAACCATACTTATCTCCAATAAACTTACCCCCTCTTTTGAACAAAAAGAAAGTTCTCTAAGTTTTATAAAGAATATTTGCTGCCAGAGCAAGCAATAATCATTTGCAAACAAGTCGAACCGCAGTCCATGGCATCATGCTGATTGTAAAAAGGGAAGGACTTTTGCATGTTTATTCTTCATTTTTTTCCAACTCTCTAATTACTTTTATAAATTCGTTTAACAATTCCTTCGGAATGTAAATTTTACAAAAAACAAAAAATCATATTCATATTCAGGATAGAATACAGAAGAAATATCTTAATTTTTAATTTACTCCCTACTAATAACCTCTATTGCTTTTTCCAGTATTTCATCCCTTCCTTCACGTATGCCTTGTATAGTCGGTTTTACTTCTATATCAGGAATAATCCCCACTCGTTGTGTTTCTCTTCCGTCAGGATAATATATACCTATGCCGGAATAAACGGCTCTTATCCCTCCGGGTAAATTTAAATAAGAAATATTACCATCAGCACCGGCAGTTTTACTTCCTATGGTTATTGTTTTAGGTATTGTTTGTAACATCATAGTACTATACTCTGCATGACTTTGTGTGGTTTCAGCAATAAGAACTATGATTTTACCTTTATAATATTTTTTATTTTTTTCTCCGAATGTTAAGGATTGTGTACAATGAAAATCTCCCGGTTTTTGGAAGCTTGTTTTTGAAAATCTCACAGTTTCTGTCGGTTCTGATAACAGATAACGGATTAAAGTAAAAATGGGTGTATATAATGGATATTCACGCAAGTCGATAATAAGCCACTTGGTATTTTTAAATAAGTCTATAATAAATGCTACAGAATCGGGTTTTAATGTTTTTAAATTAAGATAACTAATATCCGGTGAAATAAAATGATAAGAAGGTGAATCTTTATATATACTGTCATAAAGGACCTGTATCGGATACGTTTTAACTGTTTCATTAATTATCTTTCCATTACGTTCGAAATCAACGGAAACAATAGAATCTCTTGATTGAAGCAAACGATATCCTAAAATATCACGTGTGAGAGTTCGTTCGTTAGAAGCAGGGGTAATAGATTTTAATTCACTAAATATTTCTTGTGTACTTTTTCCATTAATTTTTAAGATAATATCTCCTATTTGCAGTTTGGATTGTCGAGCTAAGTTAAAATCAATATAACCGGTTACTATTGGTTTGTTTTCAATACAAGATATATTGTAAGGAGAGTAATATGCCCCCCAATAAGTATCCATACGTAAATTAGACATAATAGCATGCGAATCATGAATGCGAGTTATTAGTTCAAGTATTCTTAACCGATAATCAATCTCAGATTTAGTTTCTATGAATTTGGGGATAAATTCTTTTAAGATTACATTCCAATCCTCTCCAATGGCGTATTTATATGGAAAATAATATTGTATGGCATTCCAATAACGAAATAGCGATAATAAACGGTATCCAGCATCAGGATAGCTCATTGCAGAATAAGAATTTTCATTTTTATGAATAGGATTTCCAATATTTGCAGCAAATTGCATGTAATAATGTTCTTCTTCTTTGATTACATTTTCCAAACTATCTAAAAAGACAACTAGCTCTCTTCCCATTATAGTATCGTTATCAGTCCATACTAAATCAGCCTCCATTTTGACATTTTTCTTTACTACTTTTGCATTGTTGTTTTGCGGCAGATTTCCAAATAGACGAACCCATTTCAACAACACATTGTTACAATCATCTCTTGTTTTGGCTTTTAATACATCAGACATAATACGAAATAATTCATAGTCCCAATTATATTCGCCACGTGCTATGGAAGGATGATAATACTTCATCATACCCCATATTCTGCCTAACTTATCAAGGTTTTCGATTTGTTGAGCATTGACAACGGCTATATCAATTTTTGAGCTTTCTTTAAATTCAATAGTATCGGTATCGGCTTTATAAATCTTTACTTCTTTTGTTTTTGCTTTTGCAAAATCTTCGTTGTCAATCAATAATGAAATATCATCCACCCAAACACTTCCTTTACCCGATAAAATGATTCCAATCACTATTTGTTTGGCATCAGTAGGTAAAGGTAAGGTTACAGCGTATTCCATCCAATCTTTTGTTCCTTTGATTTTTTTTTGCATCATATTATCGAACTGAAGCATTTCTGTTTCTCCGTCAATACGAAGCATTAAACCGATAACATCTTTTACTTTTTCCAATTTCATAAAAGCTTTTAATGTAATGTTTTTCCCCGTTATGTTTGCCGGAATTGTCGTCATTAAAGTTTCAAAACTTGCGTTTCTATTAGATGAATATATCAATACAGAAGCCTTTCCACTATGTTTTATAACCGTATCCAAAGTAATGGAATAATCTTTATTGGTTGTACACATCCATTTTTCGGGTAATCCATTTTCATTAATCATTCCTTCAAATCCTAAATTATAACTTTGTAAGGAATTGTCAACCCACAATGAAATATCATCCGCCCAAACTTTTCCTTTACCTAATAGAAGTATTCCGATAGTAATGCGATCGGCCTCAATGGGAAGAGGTAAGGATACAGTATATTCCATCCAATCTTTTGTACCTTTGATTTTTTTTTGCATCATATTATCGAATTGAAGTATTTCTGTTTTTTTATCAATACGAATCATTAAACCGATAACTCCTTCCACATCTTCTAATTTCATAAAAGCTTTTACGGTAATATTTCTTCCGGTCATTGTTGCAGGAATAATTGTCATAAAAGATTCAAAATTAGCATTGTCTTTATCTGAACTTATTAATATCGAAGCCTTTCCACTATGTTTTATAACCGTATCCAAAATAATGGAATAATCCTTATTGTTTGTACTATACCATTTCTCCGGCAAAAGCTTTTCATTTACTTTTCCCTCAAATCCAAAATTATAGATATTGGTTGATGTTTGCTGTCCGTAGGAACAAACAATATTTAACAAAAAAAATATTATTATTATATTTTTCATAATTAATAATTTTATTAAAAAAAATTATTAGGGAAATCATATGATTTCCCTAATAATTCTAAAATAATTAAATACAAATAACTATACTAGGAGGACAATTATTACAAGTAGGAGTACATGTTGCCCCTACAGCAGTAGGACATGCTGCATCTGTACCACACGTGCCTCCAGGGCAAGAATTACAAGTTTGAGTAATTACTGGACAAGTATCGGTAATAGTCCCACCACCTTTAATTTCGTTCAAACTATCTAATCTTGCAATTGTTTCTTTATTTAATTGCAATTTCTTATTCAAATTTTTCTTTTCCATTTTTATATTTATTTAAATGGTTTTCTACTAATATTCGGGCCTATTTTTCGTAATCCGAACAATATTACGTTTACATTTTTAGTGTATATGCTGTAAATACATATAGTATTTTCAAACTGCATCAATAACACCATGAAGCAGTTTTATCTTTATGTTTTTACAAGCTAAAGTACGCTTGGTGTTTATTTTTTATATACTTTCGCATCGTAAAAAACAATTAATTTGTGCTTATTGTAATAGCCATTCAACCATTTCAATATAACGGATTCTATTCCGTTGCCTGAGGTGCGGGAAAGCAGGGATGGTATTTTTGAACTAATCAACCTAAATTTACCTTTCCCTGCAACAGCACCTTTGTTTGTTTTGGGTTACCACCTCTCCCAATCGGCACACAAATAGATATTTACGATTTTCAATGGGGGAGGCTAATTATTACAAACTTATTTTTGCATAAGAAGAAGATTATTTCATAATTAGTAAACATTCTTTTAAATGCCTTTCTATTTATCTTTCTTTTAATATTAATCAATAAAAAAAAATCACTTTTAAAAAAAACAAATCTAAACCTGCAAATATTTGATATTTTATGTTTTGTGAAAATAACGATAGTTTTAATTATTTTAATAATTTTATTGCCGATATCATATTTTTGACTTGTCGTTATCATCTTACTATATTTTTAATTTAAAGTTTTAAATTATATTACTTATTCTCTACCTTTAGAGACATCATTGCCACTGCAACTAGAACACCTTTTTGCAGTAGTTTAAAGAAAAATTTCATACGTACATATTTCCAATTAAAACCATTTCTTCTATAAATAAATAATAAATTATTTTCGGATTCTTTACCTATTGTTACACTATACAGCAATACAATATAGCAT
>JAGOKS010000034.1 GCA_017994425.1 Bacteroidales bacterium | reverse complement strand
TATTTAACAAAATTGCATAAAATTAAATTATTTTTAAATTTTATTATAAAATTAGATATATTTGCAAAATAAAAATAATTAGTTATAAAAAGATATAAACTTGTCCTAATTACCTAAACCATCTTAAGGTATCATGCATAACGCAGATACCTCTTTTTTTTGTTTATAAATTTTATGTTTTATAAATGTATTCGTGCTTTTTCACTAAGAGAGTTAAATTTTTCTGCAAAATCAGTATATGTAGAAGCATAATGGCTCGAATTATTAGCTATTTGATTTAGAATGCTTCTGTTTCTATTCAAATTATTGCTAACAATCTCAGTATGTTTGCCTCTGAATTTTAAGTAATATTCTGTTTCAATGTTTAACTGATCTACATAATCGTTATATATATTAATCCCTTTTGTTATCCCTTCTTTGTTAGCGAATTTAATATATGTTTCTGCCATATAGAAATCTAAAAAGTCATATGGAATTGTTTGTTGTGGAAACCAAGAATAATATTTTTCCATTACTTCATCGGCTCTGGCTAAATCGTTTTCTAAGACTAAAGATTCTGCTAATCGGAATAAGAAAATTTTTAAATTTTGTACAGTACGAGTATAATCTTCACTTAAATAAATATTCGGATTTGAAAATTCACTGAAATTGAATTTTTTAATTATGTTATTGTAGAGAATATCAGTGTTTACACTTCCATAGAAAAATCCTCTTTGTTCAGTAGGATAAGGTTCCACAGGAACCAAACGATAGGCTAATCCTTCTACTTGAAAATATTTATCTAATCCAAAAAATGATTCACTACCTGTTGTTGACACATAATAAATTGGACGTTCCCAATTGTTATTCGCCAAAATATCCATCATTGCAATATAAGCTTTACTAACTACCATTACAGTGTCATTTCCATTAACCTGATATATATTCTCATTTGGCATTCTCCATATAAGTTGATTGACTATACGTGCAGAATCTTTTAAATGCACAGTTCCATTTCTTAGAACGATATCTTTATCAACGGGTAAAGAAAAAGTAATGGTATTAATTCTTGGCTCTCTAACATTATTATTTGGATTGTACATAATATTATTCATAACCTTACTTAAATCTTGAGGTTCTTTAATAACATTTAGTGCAACCAACATATCTCTACGGCCCATTTGATACATTTCTTTCGTCATTTTCATTGGCACCGGTAATCCATCGTAAGCTTGTCTTTTCATTTGATCTATATACCAATCTGTTCCCATGAGACTTAGATTGCATATACGTACATCGGTACGATATCCTTCCACTTCTTGTAAATACCAAAGTGGGAAAGTATCGTTATCACCATTGGCAAATAGTATGGCGTTTGGAGCGCAAGAATCTAAATATGCTTTGGCAATATCTTTCGTTAAGAATCTATTTGAACGATTATGGTCATCCCAGTTTTGTGCTGCCAAAAGGCTTGGAACACTTAAACAAACTGTCGTTGAAACAATGGCAGCAGCAGTTTTATTAAAATATTTCTTAATCATCTCATAAATTGAATAAACGCCCAAGCCTATCCACATGGAAAAAGCAAAAAATGACGCTGCAAATGCGTAATCTCGCTCACGGGGTTGATATGCATACATATTCAAGTAAACACTGATGGCAATTCCTGTCATTAAAAATAAACATAAAATAATAAATGCATTGGGAAAATCTTTACGAAATTGGAAAATCATGCCTATCAATCCCAGAATTAAAGGTAAGAAAAAGTAGGTGTTTCTTCCATTGGTTTTCATATGTTCCGGAACATCTTGAGGTCCTAAGCGAGCTTCATCAATAAATGAAATACCTGAAATCCAAGCCCCTGATGTTTTTCCGCCAAATCCTTGATTTATATTTTGTCTACCTACAAAATTCCACATAAAATAACGACCATACATATAACCTAACTGATAGCGAAAAAAGAACCTTAAGTTTTCTCCAAAACTTGGTTTTCTTGGAACTTGTTGCCCATTAATGTATTCATAGTCTTCAGTTATTCCTGCCCATTGTTTATATTGATTAATCCGGGCACCTTCTCTGTTCCACATACGTGGGAAAATAGTACAATAATTTCCGTCAAAGATATATTTTGTATTCTTTTTGGGATCCCCAATTACATATTCTCCTCTCATATTCATATTGTTATACTTAGATGCATTTTCTTTCATGAAATTTTCAGCATCAATTTTATGGAAGAAGGAGCCGACAGGATAATCATTATAACGTACAACATAATTTTTAACATAAACAGGTTTTCCATCTTCAGCTCGTAAAATAGGAGAATTATAATATTCTCCGTAAACTAAAGGATTGCTTCCGTATTGTTCGCGGTTTAAGTAAGACAATAATGCAACAGCGTCTTCAGGGTTATTTTCATCTATAGGTGTGTTGGCATTGGAACGAATTACTAAAATAAAAAAAGTAGAATAACCTATTATTATAAATGTTAAAGATAAAAGTATAATGTTTAATAATTTTTTCTTTCGTTTTTCAGAATAAATAAGTCCCCAAACCAACAATGCAGCAATTACCAAGAAATAGAAAATAGTACCTACATTGAAAGGTAATTTAAATGAATTTACAAACATACGCTCAAAAACGCTGGAATATTTTACAATACCAGGAACAAGTCCCCACATGATAAAACCAATTACAACAAAAGAAATCAAAATAGCGTAAATCATGCCTTTGGTTGAAGGAGTATATTTTTTAAAATAAATAACAAGCACCATTGCAGTTACAGTAAGTAAATTTAAAAGGTGAACACCAATAGATAAGCCAATTAAAAATGCAATTAATATAATCCAACGATATGAATAATTTTTATCAGCAATGCTTTCCCATTTTAATATAGCCCAAAATACAAGGGCGGTAAAGAAAGATGACATAGCATATACCTCACCTTCTACAGCTGAAAACCAAAAAGTATCCGTAAAAGTATAGGCTAATGCTCCAACTAATCCACTACCAAAAATAGCAATTGTTTTTGAAATAGTAAGTTCACTTCCTGGTTTTGATAACGCTAATTTTTTAGTAAAAATAGTAATAGACCAAAATAGAAATAAAATCGTAAAACCACTACAAAGAGCAGACATGGTGTTGATACAAAAAGCAACTTTTGTAACATCATCTCCAGCGAACATAGTAAAAATGCGACCAAAAAGTTGAAAGGTTGGTGCTCCGGGAGGGTGCCCAACTTGCAATTTATATGCTGTTGCAATGTATTCTCCACAATCCCAAAAACTTACTGTTGGCTCAGCAGTGAATATATATACACTACAAGCAATAACACACACCATCCACCCGAGCAAATTATTTATCAATTTATATTTACTGACCATTTTTTATTATGTTTTATGATTTTCAAATTAATAATGTAACTTTTTAATTTTAATTTTATTGTTATAAGCTTTCAAATTGTTTTAAAAACTCAATGTCATTTTCAAAGAATAAACGAATATCTTTGGTTTTATATATTTGTTGAGTAAGGCGTTCAATGCCAATTCCTACGGCAAACCCGCTATATTTCATAGGGTCTATGTTGACATAAGTTAACACATTTGGATCAACCATACCACATCCCAAGATTTCTACCCAACCTGTATTTTTGCAAATATTACAACCTTTTCCACTACATATATCACAAGAAATATCCATTTCAGCAGAAGGTTCAGTAAAAGGAAAATAAGAGGGTCGCAATCGTATTTTTCTATCAGGACCAAATATTTCTTTAACAAAATAATACAAAGTTTGTCGCATATCCGAAAAAGAAACGTGTGTGTCGATACATAATAATTCTATTTGATGAAATATACAATGTGATCGAGCAGTAATAACCTCATTGCGAAATACTCTTCCCGGACATATAACACGAAAAGGAGGTTGATGCTTTTCCATTATTCTTACTTGAACAGGAGACGTATGTGTACGTAATAAAACATCCTCATCTATAAAAAAAGTATCTTGCATATCACGGGCAGGATGTTCAGGAGCAAAATTTAAAGCCCCGAAATTATGCCAATCATCTTCTATTTCCGGACCTTCGGCAATACTATACCCGATTTTTTGAAATACATCACATATTTTTTTCGTAACAACAGAAATTGGATGCCGAGCCCCTAAGGATAGTAAGTTTGAAGGACGGCTTAAATCAAGATTTTCTTCCAAACTTACTTCTGAACTTTCAATTTGATTCTTCAGCATAGTAACTTTATCTAAAACTATTGATTTTAAAATATTGATTTCCATACCGAAATTTTTTCTGTTGTCTTTAGGAATGTCTTTAATCTTGTCAAATAACTCGATTAAAACTCCTTTTTTCCCTAAAAATTTTAAACGGAATTGATCCAATTCCTGAAGACTCGTGGTTGAGAACTTTTCAATCTCGTTTTTATAAATATTTAAATTTTCAATCATTTTTTATGGTAAAATAGTCATTGAAATTATGATTATATCTTCAATCGGACGATTTGCTTGATCGGTTTTTACAGCAGCAATTTTGTCGATTACATCTAAGCCTTCTATTACTTCTCCAAAAACAGTATAAGCACCGTCTAAATGAGGAGTTCCCCCAATTGTTTTATATATTTCTTTTTGTTCATATGTATAAACTATACCTGTTTTTGAACATATATATTCTAATTGCTTTTCATCAAATATTTTTCCTTGTACGATATAAAATTGTGATCCTGATGATTCCTTCTTTGGATTAATGTTGTCGGCAGTACGTGCTGCAGCTAAAACGCCTTTTTTATGAATTAATGTGCTTTTGAATTCGGCTGGGATGGTATAATTCGGGCCTCCGTTACCCAACATTTGCCCCTGTGGCGCATTTTTTGAGTCTGGATCCCCACCTTGAATCATAAAATCAGCAATGACTCGATGAAATAGTAAACTATCATAGTATTTTTCTTTGACTAGTTTAACAAAATTATCACGGTGAAGAGGCGTTTCATTGTATAATTTTACAATCATTTTTCCTTTTGTTGTTTCAATTTGCACCATTGTTTCAATATTTTCATTAATTATAATTTTAGCTTTCTGGGCATATGTTGAGTTGGTTTGCAGAAAAAATGGCAATGTTAATAATATGATAATAAATATTTTATGCATAAATTTTATAATTTATTATTATTTTTTTTTTTAAATGATTTTATATAAAAAATAGATGTATTTTTGCATTTTATAAAAAAGCAATATTACTAAAAAATCATGAATAAAGACTTGTTTTAGTATAAAATTTTTAAAATTTGGCACTATGAAACCTAGAAAAAATAGTTTATTCATTGTAATTGCATTAATTACAATTTTTATTTTCGCTTCTTGTGAGCATTATACAGATTGTACAGGTATTATTACGGTCATGAAATCTACAGATGGTAGTATGGCATCCGGAACTCCTGTTCCCGGTTGTATTGTATTTGTAGGTGAAAGTAATTATGCGAAAGATGTCTATCATATTGATACCACTAATGCCAAAGGACAAATAAAACATACGTGGAGAAGTGAGGCAAATTTAACCATAAGAGCGGTTCAAGGTAATTTTACAGGGCTTGGAATGATAAGTTTAAAAGCGGGTGAAGTCGTTGAACAAACTGTTTGGTTAAAACAGAATGTTCAGTAAAATTAAACAAAACGTTGTTTTTTACATTAGCTATATACTTTTAGTTTTTATTTCATGAAAGGATTATTTGCGATTATAAAAAAAGCGCAATCTTCTGTATTTTTATCTGAAAATACAATAGAAGAAGGGTTAAGTTTTTTAACGCATAGAGGAAATAATAAAAAACAAGTATTATGCTCTAATGACCTGAACAGTAATCCACGTGTTGGCTTGGGAATCTGCTCCCATGTTGCTTTAGAAACACATCAAATATGTTATCTGGATTATATTTATGTTATATTTGATGGAAAATTAAATAATGTTGATGTCATTAAAGAATCATATCCGGAATTAAAACATTGTTTGACTGAGGAAGAGTTCATTGCACATGCTTATCAGTTATTGGGAGAAAAAGCTTTTTCCCTATTGTATGGGTATTGGAGTTTGATATTAGTCGATACGAAGAAAGAAAAACTCTACGCTTTACGTGATCCTTTTGGAAATAAATCTCTTTTTTATTGTCAAACTGAGGATTGTTTTGCTTTTTCTTCAGAAATAAGACCTTTGTATCAATTGTTTCCCTCGGTTAGAGCGAAAAATCTCAATGCAATAACAGCCTATCTGCTATGGGGAGACATAGTTAAACATAACCAAGATTTCTTTGCTGATATACATGAATTGCAAACAGGACATTTTATTTCTTATTCATATCAAGAGTCATTACTAGAAAAAAAAGCATATTATACGTTATCTTATAAAAGTTGTTTGGGAAAATATGACCCTGATAAGGTGCCTGAGTTGATTGAAACGATAAAATATTTATTTTTGAAAGGCTTAGGTTTCCATTTGGACAATAAAACGCAAATTGCTGTTGGATTAAGTGGAGGCTTGGATAGTTCTTCGATTTGTTGTTCGGCAAGAGAATTACGTAAGGATATATCTATTACAGCTTTTACTGCAGTGAATGATGTAGATGACGGAGAAACATTGTGGGCTGCAAAAATTGTAAAACACGTTAATGCTCAATGGATCAAAGTTTCCTGTACGCCTCAACAACTGCTTGATGAAATCGAACACATAAATTTTTTTCAGTCAATTCCAATTTTCAATACCAGCTCTTTTACACAATATCGTGTTATGAAGTCGGCAGGGGAATATGGATTTACAAATATAATTGATGGTCAAGGGAGCGATGAAATGTTTGCAGGCTATACTGCATATTTCCAAAAATTTATTAATGAACTGTTTTTTGAATACCTATTTTTGGAAGGGATTAAAGAAGCTAAAAATTTAAAAAATTCAAATCTTTCGTTCAAGATGATAGGGGTACTATCTTTGAAACAGTTTTTAAAAGAAGGAATCCTTAACGAAAGACTTTTTGCAACCATGAAAAGAAAATCATTACTGCAAAGTTTGAATCCTGACATTCTTCAAACATATTTTCATGCTAAGCGAGAAAAAATTGAAAGGAAAGAAACATTAAATGATTATTTAAACGAAAGTTATACTAAATTTCTTCCTCATATATTACGTTGGGGGGAGCATTCAGCGGCAAGCTCAGGCTTGGATTGTTTGATGCCGTTTGCGGATAATCGGTTATTAACAGAATACGTTTTTAATATACCTTCTATTTATAAAATTCATAAAGGATGGGGAAAATATTTGTTAAGAAATGCAATGGAGGGAATAGTGCCTGATGAGGTTCGTATGCGAAAACAAAAACTGGGTTTTTATACTCCTGAAAGCCAATGGTTACAAGCTATATCTAATCAAATCAAAAACCGTATTAGTGCTATGCCGGATAAAGAGAATATTATTAATAAAGAAGAACTTTTTAATCATTGGACAGAGTTTGGCAAGGAGAATATACACTTTCAGCAATTTGCTTTTCGCTGCATGAGTTATTTGGTCTGGCGAAATACGTGGGAGTAAATCGCAACTAAGGATTTATACGAAAAATCGTATACCTTAGAACGATTTCTATGATAAAAAGTACTATAGCTGCAAGTAAAAACGGAAAAAATTCTTCTGATTTATTTGTAAATAAAGTTTCATTGATACGAGTTTTTTCCATAATATCAATTTCTTTATAAATTTCTTGCAGTCTTGATTTGTTTTGTGCTCTGAAATATTTGCCGTTTGTTTTATTGGCAATTTTTTTAAGTAAATCTTCATCGATTTCGACCTCTGTGTAAATGATTCCATAATTTGGAATATTCATGGGCGCCTGTCCTAAAGATCCACATCCAATAGTATAAACACGTATTCCATATTCTTTTGCTATTTCTGCTGCAGAAATAGGATCCATATACCCGGTGTTATTTACGCCGTCAGATAGTAAAATTATGATTTTGCTTTTTGCTTTGCTTTCGCGAATTCTATTGATAGCCGTTCCTAATCCATCACCGATGGCGGTGCCATCATCAATGATACCATATCCGAATTTGGTGTTTTCTAAAGCAAGTTGTAAAGTGTTGTGGTCACTCGTTATCGGGCATTTAGTATAAGACTCTCCACTATAAACGACTAAGCCGATTCTGTCGTTGGGACGATTTTCGATGAAGGTTTTAATAACATTTTTTGATGCTTCCAAACGGTTGGGTTTAAAATCCATAGCCATCATGCTTGCCGATATATCCAATGCAATAACGATATCAATACCCTCAACATCTACTGTTTTGTGTGAAATGGAAGATTGTGGACGCGCTAGGGATATTATGATAAATGTTAGCACCAACATACGTAAAACAAAAGGGATAAAATAAAGTTTTTGTCTTAGATTTTTTGAACTATTCGTGAATGGGATATCTGTCGATACGGTCAGTGAAATTTCTGATTTTTTTCTTTTCCAAACATAAAAAGCTAATAAAGCAGGTATAATTAAAAGCAAGAAAAGGAGTTTTGGATATATAAACTCTATGTCTTTTAAATAGTTGATGATGTAATAAAAAAAACGCATGATATATTACATTTGGATGTTAAGCTTTTTCTTCTATAACTTTTGTCTCTTTGACAAAAATAACAATATTATCAAAACATAACTGATTTTCATCAGAAAGAGGTTGCCCTTTGGCAAATTTAACCATATCGGAATGATATAAAGTGTAAGTTACTTTTTGTATGAGATTTTCTGCAATCTTATGTTGAAGTAGGGCATGAATAATTTCATCACTTACCATTTCCATGGCTTGAATCCCCCATCTGTTTTCCAGATATATACGTAATATATCAGTTAATTCAGAATAATAGAGCTTATATTCTCCTTGTTGCCAAAGCTTTTTTAATCGTAAGGCTTCTAAATTTCGTAAAGCTATACAATGTGCGGGTTCAAGGGGGATTGTTTTTTGTGTGAAAGATTTTATTTTTTTCTTTTTAAAGCGTCGAATGGATACTATAATCAATACTAAAAAGGCAATAATGGAAACACTTATTAGTGCGAGTGTTAATACTTCTTTTAAAGTTAAAGGTGCGTTGAGGGGGGGCTTAATGTCTTTGATTGCTAATGCAGTGTCGATGGTTAATGTGTTAACTTGTATTTTCAATGCTTGTGTAGTTGCTAACAATGTAGAATCATTGTCATAAAAAAGTATGGAGGGAATACTATATGTACCTGAATCGAATGATGTAAGTGTGAATTGTTGCTTAAAGATAATCGTATTGTTAATAGTGTCTAATCGAGGTTTATAATATTCAATTATTTCTAGACCATGAAATGAGGTGTCATGGATAATAGGGAACAATACCTTTGAATTAATGTTGCCAGAATAATAAAGATGTAGATTTACATGGTCACCGATGAGAATGCGATTTGAGTCTAATCTGGCTTCAGCATGATATTCTTGAGCGTTTACTAATACCGTCATCAAGCAAAAAGCAAATATAAAAATATGTTTTACAGTATTTTTTATTATTATCATTCTGTTGTTAGTTTCTAAATAGATTTAATTTTTAACGAGATATTCTTTTAAAATATTTTATTTATTAAGATAGAAATTTTGAAATTTGGCTTAAATAAATTTCGCGTGATTATTTAAATTTAAAATTCCATGAGATGGAGGGCATAATAGGGAATAAAGACATTTGATAAGCAGTGTTGTTTAATGAGAATGATTCATTATTCATTTGTGTGTTAATAGATATAAAGAAAGGATTGCGGCGATTATAGACATTATAAACCGAAAAGTTAAGTGCATGTTCAAATCTAGGAGTACGTTTGATAATCCAATTTACAGAAATATCTAAACGATGATAGGGAGCAATACGATAAGCGTTCTTTTCGCTGTATTCAGTAATAAGATTATATCCTAAGAAATAAAAGCCTACGGGTATCGTCATAGTGTTTCCGGTAGCATATACCCAAACTAAAGAAGTATTTACGTTAGGAATAATTTCGTAGGATAGCATTATGGATATATCATGTCGTCTATCGTTTTTGGCAAAAAATTCTTTACCACCGTTTATTTCCGGAAATTTTCTTTTTGCCCAAGACAAAGTATAGCCAATCCACCCTGTGAATTTCCCTTTTGTTTTATTTAAAAATAGTTCAATGCCGTATCCATATCCGGTACCTTGTGTATATTGATATTCAAGGCCTGATGTTATTTCCGTAAAGGGCGAATATCCTTCTCTATATTCTGTGAGATTCTTCATGTTCTTGAAATATACTTCGATGGATGTTTCTAGCATATTATTAAGGAAATTTCTATATACTCCAAGTGAATATTGATTCCCAATTTGAGGTTTTACCAATTCATTAGAGATAATCCAAGCATCTGTGGGAAGAGAAATAGTAGATAAAGCTACTTGATGAATATATTGATAATTGTGTGTATAAGATGCTTTAAGAGAGGTAAGTGAATCAATAGCAAAACGTACCGAAAAACGGGGTTCTACTCCCCAATATCCTTTGATGCGTTCGCCTTGTTTGTAAAATATAGAATCGGTAACCCGTCCCAATTCATCTAATTTATAAGCTGTATAGGACCCAATATGTTCAAAATAAGAAGCACGTAAGCCTACATTAAATTTTAATTTTTTGCCGATTTCAAATTCATCTAAAGCATATACAGCAGCTTCGTTTGCATAATAAATTCCTGGAGATTGTACATTCATACCCACATCACCGGAAATTGCAGAATATGTGTTTGGCGTAAATGTATGATAAATATAATTGGCGCCAAATTTAAAAAGATGTTCGGGCCTGGGATGATAGCTTAATTCTGTTTTTGCAGTATAATCCCTAATGCTTGAAAGTATGGTAAAATTGTAGATGTCAAGCATAACATCAGTATTAAAGTTGTAATCACTGAATAAAATGGAAGTGTTTAAAAACAATTGGTTGCTTATCATATAATTCCAACGTAAAGCAGCCGAAGCATTGTTCCATTTAAAAGTGAATTTAAGGTCACTGGAACTGCTGCTGGAATAATTAAAACCGTAAATATCGGAACCGTAATACCCACTAAGAAATATATGGTGTTTGTCATTAATTATCCAATTTATTTTTCCATTTAGATCATAAAAGTAAAATCTCATTCCTTTCAAATCAGAATCTTCTTTTAAAAAAGGTTGAATGATTAAATCTACATAAGTTCTGCGACCGGAGATTAAAAAAGAAGCTTTATTTTTTACAATAGGACCTTGTAGGTTGATGCGGGAATAAATTAGTCCGATGCCACCGTCTGCCTCGTACTTTTTCATATTTCCTTCTTTCATACTTACATCAAGTACAGAGGCCAATCGTCCGCCGAAATTAGCAGGAATCCCGGCTTTTGTCATTTCAGCAGAGCGTATGGCATCAGTGTTGAAAATAGAGAAAAATCCAAATAAATGGCCTACGTTATAGATAGTTGCACCATCTAAGAGCACTAAATTTTGATCAAGACTTCCTCCTCGCACATAGTAACCGGAATTTCCTTCTCCTGAGCTTTGTATTCCGGGAAGCAGTTGAATGGTTTTTATTAAATCAACTTCTCCAAAAAACATCGGCATTTTTTTTACCGTTTCAATTCGTATTTCGGTTTTTCCCATATCTGTAGTTTTAATATTTTCATTTTTACGAATATCGGTAATAATTACAGCCTCCGTTTCTATACTTGATAGTTTAAGTTCGACATTTAAACTTATATTTGATTTTAGCTCAATTGTTTTTATAAAAGTTTCATAACCGATAAATGATACTTGAAACGTATAAGTGCCTGCTTCTAACGTTAAGGAGTAAAATCCATAGTTGTTGGCAGTTGTACCTTTGTAGTTTTCTTTGGCGTAAACAGTAGCACCTGTCATGGCTTCCCCGTTAGAAGCATCATTGACATAACCACTTATTGTATATTTCTTTTGAGATAATACGGAATTTATTACAAGGAAAATGAAGAAAAAAACTAAGAAAAAAATTTTTCTCATACTATAGTGATTTATTGTACGTAATAAAACGTGTGAATTTTTCAATTGTTGTTTAAAAGTAAAAAATAACACCTTATTAAAAGTAAAGTATTTCAACTAAATATTCTTGGTACTTACGTTTTATTATGTATTATTTCAGTATTGTCCGATATACATTCCGATATTGTTAAAGATTCTGAGCATAACGAAGTGAAGCGAAGAATCTGTTGACTACTATCGGACAATAGTAATACAAAATTATTAACTATTAAAACTTCCTATAAATTATAACACACCCTCTTAATTTCAACATAGTGAATTGTTGCTTATCAATTTTTCATGCTATTAGATGATTTTACAGATGAGGATGCCTTGCCAACTTTTTCCCGATAGGAACTTAACTTTTTTTTCTCTCATGTTTATCTTTTTCCCGATGGGAGCTATACTTTTTGACTTGGGCAAGGTATGTCTGGTACCTTGGGCAAAGTACCAAGGGGATGTTGGGCAAGGTGTGTCCGGTACCTTGGGCAAAGTACCAAAGGGATGTTGGGCAAGGTATGCTTGGTACCTTGGGCAAGGTACCAAGATAGAGAACGAGGACTTTGAAAGTTGTTCTCCCATCAAAATAAAGTTTCTCTTGGGAACTTATAAAGTATATGTCGGCACTTATTAATTTTTTGTAATTTGATTTATAAAAAAAATATGTTTACATCTGCAAAATAAAATCTTTTTTTATATAAAGATATAAACTTGTCCTAATTATCTTAACCATCTTAGTTTTAAGAGGGCTTACTTTCTAAATCATAAAAAAACAAAATAATTGCAATTGGTATTCAATACCTTAAATTATATTTTAGCTGTTTTTAGATTTTTATCGGACAATACTGTTTTATTATTTATTACATTTGCATAAAAATTAATGTAGTGAATCTGTTAAGTGTTGAGAATCTTTCTAAATGGTATGGCGACAAATTGTTGTTCAAAAAAATCAGTTTTGGGATAGAAAAAGGACAAAAAATAGCTTTGATAGCAAAAAATGGAACCGGCAAATCTACATTGCTTCATATTATCATGGGAATAGAACCATCCGATGAAGGAAGCGTTACATTGCGTAATGATATTCAAGTGTCTTACTTGCCTCAAATTACTGATTATGATGAAGAAAGGACTATTCTTGATTTTGTTCTTAATGCAAATACACCGTTGATAAATGCAGTTAAGAACTATGAAAATGCTTTAGAAACTTATGGCGAACTGCCAAGTTCTATGCACAAAAAAGAAATGGAGATAGCTGTGGAACAAATGGATATGATGGATGCTTGGAATTTGGAAAGTAGGATAAAAGAAGTGTTGCATCGGTTTAATATTCAAAATGTATTTTTAAATATTAATTGTTTATCAGGGGGAGAACGTAAAAAAATAGCATTAGCACAAGTACTTTTATCCGAATCGGATTTGCTCATTCTAGACGAGCCTACCAATCATTTGGATATAGATATGATAGAATGGCTTGAAAATTATCTGTCAACAGCAAATATGACTTTGTTGTTTGTTACACATGATCGTTTTTTCTTGAATAAAATTTGTACCGGAATTGTAGAGTTGGATGAAGGGACCCTCTATCGGTATAAAGGTAAATATGCTTATTTTTTAGAAAAGAAATCAGAACGCATTGCTAATCAGTTCTCGGAAATTGAACGTGCCAAGTCAGTATATCGACGTGAATTAGAATGGATACACACTTCGCCTCAAGCTCGAACGACAAAAGCCAAAGCACGCATTAATCGTTTTGAGGAAATCAAACAAAAAGCCAATCAAAACTGTAAGCCAAACAATGCCGAATTTGCCGTAAAAACCGAACGAATAGGAAATAAAATATTGGAAATAAATAATTTGTATTTTAAGTACGATCAAAACCTTATTCTTAAAGATTTTTCTTATGTATTTAAAAAAGGGGAACGTTGCGGCATCGTTGGTCCGAATGGAAGCGGCAAATCTACATTATTAAAACTCATCATGAACGAATTACGACCAACAGCCGGTCGTAT
Organism: Bacteroidales bacterium; assembly: GCA_017994425.1. Classification (GTDB taxonomy): domain Bacteria; phylum Bacteroidota; class Bacteroidia; order Bacteroidales; family WCHB1-69; genus UBA5266. The sequence goes on along the minus strand of JAGOKS010000034.1, from coordinate 8,290 downwards.
AGTCGCCGGAGAAACCATTGTTTTCGGTTATTACGGACAAGAAGGATTGTCGGATTCCTATTACGGGAAACGATTGATAGATATCGTAAAAGAACATGCAGAAATGATACGAATGGCAAATGGCAATTATATCTCTGCTTCTCAATTTCTTAATCATTTCGGATTTGAATTTCAAAACCAGTATGCCTATTATGAGCATTTAAGCGGAGGTCAACGACGGAAATTCTATCTTTTATTGGTTCTGCTCAAAAATCCGAACTTCATAATTCTTGATGAGCCAACCAACGATTTTGATATTGAAACACTTAATATTCTTGAAGATTTTTTACTGAATTTTACGGGTTGTTTATTGATAGTGTCACACGATCGCTGGTTTATGGATAAATTGGTAGATCATATGTTTATTTTTGAAGGAAATGGAACCATCAAAGATTTTTATGGTAACTACAGTGAATACAAAAAACAAAAAGATTTGGTTGAAAAAGGGGAACGATTAAAGAAAAAAGAAGTGAAACCTAAAATTGAAAAAATAAATACTACAGATAATGCGAACAAAATGACGTATAAAGAGCGAAAAGAATTCGAAGCTTTGGAGGAAGAAATACATGATTTAGAAATAAAAAAACAGCAACTTGTCGAAAATTTATCCAATCCTTCCGATTGTGCTATGGATATAGAAAAGGTGTATAAAAAATATACTGCAGTTTGCTGTCAATTGGAAGAAAAATCACATCGTTGGCTGGAATTAGGGGAGAAAGAGTAAAACCTTATTTGCTATATGGAGTATGAGGTTCGATTATATATCATGCAATAAAAAAAAGAAAAGCCCTCAATCAGAGGACTTTTGCGGTGCGGACGGGGCTCGAACCCGCGACCCCATGCGTGACAGGCATGTATTCTAACCAAACTGAACTACCGCACCTTTTTAGGTGTACAAAAGTATATTTTTTTTCAATAGAAAATCAATTTGATTCTTTTTTTTTGTAAAAAAAGTCTAAAAGAATTTTTATATGTTGGTAGAAATGATTTTAAAATTATAATCATAGGATTTAAACATATTTATATTTATAGGATGGAATACAATATGAAAAAAGATTATTTTTGTAAACTCAAATAATAGAATATTCTGATAGAAGAAATTTGAACGAATAAAACGATAAATGTATGAAATTAGAGTTTTTAGGAGCAATTGATGAAGTTACCGGAAGTAAATTTTTACTAACAACTCAATCCAATAAAAGAATTTTATTGGATTGTGGTATGTATCAAGGAAAAGGTCTTGAAACAGATTCTATGAATAAAGACTTAGGGTTTAATCCGGAAGATATTGATGTTTTGATTATATCACATGCCCATATTGATCATTCCGGTCTCGTTCCGTATATTTGTAAAAATGGTTTTAAAGGAAAAATATATTGTACGCATGCTACCAGAGATTTATGCTCGATTATGCTTCCTGATTCCGGAAAGATTCAAGAAACTGATATTGTCGATTTTAATAAAAAGAGAGCCAATATGGGATTGCCGGCTGTAGAACCAATTTATACTGCTAAAGATGCATATTCCTGTTTAAAATATTTTATTAGTATGCCCTATAACCTAAAAATACAAATAGAAGAGGGAGTGCATGTAATTTTTAGTGATACAGGACATATTTTAGGTGGTTCGGCTATTACATTATTTATTAATGAAAACCGTAGAGAAAAAGTGATTTGTTATACCGGTGACATTGGTAGATATAATAAACATTTATTAAAAGACCCCGATATTTTTCCGCAAGCTGATTATATAATTACAGAGTCAACATATGGGAATCGTAAACATGAAGAAATAGATATTGCCGAAAAAAAATTAGCGCAAATAGTACAAGAAACGTGTGTGAAGAATTTAGGCAAATTATTAATCCCATCGTTTGCAATTGGTCGTTGTCAAGAAATAATTTATATATTGAATAAATTAAAAAAGAATAAATCTTTACCTGATGTTCCTATCTTTGTTGACAGCCCTTTAGCTATTTCAGCTACTGATATTTATCGCTTACATACCGAATGCTTTCAAGATAACATCATTGAAATGATACATACTCAAAATGATCCTTTTGGTTTTGATAATTTGTTTTATGTGCGCACAAAAGAAGATTCCAAACGGTTAAATACTACAAATCGTCCATGCGTTATTATTTCCGCTTCAGGGATGATGGAAGCAGGTCGTATCAAACATCATTTGGCAAATAATATTGAAAATAGAAAAACAACAGTATTAGTAATAGGATATTGTGCTCCCAAAACGCTGGGACATAAAATTGTGAACGGTGAGAAAGTTGTATCAATTTATGGAAATAAATATCAAGTAAATGCTCAAATAAAAACCATTGACGCCTTATCAGGGCATGGTGATTATGAGGAAATGTGTCGTTACCTAAGTTGTCAAAATAAAGCGAAAGTTCAAAACATCTTTTTAGTACATGGAGAAAAACATGTTCAAATGGATTATAAAGACTATCTGATTGATAATGGGTTTTCTATGGTAAGTATTCCATCATTTAGAGAATCTGTTGATTTTTGAAAACATAAAAAATTATAATTATGATGCAACAAAAATATTTTTCTAACATCATTAACAATGCAAACGGATAGAAGTGTAATGCATGCAAATGAGGAGGAAGTTATAAAAGGATGTTTGGAGAAAGATGTTAAATCTATGGAAATTTTATATAAAAAATATGCTCCAAAATTGTATAATTGCGCCTTACGTTATACTAAAAAAGAAGAGGATGCTGAAGATGTATTGCAAGATGCATTTATAAATATTTTTGAACACATGAAACAATATAATGGAAAGGGAACGTTAGCAGGATGGATGACAACAGTTGTCATTAATCAAGCCTTGATGTTATATCGTAAAAACTTACAACATTTGCAATATCAAGCAGGTGATTATGAAGAATACAAAGATTCCATAAAGGATACTTCCATAATTCAAAATGATTTTTTAACACATCAATTATTATTAGAATTAATTCAAAGTTTACCGGATGGATATCGGATAGTTTTTAATATGCACGAAATAGAGGGATACTCTTATGATGAAATAGCTGATTTTTTAAATTGTACTCCTTCTACGTGCCGTTCACAATTATTTAGAGCAAAGAAAATTTTACAAGAAAAAATAAACTACTATAATAAACATAACGAAGAATATAATAGAATATGAAAAAATATAGTGACATAGGAGAATTATATAAAGAAAAATTTAAGGATTTTTCTCCGGAACCATCTGCTCGTATTTGGGAAAATGTTAAATCAACGGTAATTAAGCCTAAAACGCCGGTATACAAATACTTAATCTTTGGGACAGCAGCTTTTATATCCTTAACGGCAATTTTATTTAGTGTGATTTATTTTTCAATCAATGATAAAAATATTCATCATGAAATAAAAGAAATCTTGATTTCCTCAACGCATAATAATGCTGAAACGCCGTTTGTAACCGATGAAATACTTCGCAAAAATGATATAACGAAACAACTAGAAAATGTAGATACATGCAATGGTGAGAGCGTCAAAGAAAATCAAGTATTTGGGAATGAAGGTACTAATGTTTCAACTATTTCATTAAGGGAAAATGCGATTGAGTCTCTATCAAATCTTTCCATAGAAAAAGAATTATTGCCAAAAGCCAATAAAGACCAAGCTATTTCACAAATATATCCATCACTACTGGTTAATACCGATACCATTATCCAAGAATTTCGTGAAAAGAAAAAAATATATATCAGCAAAGATACTGTGGTATGCGAAAATTCAGCGGTAAGATTAAGGATTCTAAATGCAGAAAATATTTTGTGGAATAACGGACAAACAGTAGAGCAAATTTTAGTAAATATCGTAAAAAGTGAGACCTTTTCTGTGAACTTTACCAATGAAAACGGAAAAGATACTACAGCCTATATTTTTGTGAGATGTGTGCCTTGTACAGAAGTTACTATTCCTACTGCGTTTACTCCAAATGGAGATGGATTGAATGATGTATTTATGGTATATGTCTCCGGTAATTTAACTTCTTTTGATTTGATTGTTTTATCATCAAATAATGCACAGATATTCCGCTCATCTAATCATCAAAAAGGATGGGACGGAACCTATAAAGGGGCTCAACAACCCCATGGTCAATATTTTTATGTAGTTCGTTATAAAGATAATTTTAATCAATCCATTGAGAAAAAAGGAGAATTTTTACTTTTAAGAAATTAAAGGATTTAATTTTTGATTTTCCTTTTTGATTATTTTTTTAATCCATTATTTGTTATTCAATAGTTTATTATTATTTAGCATTAATAATCAATCTGTTATTATCTTATGTAAATGATGTGTAGAACAAACTACACACTTTTTTTTGATTTTTTATGAAGTTTTTTAGAATATTTTCATTAATTATTTATGTATCTTGATGATTTTCTTTGCAGAAATATGTGTTGAATATAAGTGAAGTAAAATAAATAAACATATAATTTGCTTTATAATTTTTAAATAAATTACATTTTTAAAAAAAAATTATATATTTGAATCGTGAAAAAAATTATTAATGCAAAATAAGTGTTTTTAGATAAATATATAATTAATACCAATAATAATAATTTAATTAAACAAATTGTCAATGTTATATATCAGAAAATCATAAAATAAATTAAAAATTAATATAAAAATTAAAAAATTAATATATGACGAGAATTTTATAATTTTCTTCTATTTTTATGCAAAAAAAGCACTATTTTGTTTTTTGCAGTGAAAATTAATAAATGTAAAAAAATCAGTTATCGTTTAATAATATTTACAAAATTTAATAATTATGAATATGAAAAGAATTTTATTTTTTATTTGTTTCGGGTTGTTTAGTTATTTTTCACAGGCTCAATACACTACAGTTGCCAATGAGCCATTTACGACTACAATTCCGAATGGATGGTCGGTAAGTCCGACAGGAGGATGGGTAATTAACAACACATTATCAGTGAGTAGTCCTACATCGGTATTAGGTTTTATACCAAATTCCAATGGAGATTCGGTAGAATTAATCAGTCCATGGTATGATTTGCGTAATTACGCCTACGCTTTTTTACAATTCAGTCAGATTTGTAAGGTAACGGCAAGTGATATGTGCCAGATTAAATATCAAGAGTTGGCAATGCCGGGCTGGAAAGTAGTACCGACGAGCAGTTATCAGGGCAGTGATGCAAGTGCATATGCGGGAGCAAAATTCAGCCATCAAAGTTATACGACTTGGCAGCCGAGCGATTCATTAGCGACACCGAATAATAGTTGGTGGAAAGAAGAGAGTTTTGATGTTTCGGGAGAAGTATCTTATGCACAAGTACGTTTTAAATTCATCATTAAGAAGGGAAATATTTTAGGGACACAATTTGCCTATGGATGGGTAATAGACAATTTCAAATTATTGGCATCTGTTAATCCTATTAAACCGCCGGTAGTTGAGTTTTTATCCTCTTCGCCGGTAGATACCGTATATAACACAGGTCCGTTTACAGTAACAGCAAAGATAGCGACTCGAACCTTTGCCCGCATTGTACAGCCTGTAAAGTTAAACGTGTCTTATAAATATAATAATGTAACTACTTATGATACTATCACGATGACGATGGTTACAGGGGATTCTATTTTCAGTGCTGTGATACCGCAAAAAGTGTTTGGGACAACAATTACTTATGATGTTCGTGGTGTAGATAGTGTAGGTAATGATGCCAGCGCTTATTCTAGTTTCTATATTAAAAGAATTGCCGGAGGAGCAGCCACAGGGTATATAATAGCAGGGACAGGAACATCTACTACTTATCTGTTTCCCATGAATATGTACTATTGTTACAGTTGGACACGACAATTATATTTAGCTAATGAATTAAGTCCGAGTAGCGGAGGTGGTTTAATTACAAAACTAGCATGGCAATATGCTTATGCAACACCGTATACTTATACCAATCAGACGTGTTATTTTGAAGTAGTAGATGCTTCAGTAACATCTATAACAAGCACATCTTATATAGATCCGGTTGTAAGTGGAGCGACACAAGTGTGGAGTGGTACGGCAAGTTTATCAATGGGTTGGGTAGAATTTACATTAAATACACCCTTTATGTTGCCTCCGGGTAAAAATTTATTGATACATTGGCACCATAAACACGGTACTTATCCGGGAACAGCCTATGTGTTTAATTATACAACAACACCGGCAAACAGAGCAGTATATTGTCAATCGGATGCAAGTTTTCCTTCGGGTAATACAGGGACATTGACTACGATGAGACCGAATGCACGTTTTTATATAGTTGGTGGTTCAGATGATACCAATAGTGTTGCTTTGTATAGAATTGACGGTCCGGGTGATAGTGTTGTAGCCGCACCTTCTCATCAATCTCCGGTTATAGTTACGATTAAGAACAAAGGGATAGGAGATTTAGATTCTTGTTTGATTAATTGGACATTAAATGGTGTTACGAAACCTACTTATACCTGGCGAGGACATTTGCCGGATGATTTTAATGCGACGGATACGATAGGCTTTTATACTCCGAGTGTAAATTTGTACGATACATTAGTCATTTGGACAAGCATGCCGAATGGGGTATATGATTCCACGACCTTTGATGATACCTTGATGCAAGTGGCATTTGGTGTTCCGGATTTAGCATTGGGTTTTACGGTAGATTTAGGAGATACAGCTTATAATACGGGTCCTTTTGAAGTAGTGGCAGAGATTTATTCCCGTATGGGAGCGATTACGCCATCACCTATTTATTTGGATGTAATTTATAGAAATGATACGACCTATAGTTATGATACCTTGCTGATGACTTCTATGGGGAATAATTTGTATCGGACCTATATTCCACAGCATATTTTCGGAACAGACATTCATTATTCTATCACTTTGATAGATACCTTAGGAAATACAGTAAGTATACGAGATAGCGTATATTTAAAACGAGTTGGGAAAGCATCAGCTAATGATTCCATTCAAATAGGTACATCATTAACAGGAGGAGATTGTTCGTATCCTTTTACTGTCAATGGAGGAAATTATAATTGGGCACGACAACTATATTATAGTTCAGCAATAGGAAATACTACGCAAGTAGTAACCATATCGGGAATTGCTTTTGTTACTTCCTATAATCCTGTAAATATTAGAAATAACACAAAGTTATATTTAAAAGCTACTTCGGCAACATCTATTGCGACTTCTAATGGTTTTGTTGATCCGGTTGCTGACGGAGCAACTTTAGTTTACACAGGAACATGGTCTTCTCAATTGGGATGGAACAAATTCATGTTTAATATTCCATTTATTCTGCCAATAGGTCAGAATTTACTGTTTTATGTTGTTGATAGTTCCTATTTGAATATTTGTGGAGCAAGTACACAACGTGTATATTGGGCTCAAAATTCTGTAGCATATACGTGTACGGATAGACATTATGAGTTGTTAGATTGTAGTATTCCCGGAACCGGAGGTGCTTCAACATCAGCTTTACCAACAACAATGTTATATTTTGGATCAGTAATAAATGATAGCAATTCAGTCGCTTTACATGAGATAGTAAGTCCTACTTCTGCAATAACGGCAGGACAAACTACACCGGTCATTGCAACGATAAAAAACAAAGGGATGGCAAATTTAACTTCTTGTAAAATTGATTGGACATTGAATGGTGTATTACAGCCGACTATTAATTGGACGGGTAATTTACCGGAAGACTTTAATTCAACGGATACCTTAGGATATTATACTCCCCGTAATTCGATGTTTGATACGATAAAGATATGGGTTAGCAATCCCAACGGTGCGTATGATTCGATTCATTATGATGACACTTTAGAGATTATTACGTTTGGTTGTGGTCAGGTATTTTCGGGAGATGTAATAGTAGGAGCAGATACGTCAACAGCGGATTATGCCAGTTTAAAGGATGTAATAGCAGCGATTAATTTGTGTGGCAGTTCAGGCAATGTAACGATTAAATTACAAAGCGGCACTTATGCAGAAAATATCAGCATTCCAAACATGAGTGCTACCATGGGAACCGACACTTTGTTTATCACTTCTTTGGCAGGAGATGCAGACAGTGTAATTTTCCAGGTATCCTCGGGTGTAGCCTTAACATTAAACAATGCGAAAAATGTATATATTAATCACATAACGTGGGATGCAAGTTTAGGCACATATGGAGTTCAATTAACCGGGACGGGTGATAATATAGAAATTTACGGATGTAATA
>JAGOKS010000033.1 GCA_017994425.1 Bacteroidales bacterium | reverse complement strand
TTTAAAAAAATTGCATAAATTTAAATTATTTTTTAAACTTTATTATAAAATTATTTATATTTGCAAAATAAAAATAATTAGTTATAAAAAGATATAAACTTGTCCTAATTACCTAAACCATCTTAAACAATGACACTAAAAAAATGATTACTTTACTTTTCATAAGACTTTTTTTTAATTATTATTACTCAACTTGCTAATTTTAAAACCATATTTACGATTGTTTTCTTTAATTAAAATCAATACAAAAGTACATTATTTTTGAATAGTTTACTTTATTTTTTTAAATTTTGAAGTTTGTTGTAATATTTTTACTATGTATCTTAAAGCAAGTGAATTAAAATGTAAAACCTTCGTTTAAAAATAATAACATAATTATTGTATTGACTGCTTTATTGATAAATAATATGTAATTTTGCAACAACTAATTTTAGAAGTATGAAAACAGATTTTTTTCAGGAACAGGAAGGCAGTATAACGGTTTGCGATAAAGAAGGCTGCATTCTGTATATGAATCGAAAAGCGATTAACACCTTTGGTGATAAAACAGGAAATAATCTTTTTGCCTGTCATCCCCCAAAAGCGCAAGAAATGATAAACAATTTATTGCTAACAGGAGAAACCAATGCATACACCATTGAAAAGAAAGGAATTAAAAAACTAATTTATCAAACACCTTGGTATGCTAACGGAAAAATTGCCGGGTTAATAGAATATTCACTCCCCATACCTTTTGATATGCCTCATTATATCAGGAGTTGAATTTCATATGAAACAAAGCCAATACTTCTTTAATTTTGATTAATCGGGAAATAAACACGCTTACTAAGGATCCTGCTAACATAATACAGAAGCACCAAGCCCAATGCAAGGGCAAGTGAATACTTATCACATTCCAGGCGATCACTCCCGCTGTAAATATCCCTAATTTAATGACAAAGCCGGACTCCCATTCAAATTTAAATATCTTAATTGTCAAATAAATCTCACTGACGATGATGAGAAATTGAGTTATCAGGCTAACATAGGCAGAGCCGATGGCGCCGTATTTTGGGATAAATATTACATTTAATACAAGGTTCATACAAACTGCAATAACAGCAATGACATTCAATTCTTTTAAATTACCGTTAGCTGTAAGCAAAGAACCGAAAACATAGGTTAAGGTAATGGGTAAAATACTTAACATTAAAATTTTATACACTGCTGAAGAATCAGACACATGATTTACGTACAATAGGTTCATGAGTTCGTCGCTATAGAAAAATGAGCCTACAGCAATAATACTTCCATAGATAAATAAAAGGATAAAAGAAGTTTTTACAATTTCATTTACTTTTTGCTTGTTTGCAATCATATTAGAAAACAATGGCATACATATTACTGACATCAAATAAGCGATGATAATACCAGCATCCAACAAACGAAAAGCCGAGGCATAGATACCTGCCTGTTGAGCACCTGATTCAATGGGTAATATACGTTCCATTAAAACGGTATCAATGCGGTTATGAAAACTGGTAAAAAAGTGCAAAAGAGCAAAAGGAAAACTTTGTTTAAAAATAGATTTAAAAAAAGCCATGTCGATAAATGGACGTTGAAAGGAAGATTTACGCAACACTATACTTAATGCCAGGAGTACCGTAATTGCATACGCAAAAGTTTGTATATAAATAAACCACATAATTTCGAAGGGTTTACTTGTTACATTTCCCCATAAAAGCAAGCTGCAAAATACTATCATGATTACCCTGTCGATTACCGATAAAACACTATCGGTTTTAAACATTAATAATCCGGATATATTTGAACGAAGATATAATATAAATCCTGATAAAAACTGATTTATCAAGAGAAAAAAGAGCATATGAAGTTGGATGTTATCATAACCGATAAAAACACCGATCAGCAGCATGAAGACGAAATAAAAAACGAACAATATAATTTTCAGTGAAAATATGCGAGAGAAGCTTTCCTTTATAAAATCGTTATGCCGAGCAACACTTCTGTTATTAAAATTGGTAATTCCCATATCCAACATAATATTGAACAAGAAGGTGAAATTAAACAACGCAAAATATAATCCGTAGGTTTGGGCATCTACTATATTTTGCACGGTTCTATCTATGCCGAAAATCCAAAAAGGTTTAATCAGTAAATTAAGACCTACTAAGATGATTATATTGACAATAAATCTCCTTCGCATAAATAGTGAAAATTAATAAACAAACGTTAGAAAAAGGCAATTATGATATGTATAAAATAAAAAAAGAGATTGATTACTCAATCTCTTTTAAGTGTGTGAAATAAGTTTTTATTGTTTATCAAAAGTTACTTCGATTTCGTTGGTAATACCATCACTCCATGCTATTGTAATACTAGCAGTAGCAATTTTGTAGTTTGTTCCATCTTTTACAAATGTACCTGTACCTGTTAAAGTTCCGGTTACACCATCGGCTTCCAAGGATGTTTCTTCAACTGTGAAATTTGTTCCTGTACAAACAGCGCTTACGTTTCCATCGATGATATCGCTGATTAATATTTTATTGTACACTGTTGTGGATTGTTGGATGTCAGAATCATACACTGTAGGATCTGCTTGACCGTCAATTGTCCATGAAAATTCATACGCACCGGCTAATTTGTCGGTTTTAATTTTTACAACTGCATCGTGAGTGGCATCACCTGCTGTAAATGTGGCATTGTGTTCACCGGCTTCATCGTAATTGATACCTGTTACAGTAACTTCTTTTCCGTTAGAAGCTTCTACGTCTAAAAGGACATCAGCATCTGTAGAGCCTAAATCTACAATGATGTCATCAGCATTTGTAAACGTAACTTCCGGAGTACAACTAGCCATAAATAGACCTAATAAAGCAACTGCTGCTAATGATAAAATACTTTTTTTCATTTTCTTAATTTTAAATTATTAAATTATGTTAATTTTAATTTCTGCAAAAATATATATTTTTTATTTATTATTGGTTTTTTAAATTAAAAAAAAATATAATTATAAGTGATTGTTATAAAAACATATAAATTTATTAAAGCAATATAATTCCCGTAATATTGAAAAAAATAAAGTAAATTTTGGAATATATTTAACTCATTACAACTTTTTAAGTTAATAAATTGGAGATAATTTTCGGAAAATAATCATATTCCAGCTTATGGATTTTATTAGCAATTACTTCCGGAGTATCGGATGTAGACAAATTGCATTTAGCTTGAAAAATCAAATCACCGGCATCGTATTCTTTGCTTACATAATGAACAGAAATACCGGATTCGGTTTCTTTATTGTCTGCTACAGCACGATGTACATGCATTCCATACATGCCTTTTCCCCCGTATTTCGGCAACAATGCCGGATGAATATTGATAATTTTTCTATCAAAAGCATCAATAATATTTTCAGGAATCAACCATAAAAAACCGGCTAATACAATTAAATCGGGATTAAGTGTTTTTAAAACATTTAAGACATTTTCTGATTGATAAAACGATTCTTTGCTAATAAGCATAGATGGAATATTCATTTTTTCTGCTCTTTGCAATACAAAAGCATCTTGTTTGTTGCAAATCAATAAAGCTATCTGAATGTTATTATCTTTACTTATTGTATCAGCGATATTTTGAAAATTAGAACCATTACCCGAAGCAAATACGACTATTTTTTTCATGTATTAATTATTACCGTTTGACACAAAATACAATCCTATTGAAAAAGGGAAAACATATATCAGAAAAGAAACATCCAACACATCTCCTTTATAGGCAGTAAACAAAAGATAGATAGAAATCAAGAAAACAATAATGGCAGAAATAACCGTTAATGATGCATTTCTTTGAAATCCACCGATAAACAACAAAATTCCGAACAAACAATACACAAAAGCAAGAAGGGTGTGCAGTGTGAGGTGTTGAAAATCAATATTTTTAAACTCCGACCAGTACATAACAAGCATAAACAATAAAATACTTATTCTTAAACACCAACTTGCAATTAAAGCAAACGATTTGATAGGCTTCATGATTATAAATGTATTATTCTATATTTTCTTCCAATACCATTACACAGTTTGAATTTTTATCGAAAAAGTGAAGTTTTTTCTTTTTTAGTTTCCATGACTTTACATCTGACAGCGTTTCATAAAATAGTTTTTCTCTTGAAAAAGCCGGTTCCGGGCACATCATTTTAGTACCTCCTACCTTTTGAAAAGTAATGTGCTTTCTTCGAATACTATATTCTCCTAACAATCGGTTACAAGAACTGCTTCCACTTATTCTTCCATTCGTTAACTTTAACAAGGGCACATCACCGCTTTCATTTTGCAAATTCATTTCTTTCATAGAAATTACTTTCCATGTCTTTCCAATAAGTTTATTTTGAGAATAAACCAATGAAAGGTTAAAAATAAGAAAAACAAATATTAATCTCTTCATGATATCAAATGCATTGTCCGTAAAACGATAAAATATGGTTTTTATTTTTATGCATTTACAAAATGTATGTTTGACAAAGTATATCAAAACGTATTATTGAAATATTTTTTTCACTTAAAGAAGTTTATATTAAAAATATATTTACTTTTGCAAATAAAAAATATAATTAATCATAAAAAATTACACAAAGATGAAAAAAAGTATTTTTAGCTTAGCAATCATTGCACTTTTATTTACATTTACCGGTTGTACACCGGAAGAGGAAGACCCTATAACTCTTACTTTTTCAGGGGACATTATCATTGATTTAGGCGATAGCGATGCAGATGTTCTCGCTTTTGTAACAGCTTCAGACGGTTCTGCTGTAACTGTTTCGGGCATCGACTATGAAAAAGCAGGTGAGCAAACCGGAACATTTAAAGCAGGTGACGTAACCGAAACCAAAGCTGTTAAAGTGAAAGCCGACGCCATGACCGGAAGATATTATATTTCTGTTTTTAGTTCTGACGGGCAAGAATGCACTCAAGGTGACGGTTGGGGAATTAATATAACTGCCGGCGATGCATATAATCAAATTAAAATACCTTCCACCATTGAAACAGGAGATCAAACGATTTTTACAGATATTACTGATTTAGTAGTAACTTTCAATGGAAAAGACGAGCCCACTATTGACACCTATGAAGGAGGACTTATGTTTATGACAACACCTTCTTCTGCTACTTGGGAATTTTCTGAAATTACCTACGGTTTAAATGCAAACAATAAATACGCTATCAACGGTTTTAGAATGGATGGCTACAAAGCAGGTTATCAAGATTTTTATTATACCGTTACTTTTGAAAGAAGATAAACAGCTTTTTTATATTAAAAAAAAAGTCCACTTTATTGAGTGGACTTTTTTATTTGAATAGTTTTAAGATTAAGACATTCCTTGTGTTTCGGCTTGAGGAACAATTTTCTTAATTAATCCTTGTAGAACAGACCCCGGTCCGAGTTCAACAAAAACTTCGGCACCGGCAGCAAACATATTTCTAACGCTTTGTGTCCATAAAACAGGAGCCGTCAGCTGTGCTTTAAGATTTTGTTTAATAACAGCAATATCCACCGTGCCTTCTGCCGTATAATTTTGATATATGGGACAAATGGGTGAGTAAAAAGGCGTTCTTTCGATGGCTTCTTCCAACTCAACACGAGCCGGATTCATAAAAGGAGAATGGAAAGCCCCACTGACTTTCAAAGGCAGTACCCTTTTAGCCCCTTTTGCCATTAATTGTTCCGAACATAACTCTATTCCTTTTGGAGATCCCGAAAGGGCTATTTGACCCGGGCAATTAAAATTTGCCGGAATAACTATCTCTTCCGTAATGCCTTTACACACTTCTATAACAAGCTCATCATCTAAACCCAAGACAACTGCCATCGTAGAGGTAGCTTTTTCACATGCTTTTTGCATTGCCATTGCTCGTTTGGATACCAACACTAAACCATCTTCAAAAGTGAGGCTCTTATTAGCTACCAATGCTGAAAATTCCCCTAAGGAATGCCCTGCAACCATATCGGGTTTAAAATTTCCTCCTAAGGTATGCGCTAAAATAACGGAATGTAAAAAGATAGCAGGTTGAGTAACTTTCGTTTGTTTCAATTCATCTTCGGTTCCTGAAAACATGATATCCGTAATGTTGAATCCTAAGATATCATTGGCTTTTTCAAATAAATCTCGTGCTTCTTTGTTTTCAGAATACAAATTTTTACCCATTCCGATAAATTGTGCTCCCTGCCCGGGAAAAACGTATGCTTTCATAATTTTATTTTTTAGTAAATTTTTATATAGTTATAAATGTATTGCTTCTCCATAAGCTGCTTCGATGGCTTCTTTCACCGCTTCCGACATCGTAGGGTGCGGATGAATGGAAGATAATAATTGATGGGCGTTCATGTTTGCCTTGCGAGCTACTACTGCTTCGGCTATCATCTCCGTTACATTATCTCCTACCATATGACATCCCAATAATTGATTGGTTTTGGCATCAAAAATTACTTTTACCATTCCATCACGATTTCCTGCTGCTGTTGCTTTACCGGAGGCAGTAAAAGGAAATTTTCCTACTTTCACTTCGTATCCTTCGGCAATGGCTTTCGCTTCTGTCAATCCCACCGATGCTACTTCGGGCGTGGTATAGGTACAGCCCGGTATATTTTTATAATCTACCTTTTCCGGATTTTTCCCTGCTATTTTTTCAACACAAACGATGGCTTCCTGAGAGGCTACGTGTGCCAAAGCAGGACCATGCACTATATCACCAATGGCATACACTCCTTCTACATTTGTACGATAGTATTCATCGACAATAATTTTTCCGTATTCTACTTTTACACCGGCTTCTTCCAGTCCCAGCTTTTCCACATTCGTTTGTACCCCTACTGCCGACAATACAATGTCGACATCGATAGCCACAACATTGCCTTTTTTATCTTTTACGGTAACATGACACTTATCATCTTCCACAGTTACACTCTCCACACTTGCTTCGATCATTACTTTCATGCCTTGTTTCCGAAACGCACGTTCCACTTGTTTGGATATTTCTTCGTCTTCTACAGGTAAAACATTTGGAAGAAGTTCTATTAATGTTGTTTTTACTCCCAGGCTGTTATAGAAGAATGCAAACTCGCTGCCGATAGCACCTGAACCAACGATTAGCATAGATTCAGGTAAAGAAGGTAAGGTAAGTGCTTCGCGGTAGCCGATAATTTTTTTTCCGTCTTGTGGCACATTCGGAAGAACACGCGAACGCGCTCCCGTTGCCAAAATAATATGATCGGCATTATAAATCGTATCATTTCCTTCTTTGTTTGTAACAACAACGCTCTTCCCTTCTCCTAATTTACCATGCCCTTCAATTACATCAATCGCATTTTTTTTCAACAGATATTGTATGCCTTTACTCATGGCTTCAGCCACACCCCGACTTCTTTTAATCATCGCTTCGAAATCAGGTTTGACTTCTCCTTCTATCTTCACTCCGTAATTTTCTGCATGTTTAAGATAGGTATACACTTGAGCTGATTTCATTAAGGCTTTCGTAGGAATACATCCCCAATTCAAACAAATACCACCCAATTCTGCTTTTTCAACAACTGCTGTTTTCATCCCTAATTGTGAAGCACGTATGGCTGCCACATATCCTCCGGGACCACTTCCTATCACTATTAAATCGTAACTTGACATATTCTAATTTTTTTTTGGCAAAGGTAGAAAAAAAAGTAAATAATAAAGTACTTTTGCATAATAAAAAACATCCCCATGTCCGAAAAACTAAATTTCGTTTCCGATTTAGCCTTGATTCTTATTTCGGCAGGGATTATTACACTTATTTTTAAATGGTTAAAACAACCATTGGTATTAGGCTATATTGTTGCCGGTTTTCTTATCAGTCCTCATTTCAATTTTCTACCAACGGTTATGGAGACTTCCAATATCAAAGAATGGTCGGAGATAGGCATTATTTTCCTACTTTTTGCCCTAGGATTGGATTTTAGTTTTAAAAAACTTTTTAAAATCGGAAGCACTGCTTTCATTACTGCCGGTGTTGAAATAGCATCCATGTTTTGTATTGGTTTTATTACCGGTTTTTTTCTGGGATGGACAATTATGGAAAGTATATTTCTTGGGGGCATGTTAGCCATGTCATCTACCACTATTGTTATCAAAGCCTTCGAAGACATGAATTTGAAAAACAAAAAATTTACAGATATCGTTTTGGTTGTTTTAATAATTCAGGATTTATTTGCTATTTTATTGATGGTGTTACTTAGCACGATTGCCGTACAACAGCATTTTTCCGGTATGGAATTATTGGAAAGTCTGTTGAAGCTTGCTTTTTTTCTGATATTATGTTTCCTGATAGGAATATTTGTATTCCCGAGTTTTTTTCGCCGCTTTGCGAAAATCATGAACAATGAAACGCTCTTGATTATTTCCATTGGTTTGTGTTTCGGGATGGTGAGCTTGGCTAACTATGTAGGTTTTTCTTCGGCATTGGGAGCTTTTATAATGGGGTCAATTCTTTCGGAAACCCTTGTAGGAGAAAATATTGAAAAAATAACCAAAGGCATTAAAGATTTATTTGGTGCAATTTTCTTTGTTTCGGTAGGCATGATGGTTGATCCGGCTATTTTAAGCACCTATTGGCTACCTATATTAATACTTTCACTCATTACCATTTTTATTAAGTCTGCGGTTTCCACATCGGGAGCAGTGCTTGCCGGGCAGCCCCTTAAAGTCGCTATCCAAAGCGGGGCCAGCTTAGCACAAATCGGGGAATTTGCTTTTATCATTGCCTCATTAGGTTTCACCTTAGGCGTGATGAGAGCCGATATATACCCTATTATCGTTGCTGTATCCGTAATTACTACCTTTACAACACCCTATTGTATCCGATTTTCAGAACCCTTTTACAATTGGATACTCCCCAGACTACCTGCTTCTTTCACATCATGGATAGAACATTATACCGTCAAAACCAACACTACTGTCAATGAAAGTGATTGGAAAAAACTGATAAAGACTTATAGTACGCAAATCGTCATATATACGGTTCTCCTGATTGCCATTATGATATGTTGTTTTCAATACCTCTATCCATTCATTACTGAGCATTTCGATTATGTATCGCAACACATCATCGCTATCATTAACACCCTTATTACATTATTGATAATGGCTCCTTTCTTACGCGGACTTATGACCAATAAAAAAGAAATAACAAGCATCGTTTCCCGCTTATGGAATGATAATAAATTAAACCGAGGTGCTTTGGTGGGTTTTGTGTTATTACGCATTTTTATTGTTATGTTTTTTATCACATCGGTATTATTTAAAAACTTTAAATTTACCTATTGGGTAGGGCTGATTTTTGCGCTTGGAATTGTTTTATTTATTTTATTATCAAGAAATTCATTCCGTCAATTTTTCAAAATAAAACAACATTTCATCTCTAACTTGAATGAAAAAGAAGAAATCGAAAAACAAAGTAAACCGATACGAAGCAGTATTAACAAACAATTTTCACAACAAGACATACATATAGAAAATGTAAATGTTTCTCCCAACTCCCATTTTATAGGTAAAACCCTTTCTGAAATGGCTCTACGTAATAAATACGGGATTAATATTGTTAAAATAAAAAGAGGCCATACTATCATTAATTTACCCGGCGGAAACGACTATATCTATCCGCATGATCAGATTCTTATTCTTGGTACCGATGAACAAATACGTATTTTTAAAGAAGTAGTTGCCACATCGGAATCTCTGCCGGATACAAGCAAACAAAGCAAAATAGATCTGACTTCTTTTACCTTAGAAGCAGACTGCCCTTTGACAAACAAACGAATATGCGATATCTCCCTACGTGAAAATGAACTAATGATTATTACCATCGAACGAAATGGGGAAATTATTCTCAATCCTGATCCGGAATTAACCCTTAAAACCAATGATTTAATCTGGGTTGTGGGAAATAAAAAGAACCTTCAACATGTATTACAAAAAGAATAAGCGATAATATAGGCTTAAAAAAACATCCCGGCGGCTTGAATGCTGCACGTGCTTTTACTATTTTATGTATTTTTGCAGGCATTATAATATTTACAACAATGAGAAGTTTCGGCAGTGATAATCATTCGGGTATACATCCTGATATTTTAAAAGCCATTGAAGAAGTAAACAAAAACCATTGCATTGCGTATGGGGATGACCCCTGGACACAACAAGCCCAAGAAAAAATAAAAGACCTTTTCGGTGCAAATGCCGAAGCATTTTTTGTTTTCAACGGAACCGGTGCCAATGTTATGTCTTTAAAGGCATGTGTTTCTTCCTTTCATTCCATACTTTGTCCCGACACTGCACACATAGCCGTTGACGAATGCGGAGCCCCCGAATTCATTACCGGTGCGGCTTTAAAAAGTATTCCCACCCCCGACGGCAAACTCACTCCTGCTCTTTTGAAACCGCACATGAGTCATTTTGGCTTTGAGCATCATTCTCAACCAAAGGCAGTGTATATTTCTCAATGCTCTGAACTCGGTACGGTATATACCATAGATGAAATCAAAGCCATAGCCGATTGTATTCACACCCACAATATGTATCTGCATATGGATGGAGCGCGCATCGCCAATGCCGCCGTCTCCTTAAATAAAAGTCTGAAAGAGATAAGTGTAGATTGCGGAGTAGACATTTTAAGTTTTGGTGGGACTAAAAACGGAATGATGTTGGGAGAAGCCATTGTAAGTTTCAAAAGTGAACTAAGTGAAAACATGAAATATATCCGCAAACAATCGGCTCAATTGTATTCCAAAATGCGCTTTGTTTCCGCTCAGTTTATCCCCTATCTTGCGAACGACATCTGGAAACAAAACGCCCTTCATGCCAATAACATGGCTCGTTATTTACGCAGTAAAATAGAAGACTTACACGCCTTTACTTTCACCCAAGCCACCGATGCCAATATTATTTTGGTGAAAATGCCATCCGAAATTATTGAAAAATTGTTACAAAAGCACTTCTTTTATATTTGGAACGAAAATGAAGGGGAAATCCGCCTTGTTACTTCATGGAATACTACTGAAGAAGATATTAATTTATTTATTAAGGATTTAAAAGAATTACTTTCCTAATAACACTTCCTGTACACTGCCATTTTATTAATTCCACTTAATTAAATAAAGTGCAGTTTTATTGTTAAAATTTATATACTTTTGCACTTACACTTTTGAAAAAGATAAATATATGATACATATAACATTACCCGACGGATCGGTCAAAACATTTGAACAAGGTATTACTTCTTATGACGTCGCTTTGTCCATCAGCGAAGGACTTGCCAGAAATGTGCTGGCAGCAATGGTAAATGATGAAATATGGGACATCAACCGTCCTATAGGTACGGATGCCCGTTTGCGTTTATTGACCTGGAATGATGCGGCAGGCAAAGATGTATTTTGGCATACATCAGCCCACCTGATGGCTTCAGCCATTGAAATACTCTATCCCGGTGTAAAATTCGGAATAGGACCCTGCATTGAAACCGGTTTTTACTATGATATAGATTTCATGGATCATGCTATTTCTTCCGATGACTTTAAAAAAATTGAAGATAAAATGGCGGAACTCGTTGCTGCCAAAGAAGAAATTACCCGTATGGAAGTAACGAAAGCAGAAGCGATAAAATATTTCTCCGATAAAGGAGATGAATACAAAATAGAATTGATTCAAGATCTTGAAGACGGAAACATTACCTTTTACAAGAGCGGCAACTTCGTGGATTTATGCCGAGGTCCTCACTTACCGACCATGGCACCCATTAAAGCTATTAAGCTATTGAGTTTAGCCGGTGCCTATTGGCGTGGCGATGAGAAACGTAAGCAGCTGACACGTATTTATGCCGTTACTTTCCCCAAGAAGAAAGAACTTGATGATTATCTCTTGATGCTCGAAGAAGCCAAAAAAAGAGACCATCGTAAAATAGGGAAAGAATTGGAATTATTTACTTTCTCACAGAAAGTTGGCGCAGGACTTCCTATCTGGTTACCCAAAGGTGCCGCTTTAAGAGAACGACTGGAGAACTTCCTGAAAAAAGTTCAAAAAGAATACGGCTATCAACAAGTGTTATGTCCCCATATCGGAAATGTTGAACTATACAAAACATCAGGGCACTATCAAAAATACGGCAAAGATTCGTTTCACCCGATAACAACCCCTCAAGAAGGAGAAGAATTCTTCTTAAAACCCATGAACTGCCCTCACCATTGTGAAATTTATGCTTCTAAACCAAGGTCATACAAAGACCTGCCTTTGCGTTTAGCCGAATTCGGAACGGTTTATCGTTACGAGCAAAGCGGGGAGTTACACGGGCTCACACGTGTAAGGGGTTTTACTCAAGACGATGCCCATATCTTTTGTACTGCCGACCAGCTCGAAGAAGAATTCTGTAAAGTAATAGACATTGTACTCTATATTTTTAAAACCCTTAACTTCACCGAATATACGGCACAAATATCCTTACGAGACCCCAAGAACACAGAAAAATATATCGGCTCGGACGAAAACTGGGAAAAAGCCGAGAAAGCCATCATTCATGCTGCCAAGGAACGGAATCTGAATACCGTGATTGAGATTGGGGAAGCCGCTTTTTACGGTCCTAAATTAGACTTTATGGTAAGGGATGCTATCGGTCGTAAATGGCAACTCGGAACTATACAAGTCGACTATAACTTACCGGAACGATTTGAATTGGAATACATAGGAAATGACAACCAAAAATACAGACCCATCATGATACACCGGGCTCCTTTTGGCTCAATGGAACGCTTTGTAGCCGTATTGATAGAACATACGGGAGGAAATTTTCCCTTGTGGCTGACACCCGAACAAGCCATTATTTTACCTATAAGCGATAAGTACATGGACTATGCGCGTGCGCTTATGCAATCCTTAGACAAAGAAGGTATTCGTCTGTCCATTGACGACAGAAGCGAGAAAACAGGGAAGAAAATCAGAGATGCAGAATTACAGAAAATACCTTATATGTTAATAGTTGGAGAAAAAGAACAAAACGAGCATAGCATTTCCGTACGTAAACACGGCATGGAAGATTTGGGAACTATGTCGATTGAAGCTTTTATCTCACATATTAACGATGAAATAAAAGAATCACTTAAATAAATTATTGGAATTAAACCTTTATGGGACGTACTTTTGTTGAAAAAATTTTTAATGCAAGCTGCAATAGCATTGTCTTTGCCAAACCGAATATTGTTTTATCGCACGACAACACGGCAAGTATAGCCGAGACATTTAAAAAAATGGGAGGTATACGCGTTAATAATCCCGAGCAGTTGTTGATAGTTTTAGACCATAACGCCCCTCCTACCGTTGCCGCCTTAGCCAACGATTACCAAATGATAAGAGATTTTGTCGATGAACAGAAGATAAAAAGATTTCATGACGTAGGCAACGGCATATGTCATCAGATTATGGCATTGTACGCACGACCGGGGATGATTATCGTCGGTAGCGACAGCCATACGTGCACTGCCGGGGCTTTCAATGCTTTTGCTGCCGGTATCGACCGCACGGAAGCTGCCGGTTTATGGAAACAAGGAGAAACCTGGTTTCGCGTACCGGAAAGCATTAAGATACACTTAGAAGGAAAATTACCTCAACACGTCTATGCCAAAGATTTAGCTCTTTGGATTATCGGTATGATAGGTTCCGACGGCGCCGATTATATGTCGATAGAGTTTCACGGCGAAGGAGTAAAAACGCTCAGCATTGCCGATCGCATGACCATGGCTAACCTGGCTTCCGAAATGGGTGCTAAGAATGCTGTTTTTCCTGCCGATGAAGTACTGTCCGCCTATGTAGGCAAACCCACTCACGGTGTATGGGCGGATGCTGATGCACACTATGCCAAAGAAATCACCATACAATTAAAGGATATTTTCCCTGTCGTTTCGGCTCCGCATCATGTTGACAATGTAAAAGCAGTAGCAGAAGTGCAAGGCACAAAAATACAACAAGCCGTGATAGGCACTTGTACCAATGGTCGCATCGAAGATTTGCGACAAGCAGCAGAAATACTGGAAGGCAATGAAATACCACACGGATTTCAGCTATTGGTTATTCCCGCTTCCAAAGAAATTTTTCATCAAGCCATGAAAGAAGGTTTGATAGAAACCTTGCTAATGTCAGGGGCGAACATGTTAACCCCTTCCTGCGGACCTTGTTTGGGAACCGGACAAGGCATTCCTGCCGATAATATTAATGTAATTTCTACCGCCAACCGTAATTTTAAAGGCAGAATGGGAAACAAAGAAGCCAACATTTATTTGGCATCACCGGCAACGGTAGCTTATTCCGCTTTAAAAGGAGAAATTACCGACCCAAGAGGTATTACTGCCAAAGAAGTATTTCCTTTCCCAAAACAACAAAGCCAAACCATTGAAGTACAAGAAACGGACAATCGACTGGAAAAGAAAATATGGAATTATGCCGATATCGACAATATGAATACCGACCAAATGTTTGCCGGCAATTTAACCTATGCCATTAAAAGTGCTGAGCCGGAGAAAATCAAACAACATCTCTTTGCCGGTGTTGACAAGCATTTCTCCGAAAAGGTAAGCCAAGGCGACATTGTTGTTGCCGGATGGAATTTTGGTTGTGGCAGTTCGCGTGAACATCCTGCGGTAGGATTAACGCATGTAGGAGTTAAAGCAGTGCTATGTAAATCGGTAAACAGAATCTTTTACCGCTCCGCCATTAACCAGGGGCTCCCGATTATTGTATTGCCCGAAGCAGTAGACTATTTCAAGCAGGGAAACACCATTGACATCGATTTCCGCAACGGAAGCATTTGCATTGAAAACAAAACATTCGCTTTCGCTAAATTACCCGAGAAAATCATGCATATCTTTGATGCCAAAGGATTAGCCAACTACCTGAAAAATCACTAAGTATATTTTCCTACCCTTTTAAGGTTTTATACTATATTATTTTGAAATGATGCCTGCACGTATAGATTCATTTGGAGTGTTGTTAAAATAATAAGAATCTATAGTAAGCGGTTTTTCATCATCTCGATAATATTTTATTTTTATCCAAGCAAAATAATTACCGTTATCTTTTATAAATTTACAGGCAACATACACATCATGTTCGTCTATGCCTAAATATCATAATAATTCCGTTTCCTTATCCCATCCCACATTCTCACCAATTAGATGGTTATATAATGTAGGATAATATTTTTTATTGGAGACCATACCATCGATACATCCACAATCAACATAAACATTTGATAATATAGGGACAAAACTTGGCACCTTATATTGCGAATCTAATACAGTAACACATATATCTTTAATACTATCGCTATTTACATCTAGTAAAAAAGTATCTGCAAAACCCATATTGATATCCGGAATTAAATCGACATAATAATCTTTCGGTTCCGGTTCTATCGGCTCCGGTTTACAATGAATAAAGAGAAGAGATAAAAGTAGCAGTGCTATTGTTTTAAAAAGTGTTTTCATAATTTAGTCCCATTATAGTGATAATAATATTGACTATGAGTAAGGTAAAATCCCATCCAAAAGCTAATACTATCCTTGTAAAAATCTCCTGAAAATACATTACAACTAAAGTGTCCTCTTTCAAAAAAATGTCCATTTGTATCTACCTGTATCTCTACCTGAGTATAAAGATTTGAAATGGAAACTAGGGAATCATTTACTTTTTTTATGCTTACTATTACTGTTGTATCATTGTTATAATAATCCGTATTGCAAGCATAATCTCCGCACCATTTGTCTCGGTAATCTATCGGCTCCGGTTTTTTCGGTTCCGGTTCTATCGGCTCCGGTTTACAATGAACAAATAGAAGAGATAAAAGCAGCAGTACTATTGTTTTAAAAAGTGTTTTCATGGTTTATTATTCTTCCTTTTGTCCTGTTAATATGGATGCTCCCGCTGTATTATGAATGGCATAATCATTAATATACAATCGTTTTAAATTATAATCCCACCTAAAGCGCAACCACCCATAATGAATTCCATCTTTTTTATGCCATTTTAAAGCAATAAATACTTCAGGATATTTTTGATAATCGATTAATTCTAATTGTCCCCATGAATCATCTGTCCAGTCATTACGTATATTTTGTTCAACTAAATAACCTTCTAAGATTGGATCTACGGTAGTACTATGACGATCTCCATAATAAAAAAACAAACTATCATTAATAGATTCAATACGAGCTCCCGATGTTGGTCCATAATGATACGGCCAATAAGCATATGCAATCAAATCATTTACTTTGTCTTCATATAAATCTAAAGAGATGCCTTCTAAATTATTTGGATCATAAGTTACTGTAATATCCGGCTTGTAATCTACGTAATGAATCGCTTTTAAAAAATCAGGGTTACAATACGAAAATAGCAATAATATAGCTATAAATACTATTGTTTTTAAAAGTGTTTTCATGGCTTATTCTTTTTCCTTTTGTCCTGTTAATATGGGTGTTTCCGCTGTATTGTGAATGGCGTAATCTTTAATAATAAATTCAGCAATACGCCAATCATGTCTTACACGCATCCAACCGTAATGAACTCCATCTTTTTTAATAAACTTTAATGCAATAAAAAAATCTGTATTTGTTGGCATTGCCGATATGTTTCCATCTAATACTTTCGTCCAATCTCTATCATTAATCTGATTGCCTATGCCAACATTTGCTAAAATAGGCTCTAATTGACTATTCAATCTTTGTCCACAACAAATATACAAATTATTATTGAGACATGTCATCTGAGCTGAAGGTCCGTGATAGTCCCTAACAAAGATATCATTTATATTATCTTCAAATAAATCTATATATGTTTTTTTTAACCCTGCCGTATCGTCAAAATCTAAGCATATATCCGGATTGTAATCTATATAATGAATTGGTTCTATTGGCTCTGGTTTACAATGTATAAATAAAAGAGATAAAAGCAGCAGTACTATTGTTTTTAAAAGTGTTTTCATGGTTTATTCTCCTTCCTTTTGTCCTGTTAATATGGATGCTTCCGCTGTATTATGAATCGCATACTCTTTAATAATCCATTTAGGAACATTCGGATCTCGACGAAAACGTATCCAACCGTAATGAACCCCATCTTTTTTAATGAATTTTAAGGCAATGAACACATCTGTATTTGAGGGGAGTAAGGCTAATTCCCTACTCGTAACTTCTTTCCAGTTTCGATAATTAATATGATTGCCTATACCAACATTTTCTAAAATGGGATCTAAATTACAGCTCCATCGGTCTCCATAATAAATAAAAATACTATCATGGAGACATGTCATCTCAGGAGCATATTTGTCAATTTGCTCAACATATATATCATTTTTATTATCTTCATACAAATCTAAAGAGATGCCTTCTAAATTATTTGTATCATAAGATATTGTAATATCCGGATTGTAATCTACGTAATGAATTGGTTTTAAATAATCAGGGTCACAATGTGAAAATAGTAATAATATAGCAATAAATACTATTGTTTTAAAAAGTGTTTTCATGGTTTACAATTTACACCTTTTTAATACCACATAATAACCTACCAAGTCAACATTTTTCATTGTAATATAAATAGACATTTCTTCATATCCATTATAAGAGATGGTACTTGGAAAAATGTATTGTTCATTATATATTTCTAAATTTTGATTTCCATCGTCTGGCATACCAGTTATCCTCCAATAAAAAGACTTCCCAAACAAAAATGGTTCACGATCTATATTTTTAACATCACATGTCAAGTTACTGTGAAAATAAAATATCCCTTTATCACGAAGAACAGATGACCAACTTCCTTTTTCTGAGCAGCTATCTAATACAACAATTTTCCATCTTCCGCATAAATACTGTTCTTCTTGATTTAAACTAAATTTATAGCATCCGGTTATTAATATGGATGTAAATAAAAACAATACGTAAATAAAATGCTTTGTTTTCATGTTTTTGTTATTTTACTTCATTTGTCCGGCTAAAATTGGATTATTTTCAGTATAATTAATGGCGTTACTAATAATATGTAATGTCTTTTTATCGGCAGATAGAGATATTTTAATCCAACCATAGTAATAATCATTACCAAGTGGAGGTGATTGATGTCTATAACCTATGTATTTCTCGCCTTTTCCTGCAAATTGTTCAAGACTAATCTTTGCACTACTACCCCAATGATTTGAAGAAGTAATTGAATAATCTTCATTTAACATAAATATTTGATTGTTATAATTAACTAAAACCTTTGTATATCCATCTCCATAACTTGAATACTTCTGTTTTAAAATGGATGCACTAACCTCATTATATTCATTCATATCAATTTTGAAAATCATACCATTATCAAGGGTATAGCTTTCAGACACTCCAATTGTATGATTAATTTTATAAAATGTAATATAATCCGGTTTGGGGTGGTAAGGGGGTTCGCACGCAGTAATAATAAATACTAGTACTATTAAATAGATAAGTTTTCTCATTTTAAAAATTTCATTGTTTTTTTTTGCAAATAAAAACAATTTATCCATACGATTCTCTTTTTTTTTATTTTTTTTTTTTTTGAATTTCAGCTGTTTACACTAAGGGGAAGGAAAGAAAGGAAAATACACCCCTGTTTTTTGGAAGGATTTCTTTCATAAAACAGGGAAATGCATTCGGAGGGAGAAGCTAGACATGCAAAAAAATATCCTTTCTTATTCGGGGATGTATAAACGAAATAAGAAAGGATATTAGGCGTAAAGGGGTTATTCCTCTACTCTTTCATAGGTAATTTCCGATAGTTTTCTTTTCATCAAAGTACTTGGTTTAAAAACTACATGTGGATCCCTCATCATTTCTTTGACTTCAAACAACTCTTTCGTATCTGCACCTTCACTTGAAAGTGTTAACCGAAGAGAGGCAAGATTGCCTAAACTAACGGTAAATCCCATATCAAGGTACTCTGGGACTACATCAAGCGCATTTTCAAGCGTATTGAGAATATCTCCACGCGTAAGCGAAGATTGTAACGCCACTCGTTCGGCTAAATGATGAATGTTAATTACTCCGGCATGCACTGCATTGGCATACCATTTCTTGGGGTCATCCGGATGTTGCGGATTCTTCTTTTCTACTAATCTGTATTTCATTGTTAGTAAATTTGTGTTTCTTGCGAAACGGTTATTTAATTTATTTAGTTATCTCTATAAACGATGCTTAGTTTGCATTATTTTATTGATTTTTTAACTTTTTTTTTATTTTTTATAAAGCATTCATAATGTGTACTTTTGAAGCCTTGAAAATTATTGCGTCAATAATGGAAATTATTGCGTCAATATTTGAAATTATTGCGTCAATAAATTAATTTATTGCGTCAATAATTTTTGACAGCTTTGTAAGGTATTTTAAGCATGAAAATTTTCACTCTAAAAATAGGGTAAAACAAAGTTAAGTTGACGGAAATTTTTATGTAATTGAAGGAAAATGTCCGGTCTATAACATTAGAAATTCGCTACAGATTCTTTGCTCCTACTTTGTTGCCAGTTCGACAATTTTTTGGATAGCGGGTTTAAGCCCCGTGCAGTTTTTGCCGCCGGCAGTAGCCAAGCCGGCTTGTCCGCCGCCACCGCCTTGTATCAATGCGGATACTTCGCGTACCAATTGAGCGGCACTAAGTCCTTTGGCTGTTAAATCGTCGGAGAGGGCAAGCACAAGATTGGGTTTTTCGCCGGCATCGCTGCCAAAAGCTACCAACAAATTCGGATACATGTTTCGCAACTGATACGCTGCTTTCTTGAGTATTTCGGGCGACATACTTCCTATTGATTGAATGACTTGAATGCCGTTAACCGTAGTTTGCTGTTGCTGTATTTGTTCCACAAAAGCAGCGGTACGTTCTTGTGCTATGCTTTCGAGGGTTTTGCGGTAAGCATCGTTTTCCTGCATCAGCTTACGGATAGCCGGCAGTACATGAGGAGCATTGAGTACTTGTTTGATTTCTTCGGCTTGCTGTTGCAATTGATACACATACTCCTCCGCTTGTTTGCCGCTGATTGCTTCTATACGCCGTATGCCGGCAGCAATAGCCCCTTCGGAAACTATTTTCACCAGTCCAATATTTCCCGTCGCTTTGGCATGCGTACCTCCGCAAAGTTCAACGGAATCGCCGAATTTGATAACCCGCACTTTGCTGCCGTATTTTTCGCCAAACAAAGCCATGGCTCCCATTTTTTTGGATTCATCGATAGAGACGTCCCGCAATTCATGCAAGGGAATATTGGCACGAACCCATGCATTGACTATTTGTTCTACTTCGTACAATTCGTTGTCGCTAACTTTGGCAAAGTGCGAGAAATCGAAGCGAAGGCGTTCTTCGTTTACCAAGGAACCTTTCTGCTCCACATGGGTTCCCAGCACTTTTCGCAAGGCGTAATGCAGCAAATGCGTTGCACTGTGGTTGTTTTCCGTTAACATTCTCTTCTCGGCATCGACCCTGGCAACGAAAGCAGCCTGAAGATTTTCCGGCAAAGAAGGGAGGATGTGCAATAAGAGGTTGTTTTCTTTCAGGGTATTGATAATTTCTATTTTCTCGTTTGCATTTTCCAAAACACCCCTGTCTCCTACCTGCCCCCCGGACTCAGCATAAAAAGGTGTTTGGTCGAGTACTACTTGATAAAATTGCTTTCCTTTGGTTTTTACCATTCTGTATTTCACAATGCGGCAATCACTTTCCAGGCTGTCGTAGCCGACAAAAACGCTAGGCTTAGCTTGCGGTATCAATTCCTGCCAGTCGTCGGTTTGCAAACTTGCCACCGCCCGCGAGCGGTCTTTTTGAGCCTGTAAGCCGGCGTGAAAAGCGTCCATATCGACTGTATAGCCTTTTTCTTTTGCCATTAGTTGGGTTAAATCAATGGGGAAGCCATAGGTGTCGAACAATTCAAAAGCAAACTGACCGTCGATGCAAGTTTGCGGATGAGCCTGAATATAATTTTCAAATTTCTGTATTCCTTGTGATAAGGTGCGTAAAAACGAGTGTTCTTCTTCGAGCAATACTTTTTCTATCAACTGCTGACGAAGTGCCAATTCGGGAAAATGATTACCCATTACTTCCACTAATTTGGGCACCAATTTATTCAGAAAAGCTTTGTCGAGCGATAAAAAGGTAAAACCATAACGTACGGCACGCCGTAAAATACGACGAATGACATAACCGGCTCCGGTATTGGAGGGCAATTGCCCGTCGGCAATGGCAAAGCAAACGGCACGTAAATGGTCGGCAATCACCCGCATGGCAATGTCACTGTCGGCTTCTTGTCCGTAATTCTTTCCCGAGAGGGAAGCTATTTCTTGTATTAAGGATTGGAAAATATCGGTATCGTAATTCGATTGTTTGCCTTGCAAAACCATACACAAACGTTCAAATCCCATACCCGTATCCACGTATTTTGCCGGTAATAACGTTAGAGTTCCATTGGTTTGACGGTTGAATTGAATAAATACCAGGTTCCATATTTCGATAACCAAGGGATGGTCTTTGTTTACTAATTCTCTTCCTGCTATTTTTGCTTTTTCTTCTTGGGAGCGAATATCCACATGGATTTCGGAGCAAGGACCACAGGGACCGGAATCGCCCATTTCCCAGAAATTATCTTTCTTGGAACCAAATAAAATACGGTCTTCGGGAACAATGGCTTTCCACAAATCGTAGGCTTCTTCATCTCTTTCGGTACCATCTTTTTCGTCTCCACCGAAAACGGTAACATAGAGATTTTGAGGTGGAATTTGCAAGACTTCCGTCAGCAATTCCCACGCCCAAGTGATGGCTTCTTTCTTGAAATAATCGGCAAAGGACCAGTTTCCGAGCATTTCAAACAGGGTATGATGATAGGTATCACGACCCACTTCTTCCAAATCGTTGTGTTTGCCCGAAACGCGTAAACATTTCTGACTGTTTGCTATTCGCGGACAAGCCGGGGCGGCATGCCCTAAAAATACATCTTTGAACTGATTCATCCCCGCATTGGTAAACATCAAGGTCGGATCGTTTTTTACCACAATCGAATCGGAAGCAATTATCCGATGCTGTTTACTTTCGAAAAAATCTAAAAATGTCTTACGTATTTCGTTAGCTGTCATAAGGCTTGTCCTTCTTTTTAATAATGTGCAAAAATACATAAAAATGGTTTAAAAAAAATCACTTTTGTTAGAAGTAAAATTATATTTATGTATTTTTGCATCGTGATATATAAACCCGAAAACACAATAAGCACATACTAAAAACAATTTATTTAACCATTTAAATTCATTATTGTCCGATAAAAAAATAAAAAAAAGAGAAGGAGATAATTAAACCTCCTTTCTCATTTGAGTAAATTTGTACTTCAAAATTTAACACATTTACTCATGGACAAAAGTACAATTTTTTTCG
>JAGOKS010000112.1 GCA_017994425.1 Bacteroidales bacterium | reverse complement strand
GGTAATTAGGACAAGTTTATATCTTTTATAAAAATAATTTATATTTTGCAGATGTAAACATATTCTTATTATAATTATAAAAAATTTAACAAGTGCCAACATATACTTTATAAGTTCCCAAGAGAAACTTTATTTTGATGAGAGAACAACTTTCAAAGTCCTCGTTCTCTACCTTGGTACCTTGCCTAACATCCCTTTGGTACTTTGCCCAAGTTATCGGACATACCTTGCCCAAGTCACAAAGTATAGCTCCCATCGGGAAAAAGATAAGCATGGGAGAAAAAAAAGTTAAGTTCTCGTCGGAAAAAAGTTGGTAAGGCTTCCTTATCTGTGAAATCTTCCAATAGGATGAAAAAGCGATAAGTAACAATTCACTATGTGGAAATTATGAGTGTGTTATAATTTATAGGAAGATTTAATAGTTAATAATTTTGTATTACTATTGTCCGATAATAGTCAACAGATTCTGAGCGTAACGAAGTGAAGCGAAGAATCTTTAACAATATCGGAATGTATATCGGACAATACTGAAAAAAATATAAAAAAATAAATATTTATTGATTAATAGAAATAATAAGACATTTCTTTGAGAAGTAATCTTAAAATTTACTCAAAAAATTGTTTTACTCTTTTAAAGAAGCTTGCTTGTTTTTGAGCTTTTGGTTGAAAATTATCGGAATGTGAAAATCCTTCTATCATTTGTTTTTCTTCCTTAGATAGCTCTTTAGGTATCCATACATTGATATTCACAATCAGATCGCCTTTGTGATAACTTTGCAATTCTGGTAAGCCTTTTCCTTGCAAACGAAGTAAGGTTCCGGATTGTGTTCCGGGTGTAATTTTGATGCGGGCTTTACCTTCAATGGTAGGAATGTCAATACTTGTGCCCAAGACAGCTTGGGGAAAAGTTATGTAATGTTCCAAATATAAATTATTACCATCTCTTTCATATAAATCATGAGGAATTTCTTCGATTAGTACAAACAAATCGCCATTAATACCATTATTCGGGGCAGCATTTCCTTTACCGTTCATGCTTATTTGCATGCCGTTGCCAACACCGGGAGGTATTTTAATAGCAATAACTTCTTCTCCCTTTATAATTCCGTTTCCGGCACATTGGGTACATTTATCCGTTATTATTTTTCCGGTACCATGACATTGATGGCATTCGGTTTGAACTTGCATAGCACCCAAAAATGATTGTTGCATTCTTACCGTATACCCTGAACCATGGCAACTTGGGCAGGTTTTAACAGCATCAGAGGATTTGGCACCCGTACTGCCACAGCTTTTACAACTAATGTATTTTTGAACTTTGATATTTTTTTCAACACCTTTCGCAATTTCTTCAAGGTTTAGTTTTACTTTTATACGAATATTGCTCCCTTTTCTAACGCCATGTGAACGAGAAGAGTAAGAACGACTACTTCCGAAACCGCCAAAGCCGAAATCTTCAAAAATACTTCCAAAACGGCTGAAGATATCTTCCATATTCATACCTCCGAAGCCTTGACCTCCGTTTGTACCACTTACACCTGCATGTCCAAATTGATCATAGCGATTCCGTTTATCCGAATTGCTTAAAACCTCATAAGCTTCCGCCGCTTCTTTAAATTTTTCTTCTGCTTCTTTGTTGTTCGGATTTTTATCCGGATGGTATTGTATTGCCTTTTGGCGATAGGCTTTCTTGATTTCCTGCTCACCGGCATTTTTGGCTACCCCCAACACCTCATAATAATCTCTTTTTGCCATTATTTTTTATTATTGATAGATTACTACTTTTGAAAAACGTATTACTTTGTCATTCAATTTGTAACCCTTTTGAATTTCTTCTAGTATTTTTCCTTTATCTTCTTCTTTTTCTGCGGGAACAGTAGTTATGGCTTCATGAAAATCAGTATTGAAAGTTTCATCTTTTGTCTTAATTTCTTCCAAGCCCTTTTGTTTTAACATGTTTTTTAATTTCTGAAATATTAATACTAAGCCTTCTTTTACCGAAACATCGCTTACTTCTGTTTTATCATTAAACATAATGGCTCTTTCCATATCGTCTATAGTTGGAAGTAATTGTAATATAATACTTTCAGAGGCGTTTTTGATGATGTCAAGCTTTTCTTTTTGTGTACGTTTTCTGTAATTATCAAATTCAGAATACAAACGTAGGAACTTATCCTGTATTTCTGCTTTTTCTGATAGTAACTTATCGTTTGCAAGTTTTAATTCTTCAATTTGTTGTGTTTTTTTATCTTTTTTTCCGAACATGCCACTGCGTTTTGGTTTTTCTTCTTCGTCGTCAATAGCATTGTTGTCTATAATTGAATCGGATGGAATATTATTAGAATCTATATCTTTATTTATTTCTTGGTCTTCGTTTTTTTTTGTATTATCTTCCATGTCTTTTTCGATTTTGCATTATGGGTGGCAAATTATTTGCCAAATGTCGTTTTGCTGACAAAAAGGCAGATTGTAAAAGGATTTAAAAAAAAGTTTAGTAATCACCTAAGGTTTCTTTCACTTGTGCGATGGCAGAAGCGAATTGTTCATCATTAGGAGGTGCTCCATGCCATTTGTGTGTTCCCATCATAAAATCAACGCCACAACCCATTTCAGTTTGCATAATATATACAATAGGTTTTCCTTTTCCGCACAGTTCTTTGGCTTGTGTTAATAGCATTAACACTTCATCCATTTTATTTCCGTTACCTTTTAATACATGCCAGCCGAAAGCTACGAATTTTGCAGTTAAATCACCCAAATCCATGACATCATTAACTGCTCCGTCAATTTGTTTTAAATTGTAATCTATAGTAAGAATGAGATTATCTACCTTTTTAGCTCCGGCATACATAAAAGCTTCCCAGTTTTGACCTTCTTGTAACTCGCCGTCACCTGCAAGAGCATAAACTATTGAAGTGTCTTTATTTAATTTTTTTGCTTCAGCAGCACCAACAGCTACTGATACACCCTGACCTAACGAGCCTGAGGCAACATGAATTCCCGGTAGATGGTCGTGTACAGAGGGATGCCCTTGCAAACGCGAAACTAGTTTTCTGAAACTACCTAACTCTTTGATGTCAAAATAGCCGGCACGAGCTAAAGCGCTGTATAAACAAGGAGTAATATGACCATTGGAAAGGAAAAACATATCTTGTCCTTTTCCATCCATTCGGAAATCGTTGGGATTCCGTTGCATAACTTCCGAAAACAAGGCTGTCATAAAGTCAATACAGCCTAATGAACCTCCGGGATGTCCGGATTGAGCAGCATGAACCATGCGTAAAATGTCTCTTCTGGACTGAGTAGCTTTTTTTTCTAACTCAGTAACTCTTTCTTTTTTAAACATATTTAATTTAATTAGGTGAATAGCAAAGGTAAAAATTATTTTAATGTATTATACGTTTTTTTGAAAAAAATTATGTTTTTTCTAGTTTAGATGTTTTTTTTGAACAAGAAGTATAAAATTATGTTATTAAATATAAGTTTAAAAAAAATAATTATAAAAATATAAATAAGAAAAATTATGTCAAAAAGTATTAAAAGTACACAAACTGAAAAAAATTTGTTAGCCGCATTTGCAGGAGAATCTCAAGCTAAAAATCGCTATACCTTTTACGCAAAAGCAGCTAAAAAAGAAGGCTACGAGCAAATTGCTGCCATTTTTGCAGAGACAGCAGCGCAAGAAGAACAACATGCCAAGCAATTTTTTAAATTTTTAGAGGGTGGAATGGTTGAAATTACAGCTATGTATCCTGCAGGAATAATCGGTACAACCGAAGAAAATTTATTGGCGGCTGCGGAAGGAGAAAATGAAGAATGGACAGATTTGTATCCTGCTTTTGCTTGTACTGCCGACCAAGAAGGATTCCCGAAAGTTGCTACTAAATTTAGGATAATAGCAAAAGCTGAAACAATGCATGAAGAACGTTTTCGTCGTTTATTGGAAAATTTGAAAGTGAAAAGAGTATTTGAAAGACCTGAACCTGTTCGTTGGGTGTGTCGTAATTGTGGGTATGTGCATCATGGTTGTAAGGCATTGGAATTGTGTCCTTCATGTGAACATCCCATGGCATATTTTGAATTAAAAGCTGAGAATTTTTAATCACGCCAGATAAGTTTTTTGAAAAAAAATATAAAAATTGCATTTAGTATTAATAAACTTACTAATTTTGCAGCATAATTATTTAAACAATTAAATATAAAAATCATGGCATATAAAATTGATCCAGAATTATGTTCAGCATGTGGAACATGTATGAGTGAATGTCCGGTAGGGGCTATCTCTGAAGGAGATGTGTATTCTATTAATCCGGATGAATGTATAGACTGTGGTGCTTGTGCAGATGTTTGTCCTGTAGAAGCTATTCACCCGGAATAAAATAACTCATTAAAGCGTGAAAGAGGTAAATATTTTACCTCTTTTTTTATTTTTATATCTAATACCTTAGTGTAATTTCTGTAAAAATGAATTTTAAAAAAGATATATTAATAAGACTTTCATATCATTTTTTTGTTTATTTTCGTAAACAAGTAGTTTGAGTGCTATTAGGTTGAAAATTAAAAATTTAGTATTTAAAAAAAGATGCAAACAAGAGAAAGAATAGTTCCGGTAAATATAGAGAAACAAATGAAATCGGCCTATATTGATTATTCAATGTCGGTGATAGTATCAAGGGCTTTGCCGGATGTGAGAGATGGATTTAAACCGGT
>JAGOKS010000111.1 GCA_017994425.1 Bacteroidales bacterium | reverse complement strand
AAAATAGATACTCTGACGTTTTTAATAGAAAATTCAAAAGAAAGCATATGATTAGAATTAATAATATAACGAAATCCTACAATGAGTTAAAGGTTCTCAAAGGGATAGACCTTGAAGTAGCTAAGGCGGAGATAGTTTGTTTGGTAGGAGCATCAGGTGCCGGGAAATCCACCTTGCTTCATATTATGGGAACCTTGGATAAACCCGATAGCGGAGAGGTTTTTATTAATGGAGATAATGTGTTTGCATTGAATGATAAGAAACTGTCTGCTTTTCGGAATAGACACCTGGGTTTTGTATTTCAATTTCATCATTTATTACCGGAGTTTACGGCAGCAGAGAATATCGCTATGCCTGCTATGATTGGCGGAGATACACGTATAAAAGCCCTGCACAAAGCGAATGAATTGCTTGAGATGTTTGGCATGAAAGATCGTGCGGAACACAAACCCTCACAGTTATCGGGAGGTGAACAACAACGGGTTGCCGTTGCCCGTGCGTTAATAAATAAGCCCTTGGTGGTCTTTGCCGATGAGCCTTCCGGAAACTTAG
This sequence comes from Bacteroidales bacterium, assembly GCA_017994425.1. GTDB lineage: Bacteria > Bacteroidota > Bacteroidia > Bacteroidales > WCHB1-69 > UBA5266. The sequence continues at coordinate 4,256 of JAGOKS010000111.1, read as the reverse complement.
ACTCTGCCAATGCGAAAGAATTGCATAGCTTGTTTTTGGAATTAAGAGATAGCCTTCAACAGACTTTTGTCATTGTAACCCACAATGAAGCCTTTGCAAATATGTCTGATCGTACCTTGCAAATGAAAGATGGATTGTTGCACCTATAATAGGTCCTTATTTCTTTGAGTCGGTGTTTAGGTTGTTTCCTTCACTATCATATAGTATTTCCTTGCCTATCGGATGACTTTTTTCATACGAACGACTTTGTATTGTTTTCCCTTTCGCATTGTAGCGTTTCAGCATGCCGGCACCTTTGCTAAATTGCCCTTCACCTACAAGAAAACCTTCTTCATCAAAATATTGCCATAAGCCTTCGTATTGGTCGTCAATATAAAAACCTTTAACTTGTTCTTGCCCGTCGGGATAATAATAGTAAAACGGACCGTTTTTCTTACCATTTTTATAGGTGCATTTTTGGATAAGCTCGCCATCCTGATCGTAGGTAAAGGAGGTGTCTTCCAATATTCCCATTGCGTACTGATAGATGCTTTCGATGTTTCCGTTGGAATGGTAACGTTTCATTTCCCCCTCCAACAAGCCTTTGATATAAAAAGCTTCCAATCGTTTATTGCCGTTTTCGTAATACCAAATTGCTTTTCCCTGTGTTTGCTGTCCACAATAGCGTATTTCCGATTCGATGTTTCCTTGCGGATAATAGGTCTTCTTGGTTTTGCAACAGCCACTCATTAAGAGTAAAAGTATGATAGATAGGCTTGCTGTACGTGTGATTCGTGTGTGCATGCTTGATACAGGTTTTTAATGTTGCAAATATCGTAAATTTTTTTCAAAGAAAAGCCTTCTTGTAAAAATATATTTCTATGTGTTTGGTAATAAAAACACTGGCGAAAAGATAAGAGAATTTCTAAAATTATCCGTTACGACTTGACAGGTATTAAATTATAATGTACTTTTGCATACAAGGTCTTCGTAGCTCAGCTGGTAGAGCAATTGACTCTTAATCAATGGGTCCAGGGTTCGAGTCCCTGCGAGGACATAAAGGGTTAGTGTACTCCCGATGACGTAATGTCGCGGGAGTTTTTTTATTGTACATATTATCAATTCGATACAAGGGTAGTTTTTGAATATTCGCTGCTTGTAATTTTCTTTGATTTTATCAAATATCCCGAAAATATCCCGAAAATAATAAAAAAACCATCAAGATAGTATATCCCGACGGTCTTTTATTGTAATTACTTTTGATGACTTCTAACTATGCAAATATTGTACCTTTGATGCCATTTCCTTTTTTTTGGTCTCTTAAAAGGTCGGGTTTGATGTAGAATATTCCTTTTCAAAGGAGTTTGTAGGTCTTTCCGGACTGTCTGTCTGCTGAGAAAAAACAGCTAAGGTGAATGGGGTCAAAATAAATGCAATAAGAATTTTCATTTTTTCTGTTTTTATTCTTTCTGTCATTTTTTTGCATTTTGCGGTTATCCTATTTCAGGCATTGACACTCAAAAGATTTGGTATTGTATTGAACTTTCCCAACCCTTACTTTATCAATACCGACCCCAATTTTTTCCTTTACTTTTGGGTGAATTTCAGACAAATCCATAATATCATTAAAGTCTTTAGTGTTTAATGCTTCTCCAAAGTCATAAGCGTTTAAAATAGTCCTGTAAAAAATCAACGCATTTTTTTTTTTTGCAAATTCCTTTTCTCCTATTTTAATTGATTCTCTCACTATCTTGTAGTTTTTTTATCACCAAAAAGATTATAAATTTCATTTAAGTCTCGAATATCAATGCTTATAAAAACCCCAGTCATAATTGAATGGAGCATTTTAGTATAAGCTTTAAATCCTTCTTTTAATTCATTAAAAACATCAAAATTAGCATTTACAATATCGTCTGTTTTTTTAGGATGAATTAAACTATCACGCTTGTTTTTAAGTGCCTTTAGTTTGGCATACTTAGTGTCCAAATATTCTTTGATTAATTCTTCCTTATTCCATGTTTCACAAACTCTTTTAAATGTTTTTTTGAATTTATCCTCGAAATTATCTTTATCGGAATATCCCTCATATTTATCAATTTGGCTTAAACCATAAATATCAGATTCAATTAATGATAAAAAACCTTTCAAAGAAGCTCGATATAGAGTGTCAAATTTATTTTGTTCTTCTTGATTTAATTCTGTTAGTTCCAAAAGTAGCTCATAATCTTTTCGTATAAGATTATGTCGTATCTGATAATCATTTAAAGCTTGACTTGCTCTTCTAAAATCATCCGCATTGTCAAATTTCTTGGAATTTTCACTCATATTGAGTCGTTTTTTTTAAAATGCACCATAACGATTGTATATACGCAATACTTCCATTTTTATGTATTCAATTTTTTTGCAAAAATAAACATTTTTTAAATATAAAGGGAAAGAGAAACCTTTCCAAACCGATAGCTTTTAATGGTTATTTTGTTAAGTTTACTGTCCTATTTTTAGACCACTTTACACTTTAAACCTCCACAATTTAATAAAACAAATTGCAATTGCTTTACAAAAAATATACTTTTGCAATATCATCAACAAAGAATAAATAGATAGGCGTTTTGGTTAGATGTTTATACAACCAAAAAAGAAGATAATGAAAATCAAAGCAACTAACTAATATATAATAAATTATAGTGTATTCGTAAAATTTATGTCGGATGTTTTAAGAACATTTTAATGTTAAATTGAAAAACAGTACTATGCATAATTATCAGTGAAATCAATCGAACTTGACGCACTTTTGTTGTGTTTTTGCTTCAAAATGTTTACACATTGTTTGCAAAAGGAGGTTATATGTTTAAATCAGTAATAAGAAATAGACACATTAAAAAAGATGGATACAGAGTATACATTAGGGTTAACAAAGATAGAAAAGTATTGTACATTAAAACACACCTTTATGTTGCACCATCCCGATTAGATAAAAAAGGTAAGATAAAAGACATAGATTACATAGTTGCATATAATGAGAATATAAGTGAGAATAGAGATACTTTATCCGGAAAGGATATAAGAAGTCTAACATTAGAACAAATATGCGGTATGCTAACTAAAACAACCAACAAAAAAATTGATTTTGTTTACGAATCACAACAAATAATAGACTCACTTAAAAAAGACTACCCGTTAAACGCTAAATCACTTCAAACATCATTGAACTCGTTTAAGAAGTTTGCGGGGGATAGTATAGATATTAACCAAATAACAGGAAATTTAATTTCTAATTATGCTGAACATATTAAACATATAAGAAGTAATGCCTATTTATCGGGCATACGTAATCTTTTTAATCGAATTGAAGCAAAGTATAATGACTATGATTTAAACGTCATAGCGGTCAAAACACAGCCTTTTAGAAGGATTAAAATAAAACCTATTCAATATCCAAATAGAGCCGTATCACCTGACACTATAAGAACTATAATTAACCTAAAAGACACTCATACAAATTGCTCTAAAGTTGCTATGGATATGTTCCTAATATCATTTTACTTATGTGGAATGAATTTAATAGATATTTGGAATTGCAAAAATATTGGAGAACGAATTACATATTACAGAACGAAAGTAAAAAACCGTAGGCAAGATAAGGGAGTTATAAGTGTTAAAGTAGAACCTGAAGCAAAAGAGATTATAGATAAGTATATAAAAAATAAAGAATTTGTATTTAATCAAGATAATTACAATGCCCTTCAAATATTCATTACAAAAGGAATGAAAGAGATTAGTGAAATGATAAAAGAGAAAGTAACATTTTATTCAGCTCGACACTCTTGGGCTACAATAGCACGTAACAAGTGTGGAGTTGATAAATACACTGTACACGAAGCGCTTAATCACGTAGATTCAGGAACAAGGATAACCGACATTTACATTAAAAGGGACTATGCCAATATTGATATAGCAAATAGGAAAGTGATAGACTACATTAAAAACAAAGAAAAGAATTAAAGAAAACTATAAGAAAATCAAGTATTATAGTTTATTAGATTATTAGTTTATTTATACTGTTAGTGCTTTAACGTGTGCTTTACACTTGCTTTTACATGTGCTTTGTTAAAATTTGCCAAAGCAAATACAGAAAAGAATACACAAGATATAACATGGTTTAGGTAATTAGGACAGGTTTATATCTTTTTATAACTACTAATTTTATTTTGCAAATATAAATAATTTTATAATAAAATTTAAAAATAATTTAAATTTATGCAATTTTTTTATATACA
>JAGOKS010000110.1 GCA_017994425.1 Bacteroidales bacterium | reverse complement strand
TAACGCTGGCACAAACCGGCAGCAATACCACCCATACCTTTGTGATTCCAATGGGGTATGCCGTAGGGGATGTATATTATAACTCCGGCGGAACAGCCGAAGGCATCGTGTGTTGGTTAGCCGATACCCTGATTAGTTACGGAGGTGTTCCTTACGGAAGTCATGGCAAAATAATATCTTTGGATGAAGGATATAAATTGATGTATTCCGCCAATAATCCGGCTTATCCTACCCGTGCCTACGATTCCTTGGATGGAAGAGTGAATACCGCCATTCATATAGCAATTACATTGGATACCAATTATATGTTTCCCGAACGTTTGCAAGCAGCCATTTGGTGTAATGATAAAGGAGAAGGATGGTATTTGCCTGCAAGATGTGAAATGGATGTATTGTATAAATTAGTTACTATTTTAAATACCGAATTACAAAAAATTGGAGCAACTCAATTTACTACTTCCTCAAGTGGTGGAACTGTTTATTGGTCATCTACAGAAGAAGTACAAGTGGGAAGCAATCCCTGTAAAGCTTTTGGTATTTATTTTAATAGTGGATTAAAAGGGGCTTATCCTGTTTATGATCAACTACGTGTTCGAGCGATGAAGTGGTTTTAGTTTAAAAAGGGCAAGTAATTTTAAAATCTTTCCAATACCTGTACTATCAATTGCTGCATAGCCGGTTTATAATCTGCGCTAAAGTCTTTATTAACGCGATTGGCTATGGCGATGCATAGAGTTAAGGCTTTGTGTCCCAACAAACGACTGAGTGCATAGAGGGCGGACGTTTCCATTTCCATATTGGTGAAATATAGGTTCCGATAGCTCCATCCTTGCAGTTTTTTAATAAAATCACCCTGAGCCAAGGGCAAACGTAACTCCCGGCATTGGGGAGCGTAAAAGCCTTGTGCCGTTAATGTTATTCCTTGTCGTAGGTCAGGGGCTATACGTTGCATGAGTTCATCGGAGCAAGCTACGGCATAAGGGTAGGGGAGCTTGTCGTTCCGTCCGCATTGACGAATAAATGCTTCTACCATGGCTTCATCAGAGATATTTTCGTGCCGGTAAGTATGTAGCAAGCCATCCATACCGAAACCGTAACGGGAGGTTATGCAAGTGTTGATGGCAATATCGGTTTGTAAGGCGCCGCAAGTGCCTATTCGTATCAATTCGAGGGTGGTATGTGTGTCTTTGATGCGTCGTTTTTGCAGGTCTATATTTACCAATGCATCCAACTCGTTGAGGACGATGTCGATGTTGTCGGTGCCCATGCCGGTAGACAGGATAGTGATGCGTTTCCCTTTGTAGCTGCCGGTATGGGTATGTATTTCGCGGTTTTGTTTTTTTATTTCGATGGTATCAAAAAAGGAAGATACCATAGCCACACGGGCGGGGTCGCCTACAAGGATAATCTTGCTTGCCACGTCTTCGGGTTGTAAATTCAAATGATACACACTGCCGTCGGCTTGTAAAGGCATTTCTGATGCTTGGAGTAACATGATTTTATCTATATATTAATAAGGTACGTTTTATAATCAATGGCTTGTCAGCCTTATTTTAACATCCAATCTTTTATGTCGATGTCTTCGTTATCGATGATGGAAATATAATTGCGATAGCGCGAGGCGGCAATCTCTCCTTTTTCTACCGCTTCTTTCACCGCGCATTGTGGCTCGTGGGTGTGGGTGCAGTTCTTGAATTTGCAAAAAGGAAGTAATCGCAACATCTCAGGAAAATAATGCGTAACTTCTTCTCTTGTATATTCTATCAAGCCAAACTCTTTGATGCCGGGACTGTCGATGATATACCCGCCAAAGGCTAATTCAAACATTTCGGCGAAGGTAGTGGTATGTTTTCCTTTTTTGTAATATTCGGAAAGATTGCCTACGGTAAGTTGTAGGTTACTGTCCAAAGCGTTGATAATGGTCGATTTGCCCACTCCCGACTGTCCGCCGAAGAACGACACTTTGTCTTGCATGCAGCTTTGCAATGCATCTAATCCTTCTTTGCTGAGCGCCGACACCGACAAGCAGGTATATCCTATGCCGCGGTAAAGGTCTTGCAACTTCTCTAAGAGTTCAAAATCTTCTTTACTGTATACATCTGTTTTGTTGAAAACAAGAGTAGATTCAATGCGGAACGATTCGGCGGCTGTTAAAAAACGGTCGATGAAACCAAGGGGTGTGCGTGGATTAGAGATGCTGACAATCAGAAAAAAAGAATCTATATTCGCTGCCAATATGTGAGAAATACGCGATAAGTTAATGGACTTACGGGTGATATAATTTTTTCGTTCTTCTATATCGCAAATCAAGCCATGTGGTTGTTGGGGTTCCTTGATGAATAGCACATGATCGCCTACCGCAATGGGATTCGTGGTTTTAATGCCGTGAATCCGAAATTGTCCTTTCAAGGTGCAGGTAATTATACCGCGGTCTTCCCCCCGCACATGGTAAAGATTGCCCGTTGATTTTATAACTATTCCCTTCTGTTTTTCAGACATATTGCCCTTGATATATTTTTTACAAAGGTATATAAAATTATTAAATGAGAAAGGAAGAAGTGATGGAATTTTTAATTCGTAATTCTCTGCACTCACTGTGGTTAAAAATGTCGCAAGTCGCAGGTCTCAAGTAGCAAGACGAAAAAGCTGTCAGTTTTTTAGAGCATTGAAAATAGCCCGCTGTTAACGCTGATGCAGCGGATAAACGCCGATAGGTAAGCGGGTGATTTACATTCACCCGCTTACTTCTGACCATTTCCTCTCTAAAAAAATGATTGTCATGCTGAGTGAAGCGAAGAATCTGCTGAATTTATTCGGACAATAATGATTCGTTTGCGTGTAATTAGTCAATTTTATGTACATTTGCAAAATAAAATTATTTTTATAAAAAGATATAAACTTGTCCTAATTACCTAAACCTTCTTATTAAGAGTAGGCAAGTATACAAAATCTCATTAAGTATAAAAAATGGAAGAGAGAAGATTTGATGTTAAAAATTTAGACAGATTGCAAAACCCGGAAAGGCTGAAAGATTTTCCGGTAGAGATTGTTTTCAACTTGGCAAAGTTAAGCAATCCTCATACTATTATTGATCTAGGTGCCGGCACCGGTTTCTTTAGCATTCCTTTTTCAACATTGATACCGGAGTGTAAAATATATGCCTGTGATATTTCAGATGTTATGATAGATTGGATGAAGGTACACGTAAGTCCTTACTACAATAATATTATCCCGTTAAAAATGGAAGACAGCAGTGTCCCCCTGCCGGACGAAATAGCGGAAGTATTGTTTATGGTGAATCTGCATCATGAATTGAGTAATCCCGATAAAACATTGAAAGAATGTTACAGGTTATTAAAACCCAAAGGAAAGATTCTTATTTCAGATTGGAAAAAAGAGCATACAGACCGCGGACCTTCCTATCATCTAAGGTATGATACGGAAAGTGTAAAGAAACAAGTACAAGAAAACGGATTTCAATATATTTCCGTTCATACGAACTTTCCTAACAACTTTTTAATCGTTGGAGAAAAAACCGTCTTGCGACTTGCGACTTTTTTTTAACCGCAAAGAACGCAAAGATTCTACGCAAAGAACGCAAAGAGACATACACAAATTACACTTATTTTTTCGGAACGAAAAAAAAAGACAAGTAGCAAGTGTTCGGCTCCATGCGTTGAAGTTTTCAGTTTGACGTGTCGAAGTTTTAACTCCGACACGTCGAGGTAGAGTACTTCGACATGTCGAACCGGAGTATTTCGACACATGGAACTCAACATTTCGACACGTCGAGATTTAGCATGTCGATATATGTTGATTTTGAACTCCTTATAATCGGATTATATAAAGGGGATCTACACATGAAAAAGACGTCACTACATGGCTGCAATGACGTCTTAGCGTACTAAATAATAGATTAATAATTATTCATTGAGCGTTTCAATGAATATAAAATTGGCTTTCTGCAAAGATTCTCTCACAAATGCAGATGGACGGAAGCGAATGTTGATTTTTTTAATTTTATCGGCTGTAACTTCTTCTTTTGTTTCCGAACTTTCCGTATGAAGTGTTAAATAAAAATTGCCGAGTTCGCCCAATTGAATGGATTTAGCATCAAGCATTACACGCAATAAAACTTTTTGCAACTGATAAATAGCCATTTCGGCTTCTTTAGGATTCAAGGTAGTTTCATCGGCAAGTAATTTTGCCAATTCTTTTTCGGTTACTACTGTTATAGTGCGTAATACAGGATACCATAACTTTGGACCTTCCGGGTCCTTCATATTTATTCTTTCGATTTTTCTAAATATTAACGACATAATATATAATTTTTTAAATGTTAATAACTGATTTTAAATTAATTTTTTTTTGAATTGAATTTGGATTTGCTTTATTAAGCGACTGCTAACATCACGAGGGATGGTAGCAGCCTGACTAAGCTAAGTTGGTTTTGCATAAACTTCTAAATGTTTGTTTCATATCTAATAAATTTTTTGTCCATAGCGAAAGCTACGGAGTGTTTGGTGAAATAAAATGGAGATGATTTGGGTATAATAAGTATGTTTGGTTTCCATAAAATGTATCTGTTTTTATTTGTATATTTCCTCTTGTTTATTTTTAAAATTTGTCGTACTCTCTTATTCGTAAAACCCGAGAAAAAAGTTTCATAAAAAGGAAAGAAAAATAAAAATAATTGATAACACACTGTAAAGCAAAGAGAATAATTTTGTTTTATTTTAAAAATAGCAGCGAAAACCCTCTTCTATTTAAAAAAAAATTATATCTTTGCAGCCGGAAAGCAGAAGCTTTTTGCACACAAAACCGATAAAAGGCATAAAAGAGAATATAAGAATTAGGTTTGTATAATTTGTTTGTTTGGGGAGCATTCGAAAGGGTGCTCCCTGTTTTTTACTCCGAAAAGGGATGGCACGCGAATGATACGGATGTAGCGGATACGGCGAAAAGATTATTGATGTGATGATGTGATGATGTGATGATTTAATGATGTGATGATTTAATCACAAATGATGCAAAGAGATATACACAACCTACCCTTATTTTTTCGGAACGAAAAAAATTAAGAATTAAAAATTAAACGTGATGCAAGGCTCTAAAAAACTGAAAACTGAGAACTGAGAACTGACTAAAATGTCCCGAGTGCCGAGAGGTTTTTCGGAACGAAACATACGGATTTTGCTTTTAGTATATGTTATAACACAACATAAGCCTGAAGGGCTTAAAATTAAATAGCCATCGATGAAATCGATGGTTGCAAAC
>JAGOKS010000109.1 GCA_017994425.1 Bacteroidales bacterium | reverse complement strand
GAATTTATAATGTATGCTACAACCCTGAGGCCTTTTTTAATGGGTATATTGGTTTCAGTTGTGGTAGGCATAGTATTAACACTGCCTATAAGCAGTGCAGCTCTTTGTATGATGCTTGGTCTTTCAGGCATAGCCGCCGGCGCAGCAACTGCAGGATGCTGTGCACATATGGTAGGTTTTGCTTTTTTGAGTTTTAAGGAAAACGGCTGGGGAGGAGTTGCAGCTCAAGGATTGGGAACATCAATGCTGCAGATGCCGAATCTTGTGAGGAATCCCAGGTGCTGGATTCCTGCCGTAATAGTATCTGCCATTACGGGTCCCATGGCAACGGTTTTATTCCATATGGAAAACAGTCCCATAGGTGCCGGTATGGGAACCAGCGGCTTGGTAGGAATAATTGAAACATTAAATACCATGGGCGGAGGGATGAAGGTGTGGTTGGGAATACTAATACTATACATTTTAATTCCGGTGGTACTCACTCCGCTTATCGGTAATATTTTAAGAAAGGTCGGTTGGATTAAAGATGGCGATTTGAAGTTAGATTTAGTCTAGCCTAATGTATGACCCTTAATCCGTATATTAGGTTTACATAATTGATTTTATGTAAACCATATTGATAAAAGAAAGTAAAAAATAATATAGAGGAGAGTTATGGCACAACTTTATTTCAGATACAGCACCATGGGTGCTGGAAAGAGTATAGAAGTACAAAAGGTTGCATTTAATTATGAAGAAAGAGGACAAAACCCCTTAATATTTACATCTTCAATTGATAACAGATTTGCAGAATCAGGAATTGTTGCTTCGAGAATCGGGCTGAGCAGGAGAGCAATACCTGTTTATGATGATATGAATATTTTTGAAGTCATTAAAGAGTATAATGATATATTCGGTGTTGATGCCGTAATAATTGACGAATGTCAATTTATGAAAAAACACCATATACAAGAGCTTACGGATGTAGTTGATGAATTAAATATACCTGTTATGTGCTATGGATTGAGAGCTGATTTCAGAAATGAATTATTCGAAGGCTCTTACTGGCTTTTTGCATTAGCTGATAAAATTGAAGAAATTAAGACTATTTGTTGGTGCGGCAAAAAAGCATTAACTAATGCCCGTATTGTGGACGGTAAAGTAGTATATGTGGGCGAACAAATTTTTATAGGAGGCAATGAAAGTTACATGCCTCTTTGCAGGAAGCACTATAAGGAAGGAAAGATTATGCCTTACAGGGAAAAAGGCGAGGATTTAATAATAAGATATGAAAAGCTTAAAAAAGAAAAATAGATATGATTACTCAATAGTGATTATATAAGGAGATATCATATGGCAATATTTGAAGATTTTATGAAATTAGATATCAGGGTGGGAGAAATAGTAGAAGCAAAAAACTTTGAAAAGGCAAGGAAGCCTGCTTATAAACTGATTGTTGATTTTGGACATGAAATCGGAACTAAAAAATCAAGCGCCCAGATTACAGAATGTTATACAGTTGATGAGCTTATAGGCAAACAGGTTTTGGCAGTTGTGAATTTTCCTCCGAGACAAATTGCGGATTTCATATCTGAAGTGCTAGTGCTTGGGGTTTACACAGAAAAGGGAGTAGTCTTGATTAAGCCTGACCAAAGAGTAGAAAAAGGTGCCAAATTAGGATAAAGAGAGGTATAATAAGAGGAGGAATTATGAAAAGTGTATTTTATTATGATACGGATATCGGCAGAATAGGTATTGCAGAGGATGGGAATTTCATAACGAATGTTTTTTTTGAAAACGAGGAGCTTGAGGATATTAAAATAAATGAAACTCCTTTAATAAAGGAAGCTCATAAACAAATAGAAGAATATCTGAGAGGTGAAAGAAAATCTTTTGATTTGCCGATATCTGCATCCGGTACCGAATTTCAGCAAAGGGTGTGGAATGCCCTTAAAACTATTCCTTACGGAAAGACCGTAAGCTATAAGGATATTGCAATCGCAATAGGAAATGAAAAATCGTGCAGGGCTGTAGGAATGGCAAACAACCGTAATCCAATTTCAATTATTATTCCCTGTCATAGAGTAATAGGAAAAAACGGCAAGATGGTAGGATACGGGGGAGGCATAGAAATAAAAGAATACCTGTTAAAGCTTGAAAATAATAATTTATAGTTATACATAATGCAAATTATTTTTGGAATATTAGGAATAAAAAGGAACTTCCTGTCTATAATAATAAGGATAGGAGGTTTTTTCCATGAATGATGTTCAGAGAAAGATTAGTATTAAAAGTATAATAGAGAGTTTTAAAAAAAATAAATCCGCAGATGAGGAAATGTTTAAAAATATTGAAAATGCAAAAAGAGAGTGGGAAGATGCAAAAAACATATTTGAAAATGTTTCACATCCTGATTTAGTGGACTATGCAATATATAAGGTTGAAGCTGCAGAGCAAAAATATATATATCTTTTAAAACAATTCAAGAGTAATAATTTAACATAAGAAGGCGGAATATTAAGGGGGGACACTTTTAAGCGTCCCTCTTCTTTCTTTATCTTTCATATCTTCCTTTATAATAATTCCTGCTCTAAGGACTTAAACAAATCTGAAGAAAAGAATTCATCCAATGTTATATCAAATCCATCACAAATCTTTTTTATCAGCACAATTCCGATATCTTTCCTGCCGCTGTTAAATATACTGTAGACAGTAGATGGTGTAATTCCCGATAAGTTTGCAAGCTTATTTACGGCTATGCCCCTGTCATCACAAATTTCATTTATTCTGTTTATTACGGCTTCTCTTACAACCATGTCGTCACCTCCAATGAATACTTAATAAAACAATTATAGCACAATTTCGCAATTACGTATACGCAAAAACGTAGATTTTTAATAAAATTGCAAATAAATTTATAAAATAACGCTATTATGTATCTTTTGTCATTCAAAATGAGTAATTATAAAATTTGTGAATACATATATAGATAAAATAATTGATTTTCTTCTGTATAAATGTTAAAATGGTCAAAATATAGAAAGAGTGATGATATGCCGCCAATTGCAGTCGAGCAAATTATAAAAAAAAGAGACAAGCTTTATGAATTGGATTATATGAGATTTATTGCATGTTTTGCAGTTATGATAGTCCATATAACAGCAACGGGAGTTTCTGAATACATTCATGGGACATTCCCCTATATTTTGATGCTTACCGTAAATAGAAGTTTAAAGTTTACTACACCCGTCTTTATCCTGTTAAGCGGAGTGACAAGCTTTTACAGCTACAGTAATAAAAACCGTGAATTTAAGTATATGGAATTTCTCAAAAAACGACTTGCCAAAGTAATTGTTGCATATTTAATATGGTGTATTATTTATTACGCGGCTTATATATATTTTGGATATTATGCGATTGATATTAAATTTTTTGTGAAAAGTGTTTTACAGGGAACAATGTCATATCACTTTTATTTTGTAATAATTATTATACAAATGTACATTGTAGGTCCCATATTTTATTTTATTTTGAAAAATTCCGGAAAGAAAGTGACAATCCTTATATTTGCTGCAGTAATAACATATTTGTGTGCTGAATTCATAAGATTTGATTTGTCGGACAGGATATTTTTGAAATACATTGTGTTTTATATGTTGGGTATATATATTGCTATGGAATACGATAACTATTCTTTATGGATTAATAAAAATAAATTATATATTATATTAGGGTATATTATGATGAGTATAATTTACATCGTTGTTTCATATTATGATTCTGTGGCATCTACTTTTGCTTGGTTTATATTTTCAACTATGTCTTTGTTTTTTGTATATTTAATAGGACTATTAATGAAGGATAAATTAAAAAATATTTACGGGTTTATTGAAGTATTCGGACAAAGCTCTTACTACGTTTATTTAATGCATCCTTTGGTTTTGACTATTATGATACTATTTGCAGAAAAAAACTTTTTATCTGTTACCGATAAAATAATTCTCAATACTTTTACTGTTATACCCGTCACTGTAATTTCTTGTTTAACATACACCTTTATAAAAAACAAATTTAAGAAAAAGGAAAAAACACTAGCTGTAAATTAAAAAGGATATGCATGGCATATCCGTTTTAATTTCTTGCTTTTTCGTATTCCTGCATTGCTTTTAACGTTTCATCCAACAAATAGTCTAATTCCCATCCCAACATTTCAGCACCGGTTTTTATTGCTTCTCTGGAGCAGCCTGCAGCAAAGCCGGGTGATTTGAATTTTTTCTTTAATGACTTAAGCTCCATATCCAATGTACTCTTTGAAGGACGCATCAATGCAGAAGCACCTATCAATCCTGTCAGTTCATCGGTTGCAAAAAGTATTTTTTCCATAGTATGTTCAGGTTTTATTGTAACATCTGTAAGTCCGTATCCATGGCTTGCAGCTGATTTAATAATTTTTTCGTCTACTCCGTTTTGGGACAGTATCTCCTGCATTTTTACGCAATGTTCATCAGGATACATTTCAAAGTCAATGTCATGCAAAATTCCTACAATTCCCCAAAATTCTGCTTCATCTTCAAAACCCAGTTTTTTCGCAAAATATTCCATTACAAAGCTTACAGTATCTGCATGCTGCAGATGAAATTCATCCTTGTTGTACTTTTTAAGCAATTCCCATGCTTTTTCTTTAGTAATATTCATTATATCCCTTCCTTATAATTTAATATCATAATTTTAACTTATTTAACATAACATGTCTATAACAAAAAATTTTTTATTTGACAAATTTTCATACAGATTGACAAATAATTTACATAGTGATATAGTATCATTATAAATTGTATTGTAGTATTTAAACATTGAAATTAAAATACTTATAGCATAATATTAAAAAAATTAATAAATAATTGGATACTGCACAATTCGTTTGTTAATAAAGAATTAATTTCGATGTCCGAAACTTAGCAACATCAATGGATATAAAATATTAACAAAATAAAACGCCAGGAAAACAGACAAAAACAACGTTTTCATAAGGAAGAATAAGAAAAAGTGTAAAAAACGCGACTAAAAGACAAAAAAACAGGTAAAACCCTTGAAATACCAATAATATTGGTATATAATTGAAGTATCCAAAAATCAATTAAAGGAGTTTTACCTATGAGAATATTACCACAATTTTCACTGTTTGAAAAGACACAAAATGAAGAAATTTTAGGAGACTTGGAAAGATTAAAAAATGTAATAGATAATATACCGGATGGCAAATTAATATATAAGTTAAATTCAATACGAGAAAAAGGTAGAAATGA
>JAGOKS010000108.1 GCA_017994425.1 Bacteroidales bacterium | reverse complement strand
AGTAATTGGTTTGCATAATACCGGCGTTTTCTTCACGCCCTTGTATGTTTCCTGTTTCGATACCGGCGGCATCAGCAGCATAAACAAGACATTGGACAAAGCCGAACGAAGAAAGGTGTTGGAAACCATCTTGCCTCCACGCATTTTGGCTGATTATGATTTGTACGGTTTCGATATCGACCAAATGGAACGGTTGAAAAAATATCCGTTTCTGTATCGCTGTGTCTGGTTCGTGGAAAGAGTACTTTTCAAATTGGAAAAATGGAAAATAAAATATTGCAGTTGGAAGAAAGCAAGAAAATAAAGATTGACAAAATCTCAGGACAAATAGTGCAAAAATCTCTTCGCCCGCTATGTTCTTAAAAAATAAAAATAGAATCATCCCCAATTATTTTATTCCTCTACAACAACAGATTCCATAATTTTTTTTTATATTTGCCATGTTTTTCAACCGGTGCGTTCCTCTAATGGTTAGGAGGTCAGTTTCTCAATCTGATAATAGCAGTTCGATTCTGCTACGCACTACAATTTTTAAACAGTGTTTAAATGCCGCTTAAAAAGAATTAAAAATTTCCTTCCTTTTTTTGTGAAAAACACTTTTTTTCAAAATAAAGTTTTACATTCGTATTCAATTTATTATGTTTTAGATAACCCCCATTTAAGAAATAGATTATTGTTAAATGAATAAGTGATGAAAAAGTTTGATGTTCTCACATAAGTTTGGAAAAAAGTTTCTGAGTGAGAATTTTAAATTATGTAACTTCATGAACTTTTCTTTGAAATTTAATTTTATTGAAAATGAATCATCAAATAAACGTTACTTCTCCTTTATTGCCTCCTTTAGAAGAATTTATTCCTTATTTGGAAAAAATATGGGAAAGCAAATGGCTTACCAATAACGGGCAATTTCACCAAGAATTGGAAAAAGCTTTGTGCGAATATCTTCATGTGGATTATATTAGTTTGTTTACGAATGGAACGTTACCCTTGATGGTTGCATTGCAGGCATTGCGTATAACAGGTGAAGTGATTACTTCTCCGTTCAGTTTTGTGGCAACCACCCATTCGTTATGGTGGAACGGCATAAAACCGGTGTTTGTGGACATCGATCCGAGAACGGGAAATCTGGACCCCGCCAAAATTGAGGCTGCCATTACGCCCAAAACAACCGCCATCATGCCGGTGCATGTATACGGCAATCCGTGCGACACCAAAAGAATAGAAGAGATTGCCGATACATATGGTTTGAAAGTAATCTACGATGCTGCTCATGCTTTTGGAGTTGAAGTTGAAGGCAAGTCTTTGTTAAATGAAGGTGATTTAGCCACTTTAAGCTTTCATGCTACAAAAACTTATCAAACATTCGAAGGTGGAGCATTAATTTGTCATGATGCCAAAATGAAGCAACGGATCGATTATCTGAAAAATTTTGGCTTTGCTGGAGAAACTACGATTGTAGCTCCCGGAATCAACGGAAAAATGGATGAAGTTAGAGCCGCTTTTGGTTTATTGCAATTAAAATATGTGGATGATGCCATTGCAAAAAGAAAAGCCATTGCCCAACAATACAGAGAGCAGCTAAAAGACATAAGAGGAATAACCTTTTTGGAAGATTTTCCGGAGGTGCGGCACAATTATTCCTATTTTCCTATTTTTGTCGAAGAAAAAGAGTACGGCATGAGTCGCGATGAATTATATGAAAAATTAAAGGCACACCATATTTATGGACGCAGATACTTTTATCCGTTAATTAGCGAATTTTCAACTTATAGAGGTTTACCTTCTGCAGCTAAGGAAAACTTACCCAATGCACATAAGATAGCCAACGGGGTGATTTGTTTGCCTATCTATCCGGATCTTGATTTAATTGATGTAAAAGTGATTTCTGCCGTTATAAAAAATAACCGCTAATATGAAACTGGCTATCATGCAACCCTATTTTTTACCTTATATTGGCTATTTTCAGTTAATTAAAACAGCAGATACCTTTCTAATTTATGATGATGTGCAATTCATTAAAGGAGGATGGATAAACAGAAACTATATTCTTTCAAATGGAAACAAGTTGATGTTTAATTTGATTTTGAAAGGTGCAAGCGTAAACAAACTTATTAACGAAATATCTGTACAAACAGATCAAAACAAATTATTAAAAACAATATACCATTCATACAAGAAAGCCCTCTATTTTGAATTTACTTATCCTCTTATAGAAAATATATTAGATTTTAAAGATAAAAATCTGGCAAGATTTATCGGGAACAGCATCATCCATATTTGTAACTATTTAAAAATCGATACAGAAATTATTTATTCATCATCCATGGAAAAGAATAATGAATTAAAAGCGCAAGAAAAAATTATACATATATGTAAGCTAATGGATGCAGATACCTATATTAATGCTATTGGCGGACAAGAATTATACGATAAAGAAACATTTAAGCAAGCATGCATCGATTTAAAATTCATAAAAAACAATTCTACTCCATACACTCAATTCAAAAACGAATTCATTCCTTGGCTTTCTATATTAGATGTTATGATGTTTAATTCTGTAGAGGAAATAAATAAAATGTTGGACAATTATGAGTTAATATAATGGAAGAGATTGGCGGATATTTTGAATTAGAATTAAGGAAAGGGAAAGAATACCATCAAAACGCAATTCGTTTAAATACTGGCAGAAACGCTTTTGAATATATTCTTAGAGCAAAGAACTACACAAAAGTATATCTGCCCTATTATACGTGTGACGTAATGCTTGAACCAATTAATAAATTGAATTTAAAATACAATTTTTATCCTATTGATTCAACATTCAATCCCATATTCGATTTTTCACTAATTAAAGAAAACGATGTTTTTGTATATACAAATTATTTCGGTATTTGTGATAGACAAGTCAAGATATTATCAAAAAAATGCAAGAATTTGATCATCGACAATTCGCAAACATTTTATTCAAAACCATTACCCGGAATAGATACTTTTTATTCGGCTAGAAAATTCTTCGGAGTACCCGATGGTGCCTATCTTTTTACCGATAAAGAGTTGGAAGAAGATTTTGAACGGGATTTTTCTTATAAACGTTTTGAGCATCTCTTGGGAAGAATGGATGTAAATGCCGAAAGTTTTTATACGTCCTTCAAAAGAAATGATAAAGCGTTGGAAAATCAGCCGATCAAAATAATGTCCAAATTAACTCAACGGATTTTACAAAGCATTGATTATAATGAAGTAAAAAGGATAAGGAGTAACAATTTCCAAACCTTGCATCAATCTTTAGAAAAGATTAATTTATTAAATTTTAAATTGGAAAAGAATACTGCTCCCTTGGCTTATCCTTTCTTAATTGAAAATGGCAAAGAATTAAAGAAAAAACTTATTGAAAATAAAATATTTATTGCTACTTATTGGCCAAATATTTCTGAATGGTGCAGCACAAATAGTTTTGAGTATTATTTAATGAAAAATTTATTGCCGTTACCTATTGATCAGAGATATGATAAACGTGTTATGAATGAAATCATCGAAATGATATGTCTAACAAAATAAACGTTTTGGTTTTTCCCGCAGGAGAAATTAATTCCATCGAATTACATGATTCGCTTTCAACTTGTGTGAATATCAATTTATTTGGAGCTTCCTCTATTGACCGACACGGAGAGTATGTCTTTAAAAATTACATTTCCGGAGTTCCATTCATTGATGCTCCTGATTTTATCGAGCGATTCAATGAAATAATTGATCAAAATAAAATTGACCTTGTGTTTCCCACACACGATACCATTGCTTTATTTTTCTCAGAAAACGCGGATAAAATTCATGCCAAAATTATCGTCGCTGATAGGAAAACTGCTGAAATATGCAGAGATAAAGAAAAGACTTACGATGAGTTTAAAGACTTTGATTTTATCCCGGAAATCTATACTAAATATACTAAAATAGATAGATTCCCTGTTTTTATCAAACCAAGAAAAGGGCAAGGTGGAGTCGGAGCTAAATTGATACAATCAGAAAATGATTTACCATTTGATATAAATCTAATGGACTATGTAATATGCGAATATTTGCCCGGTGAAGAGTATACCGTTGATTGCCTTACAGATAAAAATGGTAAATTAATTTATGTTTCACCAAGATCCAGAAAACGTTTATTAGCCGGGGTGACCGTTTCTGGGAGAACAGAAGAATTGACGCCTGAAATAAAATTTATTGCAGATACAATTAATAATAAATTATCATTCATGGGATTATGGTGGTTTCAAATTAAAAAGGATGCTGACGGGAAGTGGAAATTAATGGAGATTTCTACTCGAATTGCAGGTACAATGTGCCTAACACGAGCAAAAGGAGTGAATCTCCCTTTATTAAGTGTTTATATAGCAATGGGTTATGATGTAGAGGTGCATCCAAATAATTATCAAGTGCAGGTTGATAGAACCCTCATTTCCAGATATAAAATTAATCACGATTATGAAACAATATATATAGATTTAGATGATACTATAATAATAAATGGAGAAATCAATTTAAATATTATTAGATTTATCTATCAATGCTTTAATAAAAAGAAAAAAATAATTCTACTAACTAAACACGATGATGAGAATGTGTATGAAACACTCAATAAATACAATATATCTGATAAATTATTTCATGAAATAATTCAGATACCTAATGAAAGTAGAAAAAGTGAATTTATTGAAAACAAGAATGCAATTTTTATAGATAATTCCTTTATAGAAAGAAAAGAGGTTTATGAAAAACACAAAATCCCTGTATTTGATGTTGATGGAATTGAAATCTTATTAGATTGGAGATGCTAAAACTAAACTAACAATATAAGCAATAATATTTTAAATAATGATAAAATGTTTTTAAGAGAAATAAATGGAGATATTTTTATCTTGGGAACTAATAACTATGGTCTTAGCCTGGCCAAATGGTTAATCGAAAGAAATTATATATTCAGGGGTTTTATTAATGATTATGTAGATGATATAGAATTTAAAGGTTATAAAATATATAAATCAACTGAAAATTTTTCCAATTCCCATATTATTAATTGCATTATCGAAGGAAGAATAATCGATGCCGAACAGAACATTAATTCTTTAAAACCAAAATCACATAACCATTATTTCGATTTTCAAAAAAAATTCCCAGACCAATTATTAGATATTGATTACTTAGAAAATGAACATTTGCTTCAATCCAAAGATATAGACGAAATTAAAAATGTTCTCTATGATAATCGTTCAAAAGAAGAATTTATTTCTGTCTTGTCATTTAGGAAAAAAAGAGATATTAATTACTTATCTGGATTTAAATTCAGAATAAATG
>JAGOKS010000107.1:3679-5357 GCA_017994425.1 Bacteroidales bacterium | reverse complement strand
CATTAATATATATATCATTCACTCTTCACTCTTTTTTTGTGCCGAGTCCCGAGTCCCGAGTCCCGAGTCGTTTTTTTCGTTCCGAGGAAATAGGTTTTGCTTTTTTATACATTATATATATCATTTACTTTTCACTTTTCACTATTCACTCTTCACTCTTCACTTTTCACTTTTCACTCTTCACTCTTCACTCTTCACTTTTCACTCTTTTTTCGTGCCGTGTGCCGTGTGCCGTGTGCCGAGAGTTTTTTTCGTTCCGAAAAAAATAGGTTAAAAACTATAATTATTTATTATTTAAATGTTTCATTAAATTATATATTCCGGCTGATAAACTATATACTTTCTCTTGCAATATCATTATTATCTCTTTATCAGCATAATTTAAATCCTCACAAAGGTATAACATACTATTTACTTCACCACAACTTGCTTTTGCGCAATGCAAATAGCGTATAAATAACTTATCTGAACCGGCATCAAATCCCTCAGCAATATTATTCATTATGGATATTGCTGCACGTTGTAATTGGTCTTTAAAACCATAATCTTTATTATTTTGTAACATTTTGTATATTTCACATACAAACTCTCTGGATTCTTTCCAAATTCTTAATTCTTCGTACTTTTGCATAATTTATAAATTTATTTTTTGGTTTCATGTTCGTAATTAGCCTTCTCGGCACTCGGCACACGGCACTCGGCACTCGCGACTTTTTTCCCTTTTCCCTTTTCCCTTTTTTCGGCACTATTAATTAAGTTGTTTAGTTTTATTTCCGTGTTGAAGTAATGAGCTCATTTGTGAAATGGCTACATTATTTAATTGAATGATACGTTCGTTTTGAGATAAGCCTTGTCTGATAAGCAAAGCATTTATACTTTCCATATTCGACAATACCACCAATTGTTCCAAAGTAGCATAATCACGAATATTGCCTTTTTGCCCCGGATTTTTGTCTCTCCATTCTTTTGCGGTCATACCAAACAAGGCTACATTTAACACATCTGCTTCATCGGCATATACATAGTTTGCCTGATTATTAGTAAGGACTTTCGGTAATATTTCTTGCTTAATAGCGTCGGTATGAATATGATAATTAATTTTCGAGAGGGTACGTTGCAAGTTCCACTCAAGGGATTTTTGTTTATTTTCATTTTCTTTCAGTCGTTGAAATTCTTTTACAATATATAATTCAAACTCTACTGAAATCCATGCGGCAAATTTAAATGCAATATCTTTATGGGCATAGGTACCGCCATATCTACCCGATTTTGAAATCAATCCTATTGCATTGGTTTTAAATATCCATTTTTGTGGTGACAAAGTAAAAGCATGTAGTCCGGCTTCTTTTTTAAACCCCTCGAATTCGATGGGGTTAAAATTCGGATTGTACAAACTTTCCCATACACCGAGATACTCAACAGTATTACGATTTCGCATCCAATTACTTATTACAGCGGTCGGATCATCTGATTTATATTTTGCAATGTCAGTAATACAGATATACTCTTTTTCTGCACTTGTAATAACAGAAATTTCGGTGCCTTTTACATGTAAAGTTTCTTTTTTGTTCATTCTTATAATATTTATAATTTAAAATTTGTTTTTCGTGCCGTGTGCCGAGAAAAGCTATCAGCTCTCAGAAAAAGGTCGCGAGTCCCGAGTCCCGAGTCCCGAGTC
>JAGOKS010000107.1:0-3579 GCA_017994425.1 Bacteroidales bacterium | reverse complement strand
CGAGTCCCGAGTCCCGAGTCGTTTTTTTCGTTCCGAGGAAAATGGCGCAATTGGCGCAATTTTGGCGCAATTTAAAGCACATAATTAGAACCTGCTCCTTTAATTTCCGATGATTTTAAAACACCTTTATCAACCAGTTCTTTTAAATCTCTGGTTGCTGTTCTTCTTGCAACTCCGTACATTGATTGATATTCTTTATTGGTTATTTTTCCTCTTTCCTTAACAAACAAAACAGCATTCATTTGTCTATCGTTTAAACCCAAGGCATAAAGGGTTTCCTTTGAAAAAATATTTTTAAAAAGCGTAATTAATATTCCATTTTGAAATTCTTGAATCTCAGGTTCCGGTAATTGTGCTTCTTTACAAGCCATCATAATTTTTACAATACCTCTACCCCATGCATCAATGTAACCACCTTTAAAACACACATCAGCAATTAATAAATTTCTAGGTTGAGAATTGTGAAATCCTTTTAAATCTTCAATACTTAAACCTTGAGGCAAAGCACCTTCATTCCAGAAAACAATTTTATGATCATATACCCTTATTTGTGTGGGTGCTCCCATATAATTTCTATGTACCAATGCATTTAAAATAATTTCACGCAAAGCAGGTAGAGGATATTCATTTATTTCAATTCTTTTAATACCCTCAAAAGAAACTTTTCTTGTAAGAAATTTATAATGTAATTGATGTAAAATAGATTGCAATAAAACAATTATATTACCTTCTTCATTTTCTTGAAATAAAAGATCGGTATCATCTTTACCAAAGCGACCCATTTTAACAAATGTATTAGGATAGAATTTTGCGGGTTCTTTTGCAAATAAAATGACAGCTGCTCTTTTAAGTTGAGCATTTTCTACTAGTCTTAATTTCTCAAATAACTGAACGATGGAATAAGCATTACTTTCCGGTAAACGTCCCGATAATTCTGCTTCTTTCAAAAATAAATCGACAGCATTTTTATCGATATCATCCAATGAAGCTCTATGTTCAATAGCATCGTCCCAGCTTTTACCGTTTTTTTTAAGCAAAAATTCATTTAACGAAGGTCCTGTAAGTTCTTGTTTTGTACTTCCACTTCGGTAGTAATATCTCCCTCTCAATGAAATAGGAACAGAATAGGGAGGTGTTTTTATTTCAATGTATTTCTTGAAATCAATTTCTAATAAATTAATTTCAACAGATATCCCCATCGAATTTCTAATTTTATTTGGAATATCATCCATCAATTTTTTATAATCCTTAATATGAACGATATTGCCATTGTCATCTTTTCCAATATACAGAATTCCTCCAAGAGCATTTGCGAAACCGCAAATCCATTTTAAATATTCATCATGCCAAGCTTGCTTGTATTCAATTTGTTGATTTTCTGACATAATTTTGTTTATTGTAAATCGTAATTTTTAATTGGTTTTTCGTGCCGAGTGCCGTGTGCCGAGTGCCGAGAGTTTTTTTTGTTCCGAAAAAATAGGTTTTGCTTTTTTATACATTATATATATATCATTCACTCTTTACTCTTCACTCTTTTTTTGTGCCGAGTCCCGAGTCCCGAGTCCCGAGTCGTTTTTTTCGTGCCGAAAAAATTAGGGTTCGAAACATATAAGCGTTATAATCGACTTGTGACTTTTTTCTTTTTTAATTTTTAATTTGTTTTTCGTGCCGAGTCCCGTGTGCCGAGAAGAGTCGCAAGTCGCAAGTCGCAGGTCACGAGTCTTTTTTCTTTTTTATTTTTTCTTTTTTAATTTTTAATTGGTTTTTCAATTCCAGTCCTTTTTGTGTGAGGGTATATTTCTGATATTTACTTTGGGGTTTATCGGGGATGGTCATTACGATAAGCCCTTGCATTAATGCCGGTTCGAGATAGTTTTCGACAAAATACGCGCGATTTCTCAGTTCCAAGCGGTTCATAATCTCATTGCGGCTCATGGCATTATCCAACACCCATATTAATCGATGTGTTATATGTTCAAATTCTAAATAGTTTACATCATGTACGGTATCATGTACGGTATCATGTATGGTATCATGTATGGTATCATGTACGGTAAAAGCGGAAGGACGCCAAAGCACCAATTTAAAACCTTCCTTTAATACGATATCAGGAGTTTTCAATCCTAATTCTTTCGTTTTATTAAAAATATCGAGCATACCGGTACCGAAACGTTCGATAGCACCGTATAAGAACATGCATTCAGCGAGCAAAGGATTATGAGGATAGGAACTATGTGGCATTTTCAAATCTTCGACACCTAACTCAGGAGGTAATTTCCCGGGATTACTTATTTCGATACGATTTTTAAACACACTCACTTGCACGCTTGCTTTACTATAATAATCGCGGTGCGCCACTGCATTAATAATGGCTTCGGCAATCACAGCCCTAGGAATTTCATACCTTGTTTCTACAATATTATTCGTATCACGAGTTCCCGACGAAAGACTTAATTTGGAAAGAATAAAATCTACTGCATCATCGGCCATTTGAAAAACGGTACCGGCAAATACTTTAAAATCGGGAATAGGTTTCTGCGAAGCAATACCATGAAAATGAGCACATGAAATAACAGCAGCCGGAAAATAATCTTGAGGATTTTTAGTAAAAACCAACAAAGCACTATTGACAATTTTATTTTCTTTGAGCAAACGCAAATGGGATAACACATCAAACACAGAGGCCGTTTCTTTTAAAGGGAAGCGTCTTTTTACACGTGCTTGTCGAACAAAATCTTTCACTAACGCAGCATCTATCGCTGATACGTTAAGGTCGGGTTGTACAGAATTATCGAAATCATGGGAGGTGATTTTCCCCTTTTGTTTCAAAAACAATATACAAGATTGATAAACTGCCTCTTTTAATGATTGCAGGTCTACAAACATTTTCCGTGAGACTTCTTTTTCAATCTTATTAATAAATGTATTCACTTTTGGATGACGTTGTTTTGATTGTTTTATATACATCCATCTTGGGATATCTTTACTTTTGGCAATATCATATTCACGTTCTGTAGGAGAGATTCCTTGTTCATCTTCGTAGCCGTATTGTTCTCCTATTAATCCAATGTATATATCGGATTGCATTACTTGCTTACCGTACACCTCCTGAACCGAAGCGGTATTTGCCGGTATCTCTTCAAAAATAAAAGGAATAAAAAAACTTCCAAGTAAAGCATCTGTGTTGATGTAATCAAGCAATGATTTGCGTTCATTGGCAAATTCCGTTTGAACACTTGAAATAAACAGCATATATTTTTTATTCATCGATGAGAAAGGGTTGTTAGTTTTCAGTTGTCAGTTGTCAGTTCTCAGTTGTCAGTTTTCAGTTGTCAGTTGTCAGTTCTCAGTTGTCAGTTGTCAGTTGTCAGTTCTCAGTTCTCAGTTTTCAAAGGTCGCGAGTCCCGAGTCCCGAGTCCCGAGTCGTTTTTTTCGTTCCGAAAAAATAGGTTTTGCTTTTTTATACATTATATATATATCATTCACTCTTCACTCTTCACTCTTCACTCTTCACTCTTCACTCTTCACTCTTCACTCTTCACTCTTCACTCTTCACTCTTCACTCTTCACTCTTCACTC
>JAGOKS010000106.1 GCA_017994425.1 Bacteroidales bacterium | reverse complement strand
ATTTTCGGCAACGTTTTTTTTGCCAAAAAAAATTGTTTTTTTATGCAACAAAATTAACTTTACCTTTATCCTAATAAAGGAAACAGGACAATCCTCTATTTTGAACTTGAAGTATTTCTATGCGTAAGAAATATTTCATTGACACATTACAATTAATTAATTATTAACAATTTAAAACAAGAGAATATGAAGAAAGAGCATCAGGTGCATAACCTCATTATTTTAGACGAAAGCGGTTCCATGAATAGCATTAAACAACCTATTATTGACGGATTTAATGAATTGGTACAGAACATTCATGGCATTGAAAAGAAATTTCCGGAACAAAAACACTTTATTTCATTTATTACCTTTAACTCCCTTGAGCAAAAATGGCTGCATTTTATGCAACCGGCAAGCAAACTCAAGCAAATAAACGATAAAAAATACAATCCCGATGGTCTTACTCCATTATTAGATACCATGGGACTAAGCATCCATAAACTTAAAACAGCCTTGGAAAAAGAAAGCGATTACGATGTACTGGTAACGATACTGACAGACGGGATGGAAAATCATTCTAAAGAATATTCCGCAAAAGACATTAAAACAATAATAGATGAATTAAAACAAAAGAATTGGACCTTTACCTATATAGGTACCGATCATGATGTGGATAGTTTTGCCGTTTCTGTTTCTATTAATAATACATTGTCGTTTAAAAAAGATATAAGCGGTATTGAAGAAATGTTTCATGCAAATCTATGTGCAATAGATAATTACTGTTTACGTTTACATCACAATAAAAAACCTTCAAAGAACTTTTTTGGGAAATCAGATGTTGAAATAGATAAAAATTAAAAAGAACTACAAAAAGGCAGCGAATACGTGAATCCATGACTAAGAAAACTCTCTTTTTTAAAGCCGTTAAGGAATTAAACATTGGGCTGCTCGACGTATTGCTCGACGACACCCCCATCTGCAAAAAATTACGCAATGATTTGTTTATCGAAAGAATGGAGGTTGTTTTTAATACATTTAAAGCAAGCAAGGATACCTTCTTATTGCAATACAAAGGAAACTGCTTGAACACCGAGTGTGAAAACAAATGCAAAGGCTATGTGTTTGTGGGCAATCATTCCAAAAAGCAGTTTCATGTATTGTGTGAAGAAACAGAAGAAGATTTGCTGAGTTTCTATCCCATGTCGAATATACTAAGATCTAAGGACATCTCTACCGAAAACGTAGAAAACATCCCCTTCCCTACCACTTATTGTATTGATGAAGTGGATTATGATGGTCGTTACAACAGCAGCATCCGACAAATGGATAAAGCCGTCCGAGAATTGATACAAGACAATGACGGCTTCATCAGCAAACACGACTATATACCCTGGGTAGAAAAGTACGAAGCCTTTGAAAAAGAAAATCAGAAATTAAAACATGAGTTCAAGCACCCTTTTTTTGATTACTATCAGGAACTATCAGAGCTCTGCGAATACCTGCAAAAAGAAGAAGAAGTAGCAAGGTCCATGCAGGCATACAACATCCTTCATAAAATAAACGAAAAATCCCTGCTCGAATGGCTGGTTCAATACCAGGAATTCGGATTAGACATCAGTTGTTTTATGTTTGATAAGATCGATAACGACAAGCTGAAAGGATTTCTTCCACTTCGCAAAGTAGATAATACCTATTATTACTACGGGGATTTGCTGTTTTTAGATAATTTCTGTTCTATCTTTGATGAATTGTATTACACCAAATTAGATAAGTTTAGCACCTATCATGAGAGGGATTATAATTCCTTTGCCGATGAAGAATCTAAAAACGCCACTTCCTTACGCTTTCATTTAGCGGATAGAGGAATTGAGTTATCGTAAGAACTAATTGACTCGGCATTTGCGACAATTACTTTTCGCTTTTCACTTCTCTCTTATTCCTTGTTCCTTTCGTTTATCTATCTTCCTTTGAAATAATTTAAAGTTTTTTTATAAAAATTAATTTTTTTTTAATTTGTTTTTAATAAAAGTTTTCAATATATTTGCAGAGTAATTTAGATAAATATAATAATACAGTAAATCATAATAGTAGATGCAGAAAATAAAAATATTAATTATAAGATTTAAAAATATTATTAGAAATGATGAGGTGCCTGTTTTAAGAGGAGCACTTATTCATGCCTTAGGTAAAGACGCCGACATATTGTTTCACAATCATCAGGACGATTCATTTCGTTATGCCTATCCCTTAATTCAATATAAACGCATCAATAAAAAGGCAGCCGTACTATGTTTAAATCAAGGCACTGAAACAATCGGAAAATTATTTTCCGAATGCAATTTTAATTTTAATTTTAAAGGACAAGAAGTTGAAATGGAGATTGAATCCATCAAGGCAACACAATTTTTAATTCAACCTTGGGATACAATGTTTAGCTATCGTATACGAAAATGGCTACCTTTAAATCAAGAAAACTATAAAGAATTTATTGCCCTTGAAGGCATCGTTGAAAAAAGCACTTTTCTTGAAAAAATATTGATTGGAAATATTCTTTCTTTTTCAAAGGGTATTAATCTTTTCTTGGAAAAAGAAGTACTATGCAAACTTATACAGTTCGACGAGCCCAAAGTAATCATATATAAAGGCGTTAAAATGATGTGCTTTGATGCAGAATTTAAATCCAATGTCTCCCTACCCGATTATATAGGATTAGGAAAAGGAGTGAGTCTGGGAATGGGGATGATTACACGAAAAAGAGAACAAAAATCAATAAACAAAGAATAAATATATGGAAAACAAAAGAAATTTAATTTATTTAGCTGCTTTATTACACGATATAGGTAAGTTTTATCAAAGGGCTGATGAAGGAGGAGTTTCAAAGAGTATTTATTTGTCAGACATCAATAAAAACGAGGGAACTTTCTGCCCTGTTTATGATGGTAAATATTCTCACAAACATGTCCTTTGGACTGCTCAATTCATCGATGATTTTCAGTCAGTATTTAAAAATCTGATTCAACAAACAGGTGAAAATATTGAAAATGACACTTTGCTTAAGTTGGCAGCTTCACATCATTTATCTTCCACACAGTTAACTGAATTAGGCAAAACAATTAAAGAAGCAGACTGTTTGTCGTCAGGTATGGATAGAGAAAAAGATTCAGATTTTATTGACGATCAGGATATAAAGGGATGGGATGCGTTTAAAAAGAAAAGAATGGTTTCAATACTTGAAAGCATTAACGGAACCAAGTCACAAAATCCACATCATTTACCGGTTAAGGCAATGACATTATCAAAAGATAGTTTTCCAAAACTGACTTTTGATGAATATCCTGATTACAAAAAACTTTGGGAATTATTTGTAGGGGAATTCAAATTTATACAGTCTAATACATACCGTGCTTTTAGTGAAACATTGTTGAATCTTTTGTCGAAATATGCAAGTACAATTCCGGCCAGCACTATGGATTTTCCGGATGTTTCACTGTACGATCATTTAAAAACCACAGCTGCCATTGCAGTTTGCTTATACGACTATAATAATTCAGAAAAGAAGTCTGAAAATCCTTTTTTACTGATAGGTTCCGATATCTCAGGAATTCAACCATACATATATCAGGTTGTTTCAAAACACGCAGGTAAAAACCTGAAGGGACGTTCGTTTTATATTCGTTTATTATCAGATACCATAGTTCGGTTCTTGCTGAAGAAACTTAAATTATACCAAGCCAATGTTGTATATAATTCGGGCGGCGGATTTTATATCATAGCTCCCAATACCGTTTTTATTAAAGATAAACTTGAAGAGGCTATAAAGGAAATTGAACAGAAGATTTTCAATTCTCATAACACATCCTTATTTGTTGCTATTGATTTTATTGAATTGAGTAAAAATGCTTTGATGCATTCAAAAGGTGAAAATTTAGGTAATAGCTGGAATGCGTTATTTGAAAAAAGAGATCAAAAAAAGATGAGCAAATTAGCAAATTATATCAAAGATAATTACGCAAAGTTCTTTGAACCTTCACTTGAAGGGGGAGATACAAAACGAGATATTATCACAGGCGAAGAATTCCTTCCTAAGGAAAAACAAATAAAATTTATAGGTGAAACACAATTTATAAAGCCAATTACTTGGCAGCAAATTGAATTAGGTAAAATATTGAAATCGACAGACTTCATAGTTGTTGCTGAAGAACCTATTCCTTATTGGAAAGATAAAACGCCCATTGAACCGGTAAATCTTGGCTTTACTTATTATTTTATCAATGAAAAAGATTTAAAGGATAAAGCAAATGAACTAAAATCATCGGCGGACAAGGTAAGCGTAATTACTCTGAATGGAGAAAATGGCTCTTGTAATTTCTTACAAACCGTCAACGGCATCAATAATATTTATGGTCTTGAATTTTACGGCGGAAACGATTTTGAAACTGCCAATTTTGAGAAAATGTGCACCGAAGCAAATTTTTCTCGCTTAGGGGTTTTACGTTTGGATGTGGATAATTTAGGTGCCATTTTTCAGAAAGGAATTTCACCAGAAAGAGCCACACTTTCGCGATATTCAGCTTTGAGTCGTTCCTTTGATTATTTCTTTTCGGGCTATTTGAATACAATTTGGAGAGATATTGAACCTAAAAAATCATACATTATTTATAGTGGTGGTGACGATGTATTTATCATTGGCAGTTGGGAAGTAACTATCGAAATTGCAAAACGCATTCGATCTGATTTTAAAGAATTCACATGTAATAATCCTGCATTTTCACTTTCGGGAGGGTTAGCTATTGTGCCTGCAAAATTTCCCATAATGAAAGCGGCAGAAAAAAGCGATGACGAAGAAAAGTCAGCAAAAGCTCACAAAGCAGGAAAGGCTAAGAAAAACAGTTTTTCGTTTATGGAAATGCCTTTGAATTGGGATTCGGAGTTTCCTGCTGTTGAGCAATTAAAGAATGCAATTGTCGAATTAATTGACCAAAAAAAGATTTTGAACAATTCATTTATTTCAAAGATTCTTTTGCATCATTCAAACGCTGTAATTAAAAACAATGTAATAACAAATATCAGAACATATTGGTTAATAACTTATGATTTAAGCAGATTGAAAGCCCGTGAAAAGCAAAACGAAATAAATGCTTTAATCGACAATTGTATAACAGAAGTATGTGGAAATAAAAAACAATTAAACGGATTAGTCATAAGCACAAATTACCATGCACTTGCACTTTGGGCTTTTGCAGCACGATGGGCGGAATTAGAATTAAGGAAGAATAAATAATAAATAATCACTATTGTCCGATAAAAAAATAAAAAAAAGAGAA
The DNA here is from genome assembly GCA_017994425.1 of Bacteroidales bacterium. Classification (GTDB taxonomy): domain Bacteria; phylum Bacteroidota; class Bacteroidia; order Bacteroidales; family WCHB1-69; genus UBA5266. The sequence goes on along the minus strand of JAGOKS010000106.1, from coordinate 88 downwards.
GGAGATAATTAAACCTCCTTTCTCATTTGAGTAAATTTGTACTTCGAAATTTAACACATTTACTCATGGGCAAAAGTACAATTTTTTT
>JAGOKS010000032.1 GCA_017994425.1 Bacteroidales bacterium | reverse complement strand
TGCAAACAAGAGAAAGAATAGTTCCGGTAAATATAGAGAAACAAATGAAATCGGCCTATATTGATTATTCAATGTCGGTGATAGTATCAAGGGCTTTGCCGGATGTGAGAGATGGATTTAAACCGGTTCACAGACGTATTATGTATGCAATGTGGGATACAAAAATATTATCCAGTGGTCCTACTAAAAAATCAGCAAGAATTGTTGGGGAAGTTCTCGGTAAATATCATCCTCATGGCGATACTGCTGTGTATGATGCCATGGTGCGTATGGCTCAGGAATGGTCGTTGCGATATCCTTTGATAGATGGTCAAGGTAATTTCGGTTCTATTGATGGCGACGGTCCGGCAGCAATGCGTTATACAGAAGCTCGTATGAAAAAAATAGCCGAAGAAATGTTGGTTGATATTGATAAGGAAACAGTTGAATTTCAGTTAAATTTTGATGATTCCTTGGAAGAACCAATGGTACTGCCTGCAAAAATTCCGAATCTTTTGTTAAACGGTTCTTCGGGAATAGCTGTCGGAATGGCTACCAATATGCCCCCTCATAATTTAAATGAAGTCGTTGATGGTATCATTGCTTATATTGATAACAAAGAAATAACAATAGATGGGTTGATGGATTATATCAAAGCTCCTGATTTTCCTACAGGCTGTACCATTTATGGCTATGATGGAGTAAGAGATGCATTTCATACCGGAAGAGGTCGTATAATGATGCGTGGTGATATCATAACGGAAATGGTGGACCATTCTCATGGTAAAGAAAGAATTATTATTCAAAATATTCCTTATCAGGTAAATAAATCGGAAATGGTGCGTAAAATTGCCGATTTAGTAAAAGAAGGAAAAATAGAAGGCATCGCCGAAATTAGAGATGAGTCAAAAAAAGAAATCCGGATTGTTTTAGAACTTAAAAGGGATGCTGTAACCAGCGTGGTTGTTAATAAATTGTATCAATTTTCTCCACTACAAACCTCTTTTAGCGTTAATAATGTTGCCTTGGTGAATGGTCGTCCAATGACACTGAACTTAAAAGAGTTGATACATTATTTCGTAGAACATCGTCATCAAGTAGTCATTCGTCGTTCACAATATGATTTACGCAAAGCACAAGAAAGAGCACATATTTTAGAAGGCTTATTGAAAGCCTTAGATATCATAGATGAGATTATTGAATTAATCAGAGCGTCTAAAACAGTCGATGAAGCTCGGCAAAGTCTCATTGCAAAATGGTCATTTTCGGAATTGCAAGCAGCGGCTATCGTTGAAATGCGTTTACGTCAATTGGTAGGTCTTGAAAGAGAAAAATTGCAAAAAGAATATGACGACTTACAAGAAAGAATTGATTATCTCACCCGTTTGTTGGCAAGTGAAGAAATGAGAATGCAAATTATCAAGGAAGAATTATTGGAAATCAAAGAAAAATACGGTGATGAAGCTAGAAGTAAAATTGAATATACGGCCAGTGATTTCAGAATTGAAGATACAATTTCAGACGAGGATGTAATTATTACTATTTCACATTTGGGATATATTAAGCGGACGAGTTTAAGAGAATATAAAGTTCAAAACAGAGGAGGAAAAGGTTCCAGAGGTTCCGATGCTCGGGATACAGATTTTATAGAACATTTATACACAGCTACCAATCATAATTATTTATTGTTCTTTACAGAGAAAGGGAAATGCTTCTGGTTGCGTGTGTTTGAAATTCCTGAAGGATCAAAAGTTTCTAAAGGACGTGCCATTCAAAATCTAATCAGCATAAGTCCGGATGATAAAGTCAAAGCTGTTATCAATGTGAAGAATCTCTCTGATGAAGAATACGTTAATAAAAATTATATCATACTTTGTTCAGAAAAAGGCATTATTAAAAAAACATCCCTTAAAGCCTATTCTCGCCCACGACAAAGCGGTATAAATGCAATTACTATTCGTGAAGGGGATATTTTATTGGAAGCTAAATTAACAGATGGAAATTCCGTAGTACTTATGGCCTTATATTCAGGGAAAGCCATTCGTTTTAATGAAAAAACAGTACGTCCGATGGGTCGTAATGCCTCCGGTGTGAAAGGCATTACTTTAGCTAATAGTGCAGATAAAGTTGTTGGCATGATTTGTGTAAATCAAAAGACTGATAATGTTGATGATATTTTGGTGGTTTCTGAAAATGGTTTTGGAAAACGCTCTTCATTAGAAGATTATAGAGAAACTAATAGAGGAGGAAAAGGAGTGAAAACAATTAATATTACGGATAAAACAGGTCAATTAATAGCGATTAAAAACGTTAACGATACAGAAGACTTGATGATTATTAATCGTAGTGGCATTATCATTCGTTTGAAAGTAGGAGATTTACGTGTAATTGGTAGAGCTACTCAAGGCGTTCGGTTAATAAATTTAAAAGAGGATGATATAATTGCGGCCGTTACACAAGTACCTTCTGAAGAAAATGAAGATGAAACAATAGCTGTCCCTACAGAACCGGAAATTACAGCTGAAGAAAATGAAATAAAATCAGAAAATTAGATAAGAAACAAAAGAAATTAATTACTTAATAAATATTTATTTATGAAAAAGTCTGTTTTAATAGCCGTTTTAGTAACAATAATCAGTATGAGTTATGCTCAAGTAAGAGAGCTGAGAAATGCATACAACCATTATGTAAATCAATATTGGGATAGAGCGAAATTTGCCATAGATAATGCTGCAGAAAATGATGAGACAAAAAATGATGCAAAGACATGGCTCTATCGCGGGAATATATATTTGCAAATTGGGTATATACAAATGGATCCAAAGAAAAAAGAATATCATGGACTTTGTACAAATTGCGGGGAAATAGCCTATGATTCTTATATGAAAGCATTGCAAATTGATAGAACAGTTGAAGAGCCAAGTATGGGAATACAAAATCCTATAAAGGGTTTGACATTTTGTACAGATTTACTCTATAATGAGGCTGTTAATCAATTAAAAAATAATGATTTCAACCAAGCATTTGTAATAGCAGAAAAAGCTTATAACAGCAATAAAAATAATGAAGGAGCCATGTATATTTATGCCATTACAGCTGAATATGTTAATAAAAAAGATATTGCCAAAGCTCGCTATAATGAAATGATTAAAAAAAATACAAAAATGTATGATCCCTATATTAAATTAGCAAACATTTATCAAGAAGAAAAGGATACCCTAAATGCAATACGAGTTGTCAATCAACGTCCCGAAGATGATACTATTAATGTAGGTTTTGTTATTAATAAATCCTTAATTTTAATGTGGGCAGGAAAAATTGATGAAGCTACCGAGGTGATGAATAAATCCTTAGAGAAAGACCCGAATAATCATTTGTTATTATTCGGATTAGGATCCGCTTTTAGTGATCAAAAGAAATATGATGATGCAGAAAAGTATTTATTGAAAGCCTTAGAAACAAAACCGGATGATATTAATACTATATATAACTTAGGGAATAGCTATTACAATCATTATGCGGATATTTACAATGAAATGGATAAAATAGATTTAAAAGATGCCGCTGCATATGATAATGCACAAAAAGAATGTCAAGTTTTATTACGAAAAGCGCTTCCCCTATTAGAAAAAGCATACCAACTTGACCCTGAAGATAAGAATACATTAATTATGTTGAAAAATATTTATCTGAGAATTGATAAAACTGAAGAAGAAGTAGAACCTTTTACATTAAAATTAAAGGAAATAGATGCCAAGTTAGAAAAAAAATAAAATTTACAGTATCATGAATAAAATACACTTATACTCCAAAACGATAAGTGTATTTTTTTATTAATATTAATGAAAACGATTAGTACACTTTGTTTATGTTTTATATTATTTTTTTTGCATTCTGTCATCTTGGCACAAACGGATTATGCTAAAAAAAATAATATTAAAATAACGCTCTTATCCTTGATGAGCGGATCAACGAAAATTACCTATGAAAGAAAAATTTTACCCAAACAAAGTATAGAAATTACGGGAGGAATAATAGGTTTAGGTTTTGATTTTCTCAATCACAATCAATCAAAAGGATTTTTAAGCCGTTTGGCGTATAAATTTATCTTTCCGGTAAAAAATCATTATCCATTAGATGGATGGTATGTAAAATCCGAATTGGCTTTTTCTGCGTATACGTATAATCATATAACCGAAAAAATGGATATAGAACGGCTTGCCGTCAGACGGTTAGCTATTATGGGTGTAGGTGGTTATCAGATGGTTGTAAAATGGTTTGTTTTTGATGTTTTTGCGGGTTTAGGTATTGGAATAGGTAATGCCAATTTATGTAATTATCATCATGGATTTATTGGTTTAAATCCTGAATCACTTTTAACACTCACAGCGGGTTTTAAAATAGGAGTTGCTTTTTAATTTTCGGAAGAAAGATAGAAAAGATAAATTATTAAATATTAATAATTTATATTACCGATTCTGTGTAAATACATTTGAATGGTATTTTCTAAACCGTAATACAAGGCATCACAAATAAGGGCATGACCAATAGAAACTTCCTTTATATGTGGAATATGATGGATAAAATACGATAAGTTTTCAAGATTCAAATCATGTCCTGCGTTTATATCTAATCCTACTTCAGATGCTTTATTAGCAGCCTGTATGAAATTTTGGATGGCTAGTTCCGGATTTTTAGGATATAGATTTGCATAGGATTCGGTATATAGTTCAATCCGCTTGGTTCCGCACTTAGCGGCATTCTCAATCATTTTAAGGTCTGCCTCTACAAAAATAGAAGTACGTATGCCAGCACGATTAAATTCGCCAACTACTTCTTCTAAAAAGGAAGCATGTTTGAGGGTATCCCATCCGGCATTGGAAGTAATAGCATCAGGAGGATCGGGCACTAAGGTTACTTGGTTGGGTCTAATTTTTAATACCAAATCCATAAATGTAGGGGAGGGGTACCCTTCAATGTTAAACTCAGTAGTAACAATCGATTTTAAATCATAAACATCTTGATATCGAATATGACGTTGATCAGGGCGTGGATGAACAGTAATTCCTTGTGCGCCAAATATTTCACAATCTTTTGCTACATCTGTAAGGTTGGGAAGATTATGCCCTCGAGCATTACGTAAAGTAGCGATTTTATTAATATTTACACTTAATCTACATGTTTGATTCATAATTAAATTATCTTTATTATTCAAATAAAAAGGAAAGATGAAATATTTTAGAATTTAAATGGTCAATGCTATTAGTATATAGATTGTCCTCATTTTTAAGAAGATTAAGCATGCCGTATGACATTTTAAATTCAATAGCAAATTTAAACAAATTCATATACATATCTAAACCGACACCTACCTGAGTTTGAAAATCATGACGTAATAATTTCAACTGTGTAACATTTGAATTTTGTGATTGCTTTTTAGCCTGAGAAGCAAGGTCTAAACTATATTGTGCTCCTCCAATAACATAAAAGCGAACATTTTGCATGCGTATGGATTTGAATTTAAGTAATAAAGGAAAATCTAAACTTACTGATTCTATTTTTTTGTTAACTTTATAAATATTTTTGTTGTCGTATCGGATGTTATAAGTTACAATTCTGTCGAGCAAAGATATCTCAGGGATAAAACGCAGATTAAAATGTTTTCCAAGGTGCAAATCTGATACGATACCAATATTAAAACCACTCATAGGAGTTGTTTCGATAATCATCAATGAGTCAAATTCGTTTAAATTTGTTTTGGGTTTAATGGCAAAATTTGCCATGTTATAGCCAAGCATGAACCCGAAATGGAATTTTTTCTTATCGTAAGATACTAAATTAGGTGCCTTTTGAGGTCTTCGTTGTGCTTGCAATAGTGAAGCATGAGACCCCCAAAAAAGTATGATGATTATTAAAACAATAATTCTTTTCAACGGAAAATATTTAGTGTTAAAATTAACGTTTGTTTATCTGGTTTATTATTTTAGAATTATTTTTGAAATAAAAAAACCATATCATTGGATATGGCTTTTATGTTGCGGAGACAGGATTCGAACCTACGACCTCCGGGTTATGAGCCCGACGAGCTACCACTGCTCTACTCCGCGGTATAAATATTGCTTTTCAGAAATATTTATGCAAAAGTAGATATATTTTTATAATAAATCAACTTATTTAAAAAATAAATATTACCTCAGATATTCAACGATATAAGTATAAATGAAGAAGGAAATAGCTTTAGTGAATAAATAAATATTTAAATTATTTGTTTGTTTTTGGAATAAAAAGCATCATTGTTTTGATATTTTTATACATAAAAAATTATTTATTTCCTATAAAACTATATGCATTTGAGTGATTGCCATTCATAGTCGAGAAAATGAAAGTTTTAAAGAAACGAGGCGTGAAAACTTGTATGCATTCATTCACCCATTCTAAACTATGATGTCTTAGTATCAATCCTTCGGGAAGTTCGAAAATTCCGTATAGTGTATGTTTCTTATAAAATAATTCGTAACGGTTTCTGTTTCGTTCATCGGTGTTTAGTAAAAAGTCATTGATATAGATTACTCCACCGGGTTTTAATACGCGTTTAATTTCTTTTAACAAATGTAATTGATCGGAATTTTTAGGAATACAGGTTAAAACTGCAAATAATAAAACTGCATCAAACGTATTATCAACAAAATTAATATTTTTATTTTCTTGAACTTTCAGATTTAAAAATGGGTATTGACTTTTGGCACGTTCTATCATTTTTTCTGAAAAATCTATGCCATACAATCTATTAAAACCATTTAAATACAATTCGTTAAGGCTACGACCATAGCCACAACCGACATCTAAAACAACAGCATCTTTTTGAATATATTTATTAACCAAATCAATATTCAAGGGTGTTGTAAAACTTTTTTTATAAGCTAATTCATCCCAAATTTTTTTTTGATTTATGCTTTTCATACACAATAAAACAATTGGAAAGAAAAAATGTTTTACTGATTTTATTTTATCTTATACTACATTTAATTCCCCCTTTGAACCATATCCCGGCTTGCTCCAAATCTCCAAAATCGTAATAGGTTTGATTTAAGATATTGGAAGCTTCTATATAAAAAGTAAAATATTGATAAGTATATTGTAATCTTATATCTAACAAACAATATGCTGGATATTTTTTCAATTCGCCTGATAAGGAATTTTGATAGGAAATATATTGTCCTTTACGCTTATTGTAAGATAAATGATAAGATATTTTTAATTCTTTATATATAGCATGAACCAATGTCATTGATAGTTGATGTTCAAGATGGTCCAGGGTATAGCGAGAGATATAGTTTATGTTTTCTTGTTTTTCAGAGTAGAGATACGTATAAGAAATGTTGAATAGTTCAATAAATACATTTTTTTGAATATTTTGCGGTAACAGATTGATTTTTGCTTCAATTCCTGTAAAAGAAATTGTTGTATGATTTATAGAATGCCAAGAAGCTTCTCCTTTATATTTAATAAAATCAATTAAATCTAATCCTTTACGATAAAAAATAGCCGCATCAAAAATAATGAAAGGTTTTTTATTCAAATAAGAAAATTCCATTTCTCCGCCCATTTCAATGGTATATGCTTGTTCGGGTTTAAGAAATGGGTTCCCAATTACATCACCTGTTTTATAATATAGTTCGGTAAAAGTAGGGGGACGAACACTGTTTGATGCGGTTAGATAAATTTTTCCTCCTATTTCATGTAAATCAGTTTTTAATTCTTTAAAATAATAGGAGATATTAATAGCAGGCAGTAAATAATATCTTTTTTTTATGGAAGAAAAATGTTGTAATAAAATTGAAAATTCACTTGAAAAATTATTTTTTGTATAGTTGTGTGAAGCTGAGAATCCACAATTTGAACGAGTTAATGCATGGGTATAATAAATTTCCGGTGTTTTTAAGCGAATGGGATTTTTAAGTATTGTTCCCAACGTATTACTTTTAATATCTTCTAATCGGAAATCGGCATGAAATGATGTTTTTCCTAAACGGCTATTAAAAAAATGAAGTATATTTATTCCTATAATTTGATTAAAATGATAATTATTTTTTTTAGGATCTTGTCCTTTGATTAATTCAAAACAATCCTTGTTAAAACGATAATAAAGTGAGGGGAATATATTAATTTTTTTATTACTTATGAATTTTATGCTTGAAATAAACGTTTCTGTTTTTTCATGTTGATTAGGATATTTTAAAGAATAAAATCCGTTGGCACCATAATCTTTCATTATAAAGCCGCTTTGGAACTCAATGTTGCCTTTTTTAAATTCACCTATGCTATGATAAAATGCTTGAACAATGGAAAAGTCGGTATTTTCTATGTAACCGTTGGAATGACTGTTTTCGAAAGCAAAAAGATGCCTGAAGTTTTTAGTTTGTACGGTTGAATTGAAGTCGATCTTATACAATCCGTACATTCCTGTCATAAAATGTACATTGATGTTTTTTTCTTTAGCTGGTTCTGTGATAATGTTGATCAGTCCTGAGAATGCTGAGGTGCCAAAAAGGTATGCAATAGTATTTTTATATATTTCGATTTTTTGTATATAGTCAGGGCTAAGTGGCAAGTTAAGGGTATAATGTCCGGTTTGAGGGTCGGTAAAATTAATGCCGTTAAGGAGTACCAATGTTTGATCGAAGCTTCCACCTCTATAACTTATATCTGCTTGAGTTCCTAAACTTCCTCGTTGACGGATGTCGAGACTTTGAAATTGGTCAAGTAATTCGTTTAGGGATTGAACGGGCGATTGCTCAATCTCCTTTTTGTTTACCGAGGTTTGTAAAAGAATGGATTGTATATTTTGGGTTTCAATGGGATTATCGGTGACAATAATTACTTCATCCAAATCTAATGTTTTGAGAATAGTGTCATTTGATTGAGCTTTGCTGTAAATAATAGTTAAAAAAGAGCAACTTAGACTAATTACGGAGATATTAATAATTTTACGCAAACTATTAAAAACAGCGTATTTATGTCGCGACCAACGTTTGAAATATATGGGTGTTTTATGAATGCAAATTTTGTTCATAATAATTGAAATCAAATGTATTATAATTCAAAATTCTTTTTTTTGTATGATTTCTCAAAAGATTTTGTTTCTGAAATCAAGGGATTAATATCATATGCATCATCGACAGAAAAACTACCAATATGAGTTCTGTGAAGGGCTTTGATATATGCCCCACAGCCTAAAAGTTCTCCCAAATCGCGGGCAAGGGAACGGATGTATGTCCCTTTGCTACAGCAGATATTAACTTCTACATCGGGAGGATTAAAACGAACGATATCGAAAGAAAAGACAGTTATTTCTTTGGGGGTAAGTTGGATATCTTTGTCTTTACGAGCATATTCAAAAGCAGATTTTCCTTGAACTTTTATAGCAGAATATATAGGAGGAATTTGATGTAAAGTACCGGTTAATTGCTTACATGTCCTTTCGATGTCTTCAAGCCGAATGTTTTCGTAAGAACGAAAATTTATCGGCGGATGCTCCAAGTCATAGCTTTGAGTAACAGCACCTAAGGTGAAAATGGCAGTATAGCGTTTATTAAGATTTTGAAAATTGTTTATTTTTTTAGTTAAATTACCTACACAAACAATCAGCAATCCGGTAGCCAATGGGTCTAAGGTTCCTGCATGTCCGATTTTAAATTTCTTTTGAGAAGAGTATTTGCGGATTTCGTATTTTAATTTATTGATTACATCAAATGATGTCCAACGAAGAGGTTTGTTAATAAGCAATAAAGCACCATCTTCTATCTTAATATTCTGAAGAACGGATAAAATCATTTATTGAGGGATTCGTAATGTTTTACCAACAAGTAAAGGTTCGTTTGCGTTGATATTATTTATTTTTTTTATATCTTCAATCGAAGCTGTTTGAAAGCGTTGTGCAATACTCCAGAGAGTATCTCCTTTGGCAACTTTATAAGTAATAAAAGTAGGGGTTTCTTTTTGAGGTACATGAACTTCTCCCTTTTTAGTTGATGTTAGGGTAGAATCAAAAATTATATGTTGTACAGAGTCCGAATGGCTTACATTTGTCAAGGAAGAATCTATAGTTGATTCTACAGTTGGATTAGCTTGTTTATTTTCAAGCGGTACTTTCACATAGCCGACAATAAGTTTTTCTCCCGGATGTATCATACTGGATTTTTTATTGTTCAATCGATATAATTCGGATACAGGAATACGATATTTATTTGAGATGATGGATAATGATTCGCCACTTTTAACAATATGAAATTTATATTTTGTAGAAGTAGAGCAGGAGGCATCATCGGCAGATACAAATGCTGCCTCAGCAATATTATGTGTTGGAAAATATAAGGAAGTATTATAATTATAAATGCTATCTTTGTTCGTTACGAACGCACTTATATATTCTACCGGTAATGTCAGCACATAAGTTTCAGAAGAAGCAGGAATAACATTTCGTTTATATTGGGGATTATAACTAATAAGTTTTTCTATAGGAATATTGATAATGGCTGCAATTTGTTGGAAATGCAATTTGTTATTAACATGAATTGTATCAGTAATATCAAGGGGTATATTGGCAGGAGTTATTCCGTACTTATCGTAATATTTCATGGCATACATAGCTCCGTAAAAAGCGGGGACATAGCCTCTGGTTTCTTTGGGTAAATAATTATAAATTTCCCAAAAATCAGTTTTTCCCCCCGAACGTTGAATGGCTTTGGTAACATTTCCCGGACCGCAATTGTAAGCAGCAATTGCTAATACCCAATCACCCCAAAACATTTCACTAAGGTCGCGAAGATGTCTTGCTGCTGCCTCGGTGGATTTTAATGGATCTCTTCGATCGTCAACCCAGGTGCTGACATTTAAATCATACATTTTTCCTGTGTTGTACATAAATTGCCAAAGACCGGTGGCACCGGCACGTGAAACGGCGGTAGGATTAAGAGCCGATTCGATAACAGCCAGATATTTAAGCTCGATTGGACAATTATTTCTGTCTAAGGCTTCTTCAAATAAAGGAAAATAATAATGAGATAAACCCAATAAAAGGGATATGTTTTTATATCTCTTAGTATAGAGTTCAATATAATTGCGTATGTGAGTGTTATAAACCAAAGGAAATAATGTTTGGTCAGTAATTGCCTTTAAACGGAATAAATAAATTGAATCTATATTTTTTGAATTAATATCTTGATATTCTATTGCATGTTGTGAATTTTCATGATAATCGGCTTTTTTTGCATACCATGTTTCGTTTATGGCATTTAATTGTTCCAAAATCCGGGATTCTTCTTCAATCAAATTACTGTCTATAATAACAACAGTTCCATTTTGAGCGTATAAAGAGATTGAAAAAGTGATTAGTATAAAATGTAGTACATATTTTAAACGCATAGATTCTTTCATTAAATTAAGTACATTTTTTCAAAAAGGAGAAAAATTTTGCAAAAATACATTTTTTTTTAATTTGGTGAATTTATTTTTCAACTATCATTATTTCTACTCTACGATTCAAGTTTTCTTCTTCTGCATTCTTTTCATCCGGGAAGCGTTTGTTTGCTGAACCAAACCCTTTGTATGTCATGCGACTTTTATCAATTCCTGAACGAATTAAAAAATCATAAACGGCTTTTGCTCTATTAATACTCAAGGTGTAATTATCGTTAACCATATCATAACCGTCCTTTCCATCAGTTTGACAACAAATATGTCCTTGGATTTCGATTTTTAAATCCGGATATTTGTTCATAATGTATGCTAATTCTCGTAGGGCAGCTTCAGATTCTGTTTTAAAAAGGGGAGTGCCTCCATAGAAGATAATATTTTCCAAAACGAACTGTTTGCCAACTTCCAATTCCTCTTCCTTAATAGTATTAACCCAATTTGAATCTTCAGAAAATATTTTTGTTTGTTTTTCGGGAATAATACTATATCTGATTTCGGCAATTCGATGTGCTGCTATACCACGATCAGAAGTGTCTTTTCGCTGAGAGGAATTACTAGTTGGATATATTCCCATTCCTTTCACAATAACGATTTTATTTTTAGGAATACTGTTTTCTATAAGATAGGAATAAACACTTTTAGAACGTTTCTCCGATAATTTTTGATTGTAATTTTCAGTTCCTAAAAAATCAGTATAAGCAACAATCTCAATAGAATCGATAGTTGGTGTCTTTATAATGTCATAAATGACCGATTTGTTTTTGCTTGAAAGCGTTTGTTCATTTATATTGAAATAAATTATAACTGTATGTTTTTCTTGCGAAAAAGCAATGAAAGTTGAAAAACAAAAAACAAAAAATAATGATAAATTGCGCATGTTAAAATATAGTTAAGCTATAATAAATAATATCGAAAAAAATTATTTATTGTGATTACTTCTAAATTATTTTATAAGTATAAAACACAAATATGATAATAAGGTATTTATATTTCCATTAATCAAGTAATTATAATAAGTGGAGTTTCTTTTCCAAATAAATAAAGAGGACTAATTTATTTAATCTTCTAATATATGCAAAATATTTATTGAAGAACTATTTTTTTAGTAATGATTTTATTGTTGGTACTATCAAATATTTCAAAAAAATACAAACCTTTAGTGTAATTACTAATATCCATAATATATATTTGTTGTGATATATATGATGACCATATAACTGCTCCGGAAGAGTTTAGAATTTTAATTTGAAAGTTGTTCATTTTTAAATAATTGCCACAATCAACCCATAAATTATCTTTAGTGGGATTAGGGTATAATTTCACTTCATTTATATCAGGAGTAGGATTGATAGAAACATTAATCATGATATTTAAAGTATCTTCAACGGAAAGGGTATCTGTAAAATAATTAGGGTTATAAATAAATTTTGAATATCTATTAATGATACTATCGCATCCAATTGTTGTTGTTAAACTGTCCGTTCTTTTAAAGTATATTTCAGGAGAAAGAGATTCGAAAATTTTATTTGAGACATAATAACTAGTTGTGTCATTATAATTGAAATTTGTACATCCTACATATAATTTATATACTTCTTTTTGAGTTAAAATACGATTCCAAATACCAATATCGTCAATCACTCCGTTAAAAAACCCATCATAGTTTAGTTGCGTACTACCAAAACATAAGGGTGCAGTTCCATAATTCAATGAAAAATTTGTTGATTCACTATCTAAAAGTACACCATTTTCATAAAATTTTAGGATATTAGAATCTATTGTAATTACAATGTGTTTCCAAACATTTATGGTTGTCGTATTGCTAAAACAAGTAGCATTTGCACCATTAGAGGCTAAACCATGAAATTTATTCAAATCAGTTCTGTATCCAATCATATAACCCTCAAAATAAGAGCTATGTGAATTTTTTTTGAAAATAACAGATGCCATATCACTATTTCCACCCGTTTGAGTACAAGTTGTTCCGTTGAGTTTTACCCACACCGAAATGGATACCTTTGTGGGCTTTAAATATACATTGTCGGCAACGGTAATGAAATCATTTATGCCATCAAAATTATAGGCGCTATTTACGTTTCCAAATCTATCAGTTGTTAAAGTGGCCCCGAATACAGAACCGTTATTTCCATTACCACTTTCATCATTGGCATTTCCGTTAAAAGGCCAATTTCCTACTAATCCATTTGTTGGCAATTGAGAAAATGTTAATAATGTAATACACATGAAAACGAAGCATATAAAAATTTTTTTCATGATTGTGTTTTTAATTATTTTTTATGCAAAAATATATTTTATTTTTTATATAGAGTTATAATTTCTATTTTTTTTAAAATACATTTAAAACATTCAGTAAGTCAATACTTTTAATTTTTTGTTCTTGGTTTTGTATTTATATTCTATTTTTTTATACTTTTGCAAAGTAAAATTAAAAGATAACAAATATAAATATTTGAAAAACAATCGTAAAAACTCTTTATGAAAGCAGTAATTTTAGCAGGTGGATTTGGAACACGTTTAAGTGAGAGTACACATTTAATTCCTAAACCTATGGTAGAAATAGGAGGTAAACCTATTCTTTGGCATATAATGAAAATGTATAGTTTTTATGGGTTTACTGACTTTATCATATGTTGTGGGTATAAACAATATATTATTAAAGAGTATTTCGCTAATTATTTCAGGCATAATTGTGATATTACTGTTGATTTATCGGATAATAGCATAGAAGTTTTAGATAATCATTCTGAAAATTGGAAAGTTACGATGGTAGATACAGGATTACATACTATGACAGGAGGACGTATCAAACGCATACAAAAATATATCGGTGATGAGACTTTCTTATTAACATATGGAGATGGAGTATCTGATGTAAACATAAATAAAACCATTGAAAAACATAAAGAGTCAGGAAAGATATTAAGCATGATGGCTTTTCAACCGGGAGGACATTTGGGTGTTTTGGACATACATGGAGAAGAAGTAAAATCTTTTGTAGAAAAACCTAAAGTATCCGGAACATGGATAAATGCAGGTTTTTTTGTGTGTGAACCTCAACTTTTTGATTATTTGGAAGGTGATCATGAAATGTTTGAACGTCAGCCTATGGAACGGATGATGAAAGATTCGCAAATACATGCTTATAAACACAACGGTTTTTGGAAACCAATGGATACTTTGCGGGATTGCAACGAATTGAATGATTTATGGGAAAAAGACATCGCTCCTTGGAAAGTATGGTAATACAAACAATTATTATCTAATGTATATAGTTAAGATGGAAAAATTTTACAAAAACAAAAAAATACTAATAACAGGGCACACAGGGTTTAAAGGTACATGGTTAACGATAATTTTAAATAGTTTCGGTGCAGAACTTATGGGTTATGCGTTAACTCCTGATACGAATCCTTCGTTTTTTACTATCAGTAAAGGAGAATCACTCTGTAAATCGATTATCGGCGATATAAGAGATATAGCTAAATTACATAAACAAATAAAAGAATTTCAACCGGATATTGTATTTCATCTTGCGGCTCAACCTATAGTGAGAACATCCTATCAAATTCCGGCAGAGACATTTGAAGTCAATGCGATTGGCACTGCTAATGTTTTAGATGGGATACGTCAGTTGTCAAAACCTTGTATAGCAGTTATGATAACAACAGACAAAGTATATGACAATATGGAAAGTGGTCGTGCATATCAGGAAAGCGACCGTTTGGGAGGATATGATCCTTATAGTGCCAGCAAAGCGTGCGCAGAACTAGTGATAGATTCCTATAGAAAGTCTTTTTTCAATTCGAAAGAATATGAGAAACATCAAACATCTCTTGCTTCGGCACGGGCAGGAAATGTAATAGGTGGTGGTGATTGGGCAAATGACAGACTGATTCCTGATATTGTAAGAGCCTTAGCTAAAAAAGAAAGCATACAAATTCGTAATCCCAAAGCTGTCAGACCTTGGCAACATGTGTTGGAGCCACTGTGGGGATATTTGACCTTGGCAAGGAAGATGGCTGAAAATCCTCTTATGTATGCGGATGCTTTTAATTTCGGTCCTTTCCCATCGGATGTATTAACTGTAAAGGAAATGACCGAATTAGCCGTTGATATTTGGGGAGAAGGTCAAATTTCATTTCCTAAATTAACTAACCAACCCCATGAAGCCGGATTACTATCATTGGATATCACTAAAGCTGAACGTCTTTTAAATTGGAAGCCAAAATTAAATGCTAAAAAAGCATTAGCATTTACGCTGGAATGGTATAAATCGTATTATAATAATGATTCTAATATGATAAACATTACACATAATCAGATAGATACTTATATTGATATGTAATTTTAATCAAGTATTTTCATTGAAAAAAGAAAAAATGACAAAACGAGAACAGATACTATCATTAGTTAAAACATATTATAAGGAAACCTATGAGCAACAAAAAGTTTTTATTCCCGGTGATAGGATAAGTTATGGAGGAAGAGTATTTGACGAAGAAGAAATGTGTAATTTGGTAGATGCATCGTTAGATTTTTGGCTGACAACGGGTCCTTATGCTGAACAATTTGAAAAAGATTTTGCTCATTTTTTACAAGTAAAGTATGCTTTGTTGACAAATTCCGGTTCATCGGCAAATCTGTTAGCCTTTATGGCTTTGACATCACCTTTACTGAAAGAGAGAGCCATACAAAGAGGCGATGAAGTTATTACAGTAGCATGTGGATTTCCCACTACCATTGCTCCTGCTATTCAATTCGGAGCAATTCCCGTTTTTGTTGATGTTGCTATACCTCAATACAATATCGATGTTTCTTACTTAGAAAAAGCATTATCGCGTAAAACAAAAGCAGTTATGATTGCTCATACACTGGGAAATCCTTTTGATTTAAAAGCAATAAAAACATTCTGCAATCAACATAATCTTTGGTTGATAGAAGATAATTGTGATGCATTAGGTTCAAAATATTATATGGATGGGGCATGGAAATATACAGGAACCATTGGTGATATCGGAACCTCCAGCTTTTATCCCCCACATCATATGACTATGGGCGAAGGTGGTGCAGTGTATACAAACAATCCTTTGTTAAAACGTATTGTCGCTTCAATAAGAGATTGGGGAAGAGATTGTTTCTGCTTATCAGGGAAAGATAACACCTGTAATCACCGTTTTGACCAACAACATGGAGAATTGCCTTTTGGGTATGACCATAAATATGTCTATTCTCACTTTGGGTATAATTTAAAAGTTACCGATATGCAAGCAGCCATTGGTTGTGCTCAATTGAAAAAACTTCCCGATTTTATTGCTGCCAGAAAAAAAAATTGGAATTATTTAAAAGAGCAACTTCTTGAATTAAAAGATGTTTTTTATTTGCCTGAAGCGATTGAAAATTCCGATCCTTCGTGGTTCGGTTTTTTGTTAACCATTAATCCAAATGCATCTTTTAAACGCATTGATATTATTAATTATTTGGAAAAAAAGAACATTCAAACTAGATTGCTTTTTGCCGGCAATCTATTGAAACATCCTTGTTTCAATGTAATGAGAGAAAGTCAAGAAGGATATAGAGTAATAGGAACATTAAAGCAGACAGATATTGTTATGGAACAAACGTTTTGGATAGGAGTTTATCCGGGTATGCAAAAAGATATGCTTCAATACATGGTAGAACAAATTAAATTATTTGTTAAAACGTTTAAATAATATTGAATATGGAAATTCATCTTACCGATATTTCCGGTTTAATGATTTTAAAGAACCCTATTTTTCAAGACATAAGAGGGTTTTTTCAAAAGATATTTACCTTTGATGAATTTGAAAAAAATAAATTGGATGTTGGGTTCAAAGAATTTTATTATTCTGTTTCTCAAAAAGATGTTATTCGTGGGATGCATTTTCAAACGCCACCTTGTGAACATTCGAAACTTGTGTTTGTAAATCATGGTTCGGTAATCGATGTAGTAGTAGATTTACGCAAGTTGTCACCTACTTATGGACAATATTTTTCTATTGAATTAAATGACTCATCCGGAGTCGCATTGTATATCCCAATAGGTTTTGCACACGGATTTTGTGCAAAAATGGATAATACTATAGTTAATTATCTGCAGACCAGTATTTATTCTAAAGAAAATGATACAGGTATTTTGTATAATTCTTTTGGATTCGATTGGCAAGTAAAAAATCCCATTTTATCGGAAAGAGATTTAGCATTTCAATCATTTCATCATTTTAAAACTCCTTTTTAATGAATATACTTATCACAGGCGGTACAGGTTTTATAGGTACTCATTTAGTAAGAGCGTTGTGTAATCATCATCAGCTACATGTGTTAGTGCCTCCTGATTTGGATTTTGTAATTCCTGAAAATGTGAAAGTTATTGAATTTTCTGATGATATACCGGCACTTCATTCCTATTTGATTGAAAATAAAATAGAAGGAATTGTCCATTTGGCTACATTATTTATAGCACAACATCGAAGCGAACAAATTAAGGATATGGTTCTTTCGAATATTTATCTTGGAACTGCCATTCTCGAAGCTGTTCAAGCTTCATCGGTTCAATGGTTTTTAAATACCGGAACCATATGGCAGAATTATAAAAGTGATAGTTTAGATTATTGCCCGGTGAATTTATATGCCGCTACTAAGCAAGCATTTATTGATATGGCTGCATTCTATATAGAAACCAGTGATTTAAAATTTGTAACATTAAAATTGTCAGATACTTTCGGCGGAGGTGATACCAGAAGAAAACTATTTACTATTCTGAAAGAAGCGGCCATAAGTGGAGAAGAATTACGTATGTCTCCCGGGGAACAGTGTCTCGATATATTGTATATTAGTGATATTATTTCCGGCTTTATACATTTAATACACTTACTTCATGATAACAAAATTAAAGAAAATGACTATGTTTTGGCTGCGCAAAAAAGATATACGTTAAAAGAAGTGATTGGAATCTTTGAAAAAGTAAGTGGAAAGAAATTAACTGTTGTTTGGCGCGGTAGAGAATATAGGAAAAGAGAAGTAATGCAACCATGGCAGAAAGGAAAAGTATTGCCGGGTTGGAATGCACAACTATCTTTAGAACAAGGAATCGCTTTATATTTAAACGAAAATGGAGATGCATACTAATCAATTATCTTTTCCATTAGTAAGTGTCTGCATTCCCACGTACAATGCATCAGCTACTATTATTGAAACCTTAAATTGTGTTATAAATCAAACATATAAAAATATTGAAATTATAGTTTGTGATAATCAATCAACAGATCGTACCGTAGAATTAATAAAAAAAATCTCTGATGAAAGAATCCAAATCCATATAAATACTGAGAATGTTGGCATGTTAGAGAATTTTAATATTGTTCTATCCAAGGCGAAGGGTAAATATGTAAAACTATTATGTTCTGATGATAGAATTTCAAGTGATTGCATTGAAAAACAAGTGAATGTTTTTCAAAACCAATGCTATAAAGATATTGTAATGGTTTCTGCCGAGAAAATTGTGATAGATGAAAAAGGCAAGCAACTTTTCATAAAACGTTTTCCCGGAAAAGGAGGTTTCTATGATGGTGAAAAAGCTTTACGCAAAAGTTTTAGATTTGGAACTAATATTTTTGGCGAACCCGGTTCGGTATTGTTTTTAAATAAAGCAGTTCAAAAAGCAGGAAAAATAAACATTCCCATTGAATTAACCTATGTAGTAGATTTACAGCTGTATTCGCAAATATTAATACAAGGAAATCTATTTGTATTAAAAGAACCTCTGTTTTCATTTAGAGTAACAAAAAACTCTTATACTGCAAATTCGAAATGGGAATCGGCAATTGTCTTCAATAAATTAAGAAAGAAATATACACGAGAAAAATTTGTTTCTTTCTCTTTTGTCGATAAAATCCTTGCATTTATTATGTCATGGATTTTGTGTGTATTAAGAAATATGATTTTTAAATTAACTAATAAAAAATAAGAATATGTTATTATCGATTATCATTCCATGTTATAATGAAGAGTTGGTGATAGAAGAAACCTATAAACGATTGTTAAATGTCCTAAATAAAATGGATAATAAGTACGAATTGATTTTTATCAATGATGGAAGTAGAGATAAAACGTATGAAATTTTGTACAAATTATCTCATGAAGATAAAAGAGTGAAAATTTTAAATTTTTCACGTAATTTCGGACATCAATGTGCAGTTACGGCAGGAATAAATCATTGTCAAGGGGATGCGGCTGTTATAATTGATTCTGATTTACAAGATCCACCTGAAGTTATTGTGGAGATGTTGAAAATTATGGAAACCCATAAAGCTAATGTTGTTTATGGGGTTCGTAAAAAACGTAAAGGCGAAAGTTGGTTTAAACTAGTAACCGCAAAATATTTTTATCGCTTCTTAAATAGTTTATCCGATGTTAAATTTCCCGTTGATACAGGAGATTTTCGTTTGATTGACAGAAGTATTATTGATACCTTCAATCGCATGGAAGAAAAGAATAAATATATTCGTGGTTTAATAAGTTGGATGGGATATAAACAAGTTCCATGTTATTACGAACGTGAAGAAAGATTTGCAGGTGAAACAAAATATCCTTTTAAAAAAATGATTAAATTTGCAATGATTGGAGTGTTCTATTTTTCTAAAAAACCATTACAAATTGCAACTTTCAGCGGTTTTATATCGGTAGCGATTGGAATTATTTACGGTTTGATAGCATTAATTACAAAATTGATTAATCCCGATGCATTAGTAACAGGATGGACGACACTTATAATTTTAATTATCTTTTTTGGTGGAGTTCAATTACTTACCATAGGTGTTTTGGGTCAATACATGGGTAATTTATTTGATGAAGCGAAAGATCGACCGGAATATATTATTGGTGATAAAATAAATTTCTAACAATTTAATTAGTATTAGGTATGAAATTGAATGTTGAATATTTCAAAGACAAAAAAAACATTATTTGGATGGCATTTTTTGCTGTATTATTGATTGTAATGATTAGCTTGAGTGTGGGTGCCGGCATGAATGGAGATGAAGAAATGCAAGCAATACAAGCAAATAATGTACTTGAGTATTATAAAAGTTTCGGAAATGATACGGCTGCGATTTCTACAACAATAATGAAAAATGACAAACCCGAATATTGGAACTTGCCTTTATACGGACAAGTTATTGATAATTTGGCAGGTTTTGTTGCTCGGGTGTTTTCTATTGAGGATGTGATGATGACACGTCATGTGGTTTGTTCCATTTTTGGATGGTTAGGGATAGTATTTGTTTCTTTATTGACATTACGCATTAGCGGTAGCCGCAGAGCAGCAGTATTTGCTGCTTTACTTTTGTTTTTGTCACCGCGATTTCTCGGACATTCGTTTAATAATATCAAAGACGTTTCTTTTGCCACTGCCATGATAATGGGAGTGTACTATATTACTGTTTTCTTACAACAGTTCCCTAAAGTTCGGCGTTCAACAATGATTATGTTGACGATAAGTATAGCTTTCGCTATGGCGGTACGTATTCCGGGTATTTTATTGATACCCTATTTTGCTTTGTTTGGATTAGTGTATTTATTTAGACAATATCAAGAAAATCGGTTGCAAAAGAAAAATATACAAGGAAAGAAAAAAATAAGAGTTAACATTCCTAAAGAGCAAACCATATCATATTTATTCGGAAAGATGTTAAAATACGGTTTAGGAATTTCGATTGCTGCGTATGTTTTAATGGTATTGATGTGGCCATATGCTATTGAAGGACCTATTGCGCATGTAAAAGAAGCTTTTACAGGAATGTCACAATTCGCAACAGGAATAAGACAAAATTTTGAAGGTAGTATGCTGTGGTCGGATGCTTTACCTTGGTATTATACCCCGAAATATATACTTCTTACGATCCCTATTGCCGTAATTTTAGGTGTTTTAATATATCCTTTTGTAGGTGGATTGAAAAAAGAAAACAGATTTACTACTTTCATCGTTTATTTTTCGTTTATTTTTCCGGTTTTTTGGATAGTCTATACAAATGCAAATGTGTATGGGGGATGGAGACATTCTTTATTTGTGTATTTACCCATCGTTGTAGCAGCAGGTCTAGGTTTTAATGCTTTGGTGGAGTTTGTGAAAAATAAATATGTAAAAATAACTTTGACAATTCTCCCTTTCATTATTTTGTTGTTGCCATTGACACATGTTATTAAAAATCATCCCTATGAATATGTATACTTTAATGAAATGGCAGGAGGAGTAAAAGGAGCATATGGTGATTATGAATTGGATTATTATTACCATTCTACGCGAGAAGCTTCGGAATGGATTATTGCCAATGCCGAAAAATCAGGATTGCAAACCGGAAACAAAATAATTGTTTCAACTTGGCATCCTGCTTCTGTAAGCTATTATTTCCGCAAAGATACTAATCGGTTTCAAGTTGGTTTCGCTCGATGGTACGAAAGAGGGAATTCGGATTGGGATTATGCAATTTTTGTGATTACAGGCATCACTCCTGATTTGCAAAAAAGCAAATATTTCCCTCCAAAAAACACAATACATACGATTAATGTTGATGGGAAACCCATTTGTTTAATCTTAAAACGTACCGATAAATCGGATTTGATTGGTAATGATTTTAAAGAAAAAAAAGAGTATGATAGTGCGTTGGTTTATTTGAATAAAGCTTTAGCACTTGAACCTGCAAATGAAGCTGCAATTCTTAATATCATTGAAATATATTTTTCTATCAATCAGTTGGAAAAAGCGAAGATACATATTGATAAACTTCTTGCTCTTGAACCACGAAATGAAGCCGGAAATTTATTTTTGATGAATTATTATATATATAAAAATCAAGCTGACAAAGCTTTGCAGATTTGTGATTTTATTAAAACCATTAATTTTAAAAATCCTCAGGCTTATTTGATGGCAAGTAATATTTATATGAGTAGTGGAAATCTCCGCGCAGCAGAAACGGAGCTTCTCAGTCTGATTGATATAGGTAGAGTAGATGATCAGGTTGTTCAACTATTGCTAAAAATCTATCAATCGCAAGGCTTAAATGAACGGACATCGTATAAGAAATTATATCAAATACTTGCTGAAAGTTTTAAAAAACAAGGTCAAGAAGATTTGTTTTATGAATATCAACAGGCAGCAGAACGAATGTAAATAATACATTTTTCAAGGTAAACTGGAGGGTAAAAATATTTATTTATAAATAAATATTTAAAATTTGTTAATATGGAATCATTTTAAGTATAATGATATATATACTTATTTTATATAAAATACATAATATTTTATAAAAATAATATTTTTTTATAAAAAAAAATATATTTTTGCATTATCAAAAGTGAAAATTAATAAAACAACTATTTTAAAATTTACTGTCACTTTTTGAATGTTTAGAAATCTAAAAACTCTTTTAAATGTAAAATCATTAAAATAAAAATGAATATGAAAAGAATTTTATTTTTTATTAGTTTCGGATTACTTAGTTATTTAGCACAGGCACAGTATACTACCTTAGCCAATGAGCCATTTACAACCACAATTCCGAGTGGATGGTCGGTAAGTCCGACAGGAGGATGGGTAATTAACAACACATTATCAGTGAGTAGTCCTTCCTCGGCATTAGGTTTTATACCAAATTCGAACGGAGATTCGGTAGAATTAATCAGTCCGTGGTATGATTTGCGTAATTACGCATACGCTTTTCTACAATTCAGTCAGATATGTAAGGTAACGGCGAGTGATATGTGTCAGATTAAATATCAGGAGTTGGCAATGCCGGGATGGAAAGTAGTACCGACGAGCAGTTATCAGGGTAGTGATGCGAGTGCGTATGCGGGAGCAAAATTCAGTCATCAAAGTTATACGACGTGGCAGCCGAGTGATTCTTTAGCGATGCCGAATAATAGTTGGTGGAAAGAAGAGAGTTTTGATGTATCGGGAGAAGTATCTTATGCCCAAGTACGTTTTAAATTCATCATTAAGAAAGGGAATGTTATAGGGACACAGTTTTCCTATGGATGGGCAATAGATAATTTCAAGTTGTTGGCATCTGTTAATCCTATCAAACCGCCGGTGGTTGAATTTTTATCATCCTCTCCTGTAGATACGGTATATAACACAGGTCCGTTTACAGTAACAGCGAAGATAGCGACACGAACTTTTGCGCCCATAGAGCAACCTGTAAAATTAAATGTGTCCTATAAATTTAATAATGTAACTACGTATGATACACTCACGATGACGATGGTCGCCGGAGATTCTATTTTCAGTACCGTGATACCACAAAAAGTATTTGGTACAACTGTAACCTATGATGTACGTGGAGTGGATAGTGTAGGCAATGATGCAACAGCTTATTCGAGTTTCTATATAAAAAGAGCGATAGGAGGAGCCTCTACAGGCTATATAATAGCAGGAACGGGAACACTTACTCAATATTATTCTCCATTTTATAGATATTATGATTACGGATGGTCTCGTAATTTATATTTAGCCAATGAATTAAGTCAAAGTAGTGGAGGTGGTTTAATTACCAAATTGTCTTGGCATGTTTCTACAACGGGAGTGTCAGGTAGTAATCAGGCGTGCTATTTTCAGGCAGTTAATGACAATAGTATTTCATCGAATGCTTGGATAGATCCGACTACAAGTGGAGCGATTCAAGTATGGACAGGTACTTTTAATCCATCGGCCACAGGTTGGATAGAAATTAATTTAAATAATCCTTTTATGTTGCCTCCTGGGAAAAATTTATTGATATATTGGACTAATAATAATGGTTCTTATACTTCGCCTTATGCATATTGGACATCAACATCTACATCTCCTGTTTATATGTCTGTCTATAAGTATCAGGATGGATCATTTCCTGCAGTGGCCGGGACTTTAAATTATACTCGTCCGAACGCGCGTTTTTATATAGTTGGAGGTTCAGATGATACCAATAGTGTAGCATTATATAGAATTGACAATCCCGGTGATAGTGTCATAGCAGCTCCTGCATATCAGGTGCCGGTGGTAGTTACGATTAAGAACAAAGGGATGGGAAATTTGGATTCATGTTACATAGATTGGAATCTTAATGGAGTTTCGCAACCAAGATATACATGGCGCGGACATTTGCCGGATGATTTTAATGCAACGGATACAATAGGCTTTTATACACCAAGTGTAAATATGTACGATACATTAATAATTTGGACAAGTTTACCCAATGGAGTGTATGATTCCACAACCTTTGATGACACCTTGATGCGAGTGGCATTCGGCGTTCCGGATTTAGCGATGGGTTTTACAACAGACCAAGGAGATACAGTCTACAATACCGGTCCTTTTGAAGTTATTGCAGAAATCTATTCCCGTATGGGAGCTCTTACTCCCTCACCAATAAATTTACATCTTATTTATGTTAATGATACTATTTATAGTTATGATACTTTATTAATGACTTCTATAGGTAATAATTTATATAAAACAATGATTCCACAACATATATTTGGGACAGATGTTATCTATACGCTCACATTAACAGATACTTTAGGAAATATTGTCAGTATTAGTGACAGGTTTTTTATTAAACGTTTATCCGGAGGAGGAGTAGTATCGAATGATTCTATTAAAATCGGAAATGAATTATCAGGAGGGAATAACTGTTTATACCCTTTTTGCGTTAGTTCAGATTCAACGAGATCAAGGACATTATATTATGCTTCTGAAATAGGAAATATAACAAATGCTAAAGTTTTATCCGGAATAGCTTTTTATAATCCAAGCTATTCGGTAACTAACTTTCGAGGTAATCAAAAATGTTATTTAAAAGCAGTTTCTGATATCTCGTTAACAGCTACAACAACTATAGATCCTGTCGCTGATGGCGCTACATTAGTATATACTGGTAGTTATACAACTCAGTTATATTGGAATAAATTTACTTTTGACCGTCCATTTGTTTTGCCTGCGGGAAGTAATTTGATGGTTTATTGGGTTGACAATGCGGGTACTTGTAATTCTAGCAATATTTATTGGAGAAATAATACAGCCTCTGTAACTCGAGCAGAAAGTCATCATTATGGATGGAATTGTGGCACACCAGGTAAGAATACTGCATCCTATCAAGTAGTCGCTACTATTTATTTTGGAGGAGGGGGAAGCGATGATTCAAATTCAGTAGCTTTGCATGAGATAGTAAGTCCAACCACTGCGGTAACAGCGGGACAAACAACGCCTGTCATAGCAACGATAAAAAATAAAGGACTTGCCAATTTAACATCCTGTACCATAAACTGGACTCTCAATGGAGTATCACAACCTACAGTTAATTGGACAGGTAATTTGCCGGAAGATTTTAATTCAACAGACACCTTGGGATATTATACTCCTCGTAATTCAATGTTTGATACGATAAAAATATGGGTTAGCAACCCCAATGGAGCCTATGATTCGATTCATTATGATGACACTTTAGAGATTATTACGTTTGGTTGTGGTCAGGTATTTTCGGGAGATGTAATAGTAGGAGCAGATACATCTACAGCGGATTATGCCAGTTTAAAGGATGTAATAGCAGCGATTAATTTGTGTGGCAGTTCAGGCAATGTAACGATTAAATTACAAAGCGGCACTTATGCAGAAAATATTATCATTGATGATTTATCAACATTTATGGGAACCGACACTTTGTTTATCACTTCTTTAGTAGGAGATGCAGACAGTGTAATTTTCCAGGTATCCTCCGGCGTAGCCTTAACATTAAACAATGCGAAAAATGTATATATTAATCACATAACGTGGGATGCAAGTTTAGGCACATATGGAGTTCAATTAACCGGGACGGGTGATAATATAGAAATTTACGGATGTAATA
>JAGOKS010000031.1 GCA_017994425.1 Bacteroidales bacterium | reverse complement strand
TTCTAAAAACTCAGATTTCCATTTACTTATTATTGTTGGATGGATTTCATACTTCTGAGCTATTTCACTTAAAGTGTTCCGCTCTTTTAATAATTCTAACACAAATTTATCTTAAAAACTGATGTAACCTTTCTTCCTGATTTTTTCATATTTTGACAGATTTTAACGTTTATTTTACGATGTTTTTTTGTTAAGGTTACTGTCCTATTTTTTTAAACCACTTTATTTCTACAGAATGTTTTTTTTATAAAGTAAGTAAATCTATCGTGTACAAAACTCAAAACAGACAAACATTCACCCCATATTTAATAAAAACACCCCATATTTTAAAATTTAGCAAAAAACTAATCCCTATAATACCTTTTAAAAAAAGAGACTTTTAAAATACGATACTTTTGCATCAAAATTTTTAAAAGCATATGATGGATTTATTCAATAGACAGCAGGAGTTAAAACAACTTTTCCGCATAGGAGAAGATGTTAAACTTACGCATTCACCTATTGAAATACGATTTTGTAACTTCCAATCCGTTGTTAACAACAATGAAACAGCAACAGATGCTAATTCCTTCGAAGTTTTTGACCATAAGATTGCAGAGAATAACAGGTTTCAATATCCTATTTTTCGCTTTCAATCAAGCCAAAAATCAGAGAATGCTATTCTTATGTTACATGGACTCAATGAGCGAAGTTGGGATAAATATTTAAGTTGGGCTGAATTTCTATGTATGTATACCCGTCGCCCCGTTGTGCTTTTCCCATTGGCTTTTCATATGAATCGTTCTGAATCGGGATGGCTGAATCTGAGAAATATATTTAATTATTTACCGGTAAGACTCAAAAATATCAGACAAAACCAAAGCCTCAGTGTGGCAAACTATATTCTTAGCGAACGTTTAAGTGAAAATCCCATCCGTTTCTATACTTCCGGAAGACAGTCATTAAAAGATATTACTGCATTAGTGAAAAGTATGCAATCGGGAGAGCATGTTTTTTTTGAAAAAAATTGCAAGACGGATATTTTCGCTTATTCAATAGGGGCTTTCTTAACACAAATCGTCCTGATGGCAAATCCTGAAAAGCTCTTTTCATCTACTAAAGCCTTTCTTTTTTGCGGAGGTTCACTTTTTAAATACATGAATGGACAGTCAAGAAGTATTATGGATAAAACATGCCATGAACTTATTCACGCTTTCTATAGTGGAAAAGAATGGATGGAACAGATTAAAGAGGTGAATAAGGATAAAATTACCCGTTCGTTTGCAAGTATGATAGATAGGGAAATATTTAAAAACCAACGGTATCGTTTTTTTAATCAATTAACAGACCGAATGAAAATTATTTCCCTCGTAAAAGATGAAGTGATTAGCTATGAAGGCATCAAAGCTGCAGTGGGAAATGTTTTTGCTACTAAAAACGTTAATAATATGGATTATGCTTATTTGTATACCCATGAAAATCCATTTCCAGTTAACAATTTTCAACAAAGAGAATGTATAACAAATTGTTTCAACCAAACCTTTAGCATAATAGGAGATTTTTTTAATTCTAAACATAAATAAAACACTAAATGAAAGTAAGAAGATTGTTTGATATTCTCGATTATTATCTTGAGAATCATCCTGAACAGGAAGTCGCTTTGGCAGGTAAAATTAATGACGCTTGGAGGAAGTACAGCATACAAGAGTATGTTGAGATTACCAATAACCTCAGTTTTGCTTTAATGAAGTTAGGGATACAGGCGGGAGATAAAGTTGCTATTATCAGTACCAATCGCCCGGAGTGGAATATGCTCGATATGGCAATTATGCAAGTGGGAGCTGTTTCCGTTCCTATTTATCCGACTATCAGCGAAACAGATTATCATTATATTTTGAACCATTGTGAAGCAAAATTAGCGATAGTTGAAGGATTGGAAGTAATGAATAAAATTGATCATATTCTTCCCATGACTCCGAATTTAACCATGGTATACACATTTATTAATAGAGAACGATTCCCTTATTTACAGCAAATGATTGATTTAGGTAAAGAGAATCCGAATCCGGAAGAGTTAATATTCAGAAAGGAACAAATTAAACCGAAAGATTGTTCTACAATTATGTATACTTCAGGTACAACAGGTACTCCCAAAGGGGTTATGTTATCACACGATAATATTATTCAACAGGTGTGGAATTTAAGGAATACACCTCAGCCTTGGTCGAAAATATCATTGAGTTTCTTGCCTTTGTGTCATGCTTACGAACGTATGCTCGTTTTTTTATATCAATTTCTGGGTATGTCGGTTTATTATGCACAAAATTTAGGTACTATCGCTGAAAATATCAAAGAAGTGCGTCCTACCATGATGTCGACGGTTCCTCGTATGTTAGAGAAAATTTATGATAAAATTTATGCATCAGGGAATAATCAAAAAGGGATTAAAAAACTTATTTTTTATTGGGCATTGCGTGTAGCCCGCCAATACAAAATACAAGATGCAAACCGTTCTTGGTTGTATAATCAAAAGCATAAACTGGCGGATAAATTAGTTTTCAGTAAAATACGCAAGAATATTGGCGGCAATTTCGATATTGTTGTTTCCGGTGCTGCCAGTTTACAACCTCGCTTGGCTTCCTTTTTCTCTGCCATCGGCATGCCGGTTTTTGAAGGCTACGGCTTAACGGAGACATCTCCTGTTGTTGCTGTCAGCTGTCGTGCTAAAAACGGACGTGAAGTAGGTACCGTAGGTTTTCCTTTGGAAGGGGTAGAAGTAGCTATCGCCGAAAACGGAGAAGTGATCTGCCGCGGTCATAATGTGATGATGGGTTATTATAAAGACGAAGAACTAACTAAACAAGTTATTGATAGTAATGGTTGGTTTCATACCGGAGATTTGGGCAAGTTCACAGATAAAGGGCAATTGATGTTAACAGGTCGTTTGAAAAATATCTTTAAAACGTCTTTCGGTAAATACGTGAACCCGCAAATGATAGAAGAGAAATTATCAGAATCGGCTTTTATTGAAAATGTAGTGGTTGTAGGTGAAAATCAAAAGTTCGCAGCCGCTTTGATATCCCCGGATTTTAATTTCTTAAAAGGGTGGTGTGAACGTCACGATATGGTCTTTACTACACCTCAAGAATTGGTGAAACACCCTAAAATATTAGAGCGTTATCTCCGGGAAATCGATAAATACAATGTGTTTTTTGGCGAAGCCGAGAAAATAAAGAAATTTGAATTGATTTCCGACGAATGGTCTCAATTAACCGACATCTTGACTCCTACCATGAAGGTAAAACGTAAATTAGTGCAAGAAAGATATAAAGACGTTATTGAACGTTTGTTTGCTTAAAAGAAAACTTTTTTACTTGTTTTCATTTTTTGAATAGATCACTTTTGGACCGGAGGGAATTTCTCTCCGGTTATTTTTTATCCCCCTTGGCGATTAACCTATTATTTTTCATTTATATTTATTTGATTTTTTTTAAGAAAAAGGCTTGCTTACATTTTAAATTATTATAATTTTGCATAGCTGATACGAAAGAAATAAAAATTAATTATATATTTAAAAATCATTAGATAATGAATAAGATTAAAGTTGGAATTAATGGTTTCGGCAGAATAGGCCGTTTGGTTTTTAGGGTCGCAATGGAAAGAGATGATATCGAAATTGTAGGTATCAACGATTTACTTGCCCCCGACTACATGGCCTATATGCTTCGCTATGATTCTGTGCACGGAAAGTTTAAAGGTACAGTTGAAAGTAATGACAATCAGATTATCGTTAATGGACATCCTATCAGAGTTACGGCAGAGAAAGACCCTGCTAATTTGAAATGGAATGAAGTAGGTGCCGATTATGTAGTGGAATCTACCGGTCTGTTTTTAACCATGGAAAAAGCTCAAGCCCATATTCAAGCAGGTGCCAAACGGGTGATTATGTCTGCTCCCTCTAAAGACGATACCCCAATGTTTGTAATGGGGGTTAATCACAAGGAATATAAAGGAGAAGCTATTTTTTCAAATGCTTCCTGTACTACCAATTGCTTGGCTCCTTTGGTAAAAGTAATACACGATAATTTTGGCTTGGAAGAAGGTTTAATGACTACCGTTCACGCTACAACGGCTACACAAAAAACTGTTGACGGTCCTTCGGCAAAAGACTGGAGAGGCGGTAGGGCAGCTATTGCCAATATCATCCCTTCCTCTACCGGTGCCGCTAAAGCAGTTACGAAAGTAATCCCTTCCCTGAAAGGTAAATTAACAGGGATGTCCTTTCGTGTACCTACGGTAAATGTCTCTGTGGTGGATTTAACCTGTCGCTTGAAAAAAGCAACAACCTATGATGCCATCAAGGCTAAAATAAAAGAAGCTTCTCAGTATGAATTAAAAGGTATATTGGATTATACCGAAGATAGCGTAGTATCAACCGATTTTATTGGTGATCCTCATACATCCATCTTCGATGCCAATGCAGGAATTATGCTGAACGAAACCTTTGTGAAATTAGTAGCCTGGTACGATAATGAATGGGGTTATTCCAATAAGGTTGTAGATATGATTGTATATACAAATACAGTGCGTTAATAAACCTTTAAAAGCTATGTTCTCTAACATAGCTTTTTTTAGATTATGATGAAATATTTAGATTTATATATTAAAAAAAGCATTCTGATAGTAGGAATGTTTTTTTTACATACAGCGTTCGCTCAAGCTCCCGATGCTTATATTGTTACTTTTACCGACAAAAATAATTCTTCCTATAGTATCGATTATCCGGAAGCTTTTTTATCGGAAAGGGCAATTGCGAAAAGAATCCGTCTGAATATTCCCATCACGGAGGAAGATTTACCGATAAATGAAAACTATATAGGTGCTATTGAGCTTTTTGAGGATATCACTATTTTGGCGAAATCCAAATGGATGAATTATATAGTGATACAATGCGACAATCCCTTGCTTTTACAAATTTTGGAATACCTTCCTTATGTCAATCAAGTGGAGAAAATTTATTTGGTGGATTATAGCCAATTTGATGTTGAATTCTCGAATCCTGCTTATAATTACACCATCGATTATCAGTCGCAAGCAGATACCGCTGACCTATCCTATTACGGGTTGGCAGCCGAG
This sequence comes from Bacteroidales bacterium, assembly GCA_017994425.1. Lineage (GTDB taxonomy): Bacteria > Bacteroidota > Bacteroidia > Bacteroidales > WCHB1-69 > UBA5266. Next base: position 21,849 of record JAGOKS010000031.1, on the reverse strand, counting down.
CAAATAAAGGTGCATAACGGTCAGTATTTACATAGAAATGGATATAGGGGTGAAAATATGCTGATAGCGATGCTCGACAATGGCTTTAACAACCTGGATGTGATGACTTATTTCGACGATTTAAGAACGGAAGGTCGTTTGCTGGGGACTTACGATGCTGCTCGCCAAGCGAATTATAATATTTACCGAAGCGGGGATCACGGCACCAAGGTTTTATCCGTGATGGCTCTTGATGAGCCCTATGATTTTGTTGGGGTGGCTCCTGAAGCGGATTATTTTTTAATTCGTACCGAGATGGATACCTATGAAGATTTACTCGAAGAATATTTTTGGGTTGTTGGTGCTGAATTTGCCGATAGTCTTGGAGCCGACGTCATTAATTCTTCACTCGGCTATTCACGTTTTGATAAGTCGGAACAGAATCACAGCTTTTATTCTCTCGATGGCAAACAAAGCGTTGCTTCTATTGCTGCCTCTAAACTCGCTCAGAAAGGCTGTGTGGTAGCTGTCGCTGCCGGCAACGAAGGGGATAAAGAGTGGCATTATATTTCCATTCCTTCCGATGCTCCCGATGCCTTGTGTGTAGCTGCTATGAACAAGGATAGTCTCATCGCTAATTTCAGCTCGCGGGGAAGCAATTCTTTTGTATATACCAAACCGGACATTACAGCGGTAGGATGGCAAACTGCTTATTGTACTCCTGCCGACACCCTCGATAAAGGCAACGGTACTTCCTTGGCAACACCCGTTATTACCGGTTTATGTGCCTGTTTGTGGCAGGCTTTCCCTCAAAAAACAAGCCTTGAAATTATGGATGCCGTTCGCAGAAGTGCACATATGTACAATCAGGCAGATACGCTTTTTGGCTATGGCATACCCGATTTTAAAAAGGCTTATCTCTTATTGGTAGAAAGTGGTATTGAAGAAAAAAATGAAGAGTTTAGCATACACCTCTATCCCAATCCTGCTCACGACAACCTTACTATTTTTATCGATAGCGATGTAACTGTCAGTGGTAAACTTAAAATATGTGATGTGAGTGCCAGGGTGTTAATAGAAAAACCCTTGGATGCTTTTCTTGTTCATGTAAACCTCTCTGCCTTGACAAGAGGGCTGTACTTTATTCAAATTCAAACAGGCAAACAAACGTTACACAGTCTGAAGTTTATTAAGCTTTAAGCTTTGTTTCTTTTATTAATTTATAGATTTCCTCTACGGCAAAATGTATTTTTGTAATGATGTTTTCTTGAGAAGGATATACAAAATACGTATTGTTGATGTCCGATAAATCAACACAATCGCCTCTTCCCCAATATTCATACTCTATGTGAATGGAATAGGTGCTTAAAGCCGGTAATTCAAAATTGATTTCTTTGCCATTGTTTAAGGTTCCAAACAGTCTAAAGCCATTAGTGTCGTGAATGAGTCTTGCTTTTCCCATATCGATAAAGCCGCTGGGATTGGGTAAATCATGTACCACTACCTCGTCTTCAAAACGATAATTACCGGAGCGTACTTCTTCGGCTACATTGCAGCGTATCCATTCGTACCAGTCGGGGACATGCGAGAAGATAGTGTCGCCTTCCAGGGCTTTCAGGTCTCCCAATTCAGTCAGTTCCCATTTTTTACCGCAGGCATTGCACCATAGATGATGTCCTTCGGACTCCATTTTTCTTTCGGTTCTACAGGCAGGGCATTGATACAGTACTTTGTGTAAACCACTGGCTCTGTTTTTCTCTTTGATGAGAATGTGATTATCTTTTTGCCATTTCCATTCGTCGTAATAAAACGCTTTTTCAATGCGCTCATTGATTTCATCGGTGCTTAAATCTGCGATTTCCTCGGGAGTAAGAATCTTTTCCATGTCGCTTTCATAACGTACCGAACGACGATATTTGCTCCAAAAAGGATCGGCAAGGTAATGCCCGTGACAGTTTAATACTACTACCGGCAATTGATTTAATTTAACCAGCTTTCCAAGTGATTCCGGCAGTATTGCCGTTGTTCCGCTGATGGAATATCGCGCCTCAGGGTATATGACGGCTATGTTTTTATTGATTTGCAATACTTGATGCAAATGCTTCACCAGCATAATGTCGTTGGTAAATTTACGCTTCGATATGCCGCCTACTTGTTCCAGCAGCCATTTTCTTCCTATAAAACCATCGAGGGCTACTACATAATTCGCCCGATAGGGACAGATGGCCATCGTTAAAATCTTGAAGTCATCGAATGCCATGTGCGTCGATAGTAAAATGTAAGGCGGTTTTAAGCCTTTCATGTTTTTTCTGTTGATTTTCAAGCGGTGTTGAATAGCACAGGGGAGACTAATTAACCAAGTAATAGGGGTAAAATATATTCGTTGTTTGAGGGGTTTCTCGGTCTTGTATATGTATGGATTCTTTGCTTTACGTTTTTTCGCCATTAATTTATTCGACATATAGCGTGTTTTTAAATTTATGTGTGCAAAAGTATATTTTTTTCCCTACAAAATAGAAAGTATATGAAAAAAAATGAATTTTCAATAGAAAAAGCTGATAACTTTCTGAGAAATGATAGGTATTTAATAATAAACAATTACGTATCTCCGGCAAGTAGGATAGTATGCAAAAGTAAACAGAAGGCTATCCTTTCTTTCATTACCTAACTATGCGACTAAGAAAACTAAGCTTAGAAATGATCATCGGAAGGCTTGTTAATTGATAAAACTAAGCTTAGAAATCACTGGAGGATACGTATGTAATTATTAAAACATACTTACTCGAATAAAACCGGATACTTTGTTATTTATAAAAGAGCAATGTTATTCGTTCCGAAACATAGAGATTTTGCTTTTAGTATATGCTATAACAAAACATAAGCCTGAAGGGCTTAAATTAAAATAAAAAAGCCATATTCAAGCGCTTTGCGGTTGGCAATAATACATGCGATTGTCTATGACTGCATTTCATGCAGCTCTATTCATACTGAATCCCTTCGGGATTCGTATTTTATCAATTCACACGTATTTATTTTATAGAGAAAAATAGAAAAGAAATGTCTATACCCTTTGCGTTCTCTGCGGTTAAATATAATGAATTAAGCATTAAACTTCATACAAGGTGCTTAAAAACTGACGACTGAGAGCTTTAATTCTTTTCTATAAAGTATTAAATCGTTGCTTGGTTGGCGGTAATAGCCACCACGTTGACAATATCATCGATAGAGCAACCACGAGAGAGGTCGTTGATAGGGGCTGCCATGCCTTGCATCACCGGACCAATGGCTTCGGCGCCTGCCAGGCGTTGTACCAATTTATAGGCAATATTTCCTACTTCGAGGGTAGGGAATACCAATACATTGGCTTTGCCTGCAATAGCACTTCCCGGTGCTTTGCTGGCACCCACTTTGGGAACAATGGCAGCATCGGCTTGAAGTTCCCCATCGATGGCTAAATCGGGAGCCATTTGTTTGGCTATGGCTGTTGCTTCCACTACTTTATCTACCATTTCGTGCTTTGCACTGCCTTTGGTAGAAAAGCTGAGCATGGCTACGCGCGGTTCTATGCCGGCAACGTTCTTAGCTGTTTTAGCGGTTACAACAGCAATTTCAGCTAATTCTTGTGCGTTCGGATTGGGATGAGCTGCACAGTCGGCAAAGACCATAATGCCATTGTCGCCCCATTGTTTATCTTTCATAATCATGATAAAAGCACCGGAAACAACACTTACTCCCGGCAATGTTTTCACAATTTGAAAAGCCGGACGTAATACATCGCCGGTAGCATTCATGGCGCCGGCTACTTCACCGTCGGCTTCTTTGTTTTTAATAAGTAAAGTGCCCAAATACAAAGGGTCTTTCACCAATTGAAGAGCTTTATCCATTTCTATGCCTTTGCTTTTACGCAGTTCGCATAAGAGTTGAGCGTAAATTTCTGCCTTGGGGTTATTTTCAGGGTCGATAATAACGGCTTTATCAATCTCTGTCAGATTCCATAATTTGGCATTTGATAGAATACATTCTTTGTTACCCAGCAAAATTAGGCGGGCTAATTTCTCTTTTAAAATAATATCTGCGGCTTTCAGGGTACGTTCTTCCGTTGCTTCGGGTAGCACAATACATTTGTTTGCTTTTTGTGCCATCTCTTTTATGTGTTGCATTAAATCCATGTATAGATGTGTTTTATGATTTTTAAAGAATTGATTATTACACTAACAAAAGTACTAAAAATACATATATGAATATAGTTTTTTAAGATATTCTTTATTGCTTTTTTAGCTTCGCTAATTAAAAAAATGTATTTTTGCATCACAAAATATGATGTGATAATAAACAGATACTAAGAATACAATTAACATTAAAAAAAGTATGAAACCTATGAAACACATACAAGGCTTTGTTTTGGCATTATTACTTACAAGTGGATTTGTCCTAATGACGGGATGTGAAGGTACAGGAACACAAGGTAAAGGACTGATGTCATCATCGGGAAGGTCGGGAGAAATGTTGGTAGTATGTGCCGATACGTATTGGAAAGGATCATTGGGCGATAGTTTGCAAGCTGTTTTTATGGCACCCTTGGAATTTTTACCGCAAAATGAACCCATGTTTTTCATGTCGCAGGTGAATCATGAGAATTTCAATGCCATTTATCAGAAACAAAGAAATATATTATACATTGATATTTCTGATCAACATAGTGTTGCCAGGGTAAGTATTGTGAAAAATAAATGGGCAAGTCCGCAGATTATTGTTTCATTTTCCGTCAAAAGTGAAGAGGAAGCCATACAACTGTTGAGTATGAAAAAGCAACGAATCATGGGATTGTTTATGCAATCGGAAATGCGGCGTTTCCAAAAAGCTCAAAAAGCTCAACAAGATAGAAACATAGATAAGAAGTTACAACAATATTACAAGTTATCGATGATTATTCCCAAAGGTTTTGTGTTTGCTGTGAGAAACGAAGAATTTTGTTGGCTTCGCAAAGAAACCAAATATTGGGGGCAAAGTATATTAATACATTTTCAAGAGTATACAGATACTGCAATGTTGCAGCAAGCCCATATTATAGCCAATCGCAATGCCGTAACTAAAAAATATGTTTTTGGTTCTATTGATAGTACGTATGTTCAGGTAGATGAAAAATACATACCCCCTGTATCTGAATATTTCAATTTTAATGGACAGTATGCTATGAAAACGCAGGGATTATGGAGAACAGAAGGAGGTGATTTTATGGGAGGTCCATTTATTAGTTTCAGTATTTTAGACGAAAAGCGTAAACGTATCGTAACTGTTGACGGCTTTTTGTATGCCCCTACCGATGATAAAAGAGATTTATTGCGTCAGATAGAAGCTATTTTACTGTCAACAAAAATTATAGACTGATAATGAAGAGTAGTATTTTTTTCTTCCTATGGATTTTATGTGTTTTACCTTGGGTGGCAGGAGCGCAAACGTATTCACCCCCTTTACGTCTTGAAATAGAAACGCCGCGCTTTGAATACCCTTTTTATGTTATTCCTATGGAGGAGAATGGAGTAGCACTGCTGTATGAAACCGATGTAATCGAAAATAAGCAAAAGAAATGGAGCATTGTTTTGTTTGATACCAATCTTCAAAAAGTTTCAAACACAGACCTATGGCTTGAAAATGATTTAAGTGTAGAGGTTCTTAACAGTGATAAAAATGAAATGTTTCTTTGTTTGCAAAAAAACACACGACGTTCTACTATTTATAACACCTATTTTATTCATTATACTTTGCCGCAGCGAAAAGCCAATGTTTACGCGATTAATATCCGAGATAAGGAAGAAGTAATAGATGTATTTTTTTTCGGTAATTATGCGTATTATACCACTTTATATAATCGTAATGAGGATGTATTTGTGTTGGATTTAAAAACATTAGTCAGCCAACCACTTTTTCCCGAAATATCACAAACAAGTATGTTTCAGTTTTTTAAAACAGATACAATAACACATACTTTATGGATAGCGTCTTCATACATAAAAGATAAGAATATTTCATCGCTTGTATTAACACAATTGGATACTACTGCCTATAGAATACAAACACTTACCATTCCTTTTAAAGATGAAAATCGCGTAAATTTTTGTAAATTAGCCGTCGTTGATTCTTCGAAACAAATTTTAATCGGCACTTATGTCGATATAAAAGAAGCTTCTAACATAAAAAATACAGAAACGGTTAACACAGGAATATTTACGTTGCCAATCGTGAATGGGAACCCTTCTGAACCACATTATTTTAATTTTGTTTTATTAAGTAATCAGTATGATAAAAATAAAATAACACCGGCAAATAAAAAAGGAGTTTCTTTGAATTTGCAATTGATTATAGATGAAATTGCGCACAATGACAGTATGTTAGTATTTATCGGAGAGGTGTTTTATCCGGAATACCGTCAGGAATATGCTGCCAGTTCAGGCATGTACGGGTATTCCTCCGCACCTACTACTGTGTTTGCAGGTTATCGTTATCAAACGGCTTATGTGTTGGCATTTACTACAAAAGGGGAATTGCTGTGGAATACGCAGATTCAATATACCGATATATTGGTGAAAAGTCTTCGGAATATTTTACATGCTTATATTGATGAAAATCAAAATGTGTTATTGTATTATGGCATGGGAGGCTTTGTGAATACAATGATATTGAATAATAATAATATTGTCCAATCGTCAGAAAGCATACCGTTGGAGTTGCTGTCACCCAATGACAAACTAACGGCTAATTATTCTTCTACATGTAAGCATTGGTACGGTGAAAATTTTATTTTTCATGGTTATCAAACTGTTACGGGAATGAAAAGCAATCAAAAACGGAGTCGCAAGCGGGATGTTTTATTTATTAATAAATTAGTGTATAGATAAGCAAAGTGTAGACTCTATACATTAATTAATATATACAATTTCATTTATCCTTGTTGTCATCCGCATACCATTCCGCATAAGAGCTTTGTGTTTCCGATAAGCGAATGCTGTGTAAGGTGGCGTAGGGTGGGAGGTGTTTTTTGATCCTGTCGGCAAAATCTTCCAGTAGTTGTTCGCTGGTAGGTTGGTAATCAACAACAATAATGTTCTTATAATTCTGTTTGAGTTGTTTGATTAATTCGGTGTTGCTTTCACTGTTTAAAATGAGGGCATGGTCGTAACGCTGGATGATATGTTTATCAACAATATTTTTTAAATCAGAGAAATCCATAACCATTCCCTTTTTAGCTTTATCGGGATGTTGATTGATGTATCCGCTAACCCGTACTTCCAATTGGTAGGAATGTCCGTGAATATTTTGGCATAAGCCTTTATAATCGACCAAGGCATGAGCCATTTCGAAGTGAAAAATTTTCGTAATGCGTATTTTAGTCATTGTTTTAAAAGTTTAAGTGTAAGAATGAATCTATATTTTGAAGGACAATATCAATGCGTTTGTCGAAAGCTTCACGGGTAGCATAGGCGATGTGTGGTTTCAAAATGCAGCGAGGGGCTTTTAATAAAGGGTGATTTTCAGCAAGGGGTGGTTCTGTTTCATAAACATCGATGCCGGCTCCGCTGATACGTTGTTCTTGTAATGCCTCGGCGAGCGCTTCGTTATCAACGACTTTTCCTCTGGCAGTATTGATAAGAATAGCCTGTGGTTTCATCAAGGCAAGCTTGTCTTTTGAAAGAAAATGTGTGGTTTCGGGAGTAAGGGGTAGATGTAAGGAAACAATATCTGATTGGCGAAGAAGTTCATCCAATGGTAGGTAAAGAATATTGTTTTCTGTCATTTCAATGTGTTCCGAACGATTCCACGCGATTACATTACAGCCGAAACTTTTCAATAACAAAGCAGTACGTCTTCCAATGGCTCCGGTTCCGATAATGCCGACGGTTTTATCGAATAATTCTCTGCCTAAAAAATTGTTTCTGTCTTTTAATTTTCGTGTTTGTACTTCCATTTCCGATAAATGTCGGTACACATCAAGTATGAGCCCTATGGTCATTTCACTCACAGCTTGGGTAGCATATCCGGCTGCATTGCAAATGTGAATATTGTGTGTTTGGCAATAGTTTGTGTCTATATGATCGATGCCGGTAAAGGCAACAGCAATACATTTTAAATGGGAACATTGAGATAAAATACTTTCAGAAAGAGGAATGTTAGAAACTATGGCAATGTCGGCATCTTGCATACGTTGAATGATTACTGCGGGATTTTCGTTGCGTTCGGGATGAAAAATAAAAGTGTGTCCGTGAGCAGTGTAATGATTTTGTATGTAAATAAGTCTCTCAGGTGTTATACCTATAGGCTCGATGGCTATGATTTTCATTTTTTTTATTTTTTCTTGCTCGGAACAACAATGCAATGAACGGAAACAATGTTTTCCAAATCATAATATTGAGTGAGCTGCTGAACGGTAAATGTGTAGATTCCGGGTTCCGGTAATTGTTTGTTTGAATGGATAGTCGCCTGAATGCTGCGTTTGTTGCCATCGACAGTGCCTATGAAACCGTTTTTATCTTTCACTAAAAAAACATACCGTAAGATGTTTTTTTGCCCGTTAGGATATGTTAACACCGTATTTACGGGGATGGTTTCGTAAGGATATTCTTCTGTATATGTAAGAACCAACTTTATATCATACGGCTTCTTAACTTTTTTAACTTCCGGCATAAATTCTATAATATGGAAACGATTCCATTGATGGTCGGGAAAATGTATCGTTTGTTCGTACATAGGTTTTTTGTTGGAACAAGAAGAAAAAACAATAAAAAGCAAGATACTTATATATATTAAATGCTTCATAATTTTTATTTTTTACGAAAGAAAATATCTACGGGGGCACCGTTAAAATCCCACAGACTACGGATTTTTTTTTCTATATAACGTTTATAATCATCCCGTACATACTGAGGTAAGTTACAGAAAAACACGAATTGAGGATAGTTGGTAGGTAGTTGCGTAATGTATTTAATTTTTACCACTTTATCTTTGTTTACCGGTAGAGGATTTTGTTTGATGATTTCTAACAATACATTATTTAATTCAGACGTACTTATTTTCCGTTTCATATTGGAATACACTTCAATAGCAGATTCTAATACATTGAAGATGCGTTGTTTTTTAATTACGGATGTAAATAAAACAGGGACATCATTATAAGGTGCTATTTTACGTCGAATAGCGGCATCAAAATCAACATGGGTGTTGGAAGCTTTTTCTACCAAATCCCATTTGTTTACTACTATGACAATTCCCTTTTTATTTCTTTGTGCCAGACTCAATATGTTTAAATCTTGCGCTTCGAAGCCTTGAGTGGCGTCGCACATAACGATACATACATCGCTGTTTTCTATAGCACGGACGGTACGCATCACAGAATAAAATTCGAGATTCTCTTCTACATTTTTCTTTTTCCGAAGGCCTGCCGTATCAACCAGATAAAAATCAAAACCGAAACCTTTATATCGTGAGTAGATTGAATCACGGGTTGTACCGGCGAGCGAGGTAACTATATTGCGTTCTTTTCCAAGAAAAGCATTGATAATAGAAGATTTCCCTACATTAGGACGTCCAATGACCGTGAGTTTGGGGAGGTCTTCGGTTTCTTCTTCTTTTTTATCGGTAAAGTGCTTAACGACATCATCGAGTAATTCGCCGGTGCCACTTCCCGATGCTGCCGAAATGGCAAAAAGATTTTCAAAACCTAAGGCATAAAATTCCATTTGGTCGGTATAATTTGCGGCAGAATCAATTTTGTTGACTACCAGGTAAGAGGGTTTATTGCTCGTGCGTAATAGTGCCGATATATCTTCATCCATGGGGGTAATGCCTTCACGTCCATCAACCATAAACAAAATAACATCGGCTTCATCTATGGCTAAACATACTTGTTTTTTGATTTCATTTTCGTAAATATCATCCGAATTGTCAACATAGCCTCCGGTATCAATCACTGAGAATTCATAATTATTCCATTCCGATTGCCCGTAGTTTCTATCACGTGTAACCCCCGAAGTGGCATCAACAATGGCTTGCCTCGAACGGGTTAATCGGTTAAAGAGGGTAGATTTTCCGGTGTTTGGTCTTCCTACTAAGGCTATTACGTTTTTCATGATGTTTTTTTGTATTTGTGTGCAAAGATACAAAATAATAAGGAATAAATTTTGACTATTCGTTAAATGATATAGTCTGCACAGAAAATAGAAGTAAAGAAAAGAATCTATTGTTAACTGTTCATAGAAATCAGGAATTCTTCATTGGAGCGAGTAAGGGCAATTTTAGATTTAAGGAATTCCATCGCTTCAACGGTATTCATATCTGCTAAATGGTTGCGAAGCACCCATATTCGTTGTAGAACTTCTTTATCTTGCAATAAGTCATCACGACGTGTACTTGAAGCGACAATATCGATAGCAGGGAAAATGCGTTTGTTGGAAAGTTTTCTGTCTAGTTGCAATTCCATGTTACCGGTACCTTTAAATTCTTCAAAAATAACTTCATCCATTTTCGAGCCTGTTTCCGTAAGGGCAGTAGAGATAATGGTTAATGAGCCGCCGTTTTCAATTTTACGTGCGGCACCGAAAAATCGTTTAGGCTTTTGTAAAGCATTGGCTTCCACACCACCGGATAATACTTTTCCGGATGCTGGAGCGATAGTATTAAATGCTCTGGCTAAACGAGTTATAGAATCCAATAAAATACAAACATCATGACCGCATTCCACCATACGTTTTGCTTTCTCTAATACAATATTCGCAATTTTAACATGACGGTCAGCAGGTTCATCAAAAGTAGAGGAAATTACTTCCGCTTTTACACTACGTTCCATATCGGTAACTTCTTCCGGTCTTTCGTCTATTAATAAAATGATTAAATATATTTCAGGATGATTATATGCGATGGCATTGGCAATTTCTTTTAATAATACAGTCTTTCCTGTTTTGGGTTGGGCTACAATTAATCCGCGTTGCCCTTTCCCGATAGGTGCAAACAAATCGATGATACGTGTTGAAATACTTGATCCGGGGTGTCCCGTCAATTTGATTTTTTCATCAGGAAAAAGTGGGGTTAAAAAGTCGAAAGGAATTCTGTCTCGTACCGCTTCCGGTGTTTTGCCGTTGATAAGGTCAACTTTTAATAAAGGAAAGAATTTTTCTCCTTCTTTTGGTGGACGAATCATTCCCTGCACAATATCGCCGGTTTTTAAACCAAACAATTTAATTTGAGATTGTGATACATAGATATCATCGGGAGAATTCAAATAATTATAATCGGATGAACGCAGAAAACCGAAACCTTCGTTGGATACTTCCAATACACCTTCTCCAATTACATTACCGAAAAATTCAATATTTTTAGGGATGTGGTAGAATGGTAGAGTAGGGACATTGGATTTATTTTGTTGTTCTTCTTTTATGTGTGGAATCGGGCTTACTTTTTCTTCCGTTTTATTCTCAATGGGGAGTTGATTCTTTTCTTCAATGTATGGTGAGATAATGTTGATTTGCTTTTCTTGTTTATTTGTTGGTGAAACCTCCAACTCTATGGATATTGCTGTGTTTGGGTTGGTTTCAATAATAGGTACAGCTTTAATCTTTAATCTTTTGCGTTTCTTTTTTTCTTGTGAGCCTTCTCCTTCTTGTGTGAAAGTAGGATTTGGAGTTTCTGTTTTTTTATAAATAGATGGGGATATATTCTCCACTTTATTCTCTACATTATTATTCGATTGTATTATTTTATTCCTATTCCCTTTATCAAGAAGTTGAAATTTCTTGGGTTTTTCTACTTTTTCTTGTTTTACTTCTTCCATGGATACTTCCTGAGTGCTATTTTTCATAGTTTGGTTTTCTGTGATACGAACAATTAAATCTTCAACACTTAAATCTTTATAGTCATTAAGTCCTTCTTTTTTTGCAATAGAATGTAATTGTCGAATAGTTTTTTCTTTTAAACTTTCAATATCAAGAGTTTGAGTCTTGGTTGCCATAAAAACGGATTATTTATTTTTAAACATGTAAATTGAAAATGCTTTTTTAATGCATGTAATAGATTGCCACGATAGACAAAAATAAAATTTATAAAGAGGTTTATAATTTATGCTGCAAAAGTAGATTTTTTTTTTATATGAATTCTTGCTTTAGGTAAAATTATTGAAAAAATATTAACATATGATAATTTCATTGAATAAAAGTTTACGAAATCTGTAAAACCGCGGTGAACTATATCGAAAAGTGTTTATACATTATATTAATATACTAGAGGAATAAATCATATTATTATTAGTGACAGATTTCATTCAACAGATTCTTTGTTTTACTCAGAAATATACGCAACTGCATTGTATATACACGCTCTTATCGGTCTGTTTATTTTTAAAATCATTGTCATTCAAAGAATAAGGAAGTGAAATCAAGTATTTGCAAACCTCATGTAATAAAAATCGGAGAATATTGAATAACAATATAATTTTATTGATTATAAACTATCAATTGTTCGTAAGTTGCAATCATATAATTTTGCAATATACAGTAATACAATATTATTAGTCCTGTTGAAAAAAAAAATAAAAAAAAAAGTAAAAAAATAATTAAAAATTTAAAAATGTTTGTATATTTGCAGAATGAAAATATTTAATCTGGATTATTAATAGTATTTCAAAATTAGATAGTTAAATATATGAAAGAGATGTGTTTATGTAATTAAATAGAAAAAAAAATAAATAAATAAAAAAAAATAATGTTTAAAAAAAAAAATCTATGTATAAAATTTTATCAATTTCCCCCAAAAATATCTTTAAATTATAAATTTTGAATAATAAATTTTTTATTATTTAAAATGTATTTTTTATTTGAATAAAAATTAAAAAATAAAATAGAGTAAATTGCAAAAAAAATATAAATAAAAATCAAAAAAAATGAAAAAGATTGTATTATTAATTGGAATGGTTATGATGTTTGTTTTTGCGTATGCACAAATGAACATGGTGGCAGATGTGAAGTTTAACACGATTCCGGCAGGTTGGACAGTTTCACCATCCGGAGGTTGGGGTCTTGACAACGGTTTGTTTGTAAGTAGCCCATCATCAGCGGTTGGATATGTTCCCAATTCAACGGGAGATTCTGTTGTGTTAACATCTCCGTATTATGACTTTACGAATTATCAATTTGTGTTTCTTCGTTTCAGTCATATATGTAAAGTTTCGACAAGTGATATTTGCAAGGTGTATATTCAGGAAAATTACACCGGAGCACGTTGGGTAGAATTGCCTACCAGCTCGTATCAGGGAGCAAGTGCTACAGCATATCAAAATGCTCGATTCAGTCAACAGAGTTATTTGGATTGGGTGCCGACCGATTCCTTGGCAACTCCTACCAATGCATGGTGGAAAGTAGAACCCTTTGATTTATCGAATGAAGCATCTTATGCACAAGTTCGTTTTAAATTTGTGATTAAAAGAGGCAATGTGTTAGGAACACAGTTTGCTTATGGATGGTTACTTGATAATTTTGAGTTAATGGGCTCCCAATATCAAATTAAACCCCCTATAATACAAGATTTATCAAATATTGGAGATACTGTCTATACAACCGGACCTTTTCCGATACAAATAAGAATATCTCCTCAAACCATACATCCTATGGTACGACCTATTTATTTAACAGTGCGCTATGAACGTCAGGGATATACGACTACCTATGATACCATCGCCATGACAATGATTGATGGAGATACTATTTTTGGTGCCATGCTCCCGCAAAAGGTAGCAGGTACAACCATAACATATGATGTGTATGCGTATGATACCGTAGGTAATAACGGTAGCTTGCATTCCAGTTTTTATATACAACAAAGAGCAGGGGGAGGATTGACAGGACATGTAATTATAGGAACAGGGGGTACAACCGAATCTTATTGCCCGATGTATTATAATTATGATTACGGATGGTCACGGCAATTATATTTAGCAAGTGAAATTAGTTCAGCTTCCGCGGGAGGAATGATTACGACAATGGCATTCTATCCAAGCTCAACATGGGCAATTAATAGTCAATCATGTTATTTTAAAGCAGTAAGCGATAATGCAATAGCATCTGCAATCTGGGAAGATCCTACAACGAATGGTGCAACCTTAGTATGGAGTGGCACTTATAATGTAACCGCAAACTCATGGTCGGATATTCCATTGACAAATTCCTTTATGTTAGCACCGGGTATGAACTTAATGGTATATTGGTTGAATAATGAGGGATCCTATGGTAATAATACTTCTACCTATTGGAGAGCAACCTCTACGTCGCCTACTTACAAAGCTGTATATAAATATCAAGACGGAAGTTTTCCGGCATCAGCAGGTTCATTATATTATTACCGTCCGGATATCAGGTTTTATATAATGGGAGGATCCGATGATACAAACTCAGTTGGTTTATATGAAGTTAATTCACCTTTAGATAGTGTAGTAGCAGCTCCCTTACACCAAGTTCCCGTAATTGTAACTATCAAAAATCAAGGAATGGGTGATTTGGATTCATGTTTAATCAATTGGACATTAAACGGCGTATTACAACCTTCCTTTACGTGGAGAGGTTATTTACCTTGGGATTTCAATGCAACAGATACCATCGGATATTATACTCCTTCCGTAAATCAATACGATACCTTGGTGATTTGGACAAGTTTACCAAATGGAGTATATGACTCTACAACCTATGATGACACGGTAACTCAAATTTCTTTTGGCGTTACAGGTTTAAATATGTGGCTGTTATCTAATATAACGGACACATTGTATAATACAGGTCCTTTTAAAGTACAAGCTCATATATCCAGCAGAACTGCAACTCCTGTTCCAACGCCGGTATATATGCATGTAGCCTATACCTATAATTCAATTACAACCTATGATACTATATTAATGAATTATGTTTCCAACGATACCTTTGTAGGAATGATTCCTCAACATGTTTTTGGAACAGCTGTAAGTTATTCCATCAGTGTGATGGATGCAGTAGGCAATCTTGTAACAATCGGAGATAATTTTGTTATTCATCGATTGTCCGGAGGCGCTTCTACCGGCTATGTAATAGTAGGAACAGGAACTAATACCCAGTATTATGTGCCTTTTTATAGATGGTATGATTATAGTTGGTCGCGTACTTTATATTTGGCTTCAGAATTAAGTCCTTCTTCTAGTGGAGGTATGATTACAAAATTAGCATGGCAAGTAGCAACAACAGGAGTAAGTGGAACAAATCAAACGTGTTATTTTAAAGAAGTAACAGACAATATGATGATGACAACCAACTATTTAAATCCTGTTACTGACGGAGCTACTTTGGTATGGTCAGGAACATATAGTCCTTCAACAACCGGTTGGGTGGAAATAACCTTAACAAATTCTTTTACACTAACGCCCAATAAAAACTTAATGATATATTGGGAAAATAATGATGGTGCGTATACGTCTCCTTATGCGGAATGGTATTCAACAACTACTTCAAATCCTATGGCAGTATATGATTATGCAGATATGACATTTCCTACTTACTCAGGTTCATATAGCTATGATCGTCCAAATGCCCGGTTTTATATCATAGGGGCAGGCAATGATACCAATTCAGTAGCTATGCTTTCAATCGATTATCCACAAGGAAGTGTTATGGCAACTCCAAACGGAGATAGTGTGGGAGTTAAAGTTACTATAAAGAATAAAGGTATAGCAAATTTAACATCATGTAATGTAAGCTGGGAATTGAATGGCGTGTATCAAGGAACGAAAGCGTGGTCAGGAAATTTGACGGAAGATTTTAATGATACATTGACAGTAGGTTATTATATGCCAAGAGCATGTGTAACGGATTATATTCGTGTGTGGGTAAGTAATCCTAACGGAGTGAACGATCCTACAAAATATGACGATACCTTAAGCACCTCTATTTATGGAGAAGCTGCCATAGAAGTTACATTAAGTGGTCCGGTTGATACAATATATCATACAGGTCCTTATCAAATAGATGCTAAACTGATTTCATTGACATCCTTACCTGTTGATACCAATGTGTTTTTACATGTTTCGTATACCTATGCGGGGCTAACTACCTATGATACCATTCGTATGAATAATACCGGAAATGATACCTTATGGAGAACAATATTGCCTCAACAACCTTACACTAGTCATGTAACTTATTCAATTTCTGCAACTGATAGTTTAGGAAATATTATCGAAATCGTCAAATGGTTTTATGTAAAACGCCCGGATGCTTCAAATTCAACGGATTCCATTATAATTGGAACCGTATTAAATGGTGGTGTATTTGTTGTTCCATTTGATTGTCGATATGCTGCAAGTTATTCCCGTGTTTTATATACCGGTGCAGAACTTGGGGTATCAACAACCGGAGCCATGATATCATCCATTGCATGGAAATCCTATCAAAATGCAGGTTATACTTACAGTGCTATCCGTACCAATCAAGATGTATATATGAAAGCAGTTGACCTTACAGTAACAGCAATAACAAGTGGAACCTATGTAGATCCAATTACCGATGGCGCTGTTTTAGTGTGGAGTGGCTCAATGAATTTAGATGCTACACCAGGTGTTTGGCATAAGATAGATTTATTAAATCCATTTTTATTGCCGGCAAATAAAAATATCATTGTATATTACGTCGATCAACATGGAACGGCAGCTGCTACTTTTGCTTGGAATTATTATAACGTAACAGGAACAAGTTGTTATGGATATGGAACTTCTTTAACAAATTTAACGACTCAATCTACCTCAAGTTATCGTCCATGGACATGTTTCGGATTCAGTGGTGCTACCAATGATAGTGATGGCGTAGCAACCTATCGTATTCTATCTCCTGAAAATGTTACTCCTGCCGGAGTTTCAACTCCTGTAACTGCAGTAATAAAGAACAAAGGTATGCGTAATTTAACTTCATGTAAAATTGACTGGACATTAAACGGTATTGCACAAACACAATATAATTGGACAGGTAATTTGTACGAAGATTTTACAGATACCGTTGTATTAGGAAGCTATATGCCGAATCCTGCTAATTATGATAATATCAAGGTATGGGTTAGTTTGCCAAATGGGGCAGCCGATACAAGTAATTTTGACGACACTTTAAGTGTAAATGCGTATGCAAAAGCAGGTCTTATTGCAGAATATTTATCTCCTTTGGTACGCGATACGGTTTTTGTAACAGGTCCTTTTGAAATACTTGCACATATTCAATCAACGACATCAATACCTTTGCCAACACCGGTTATGCACCTAAGTTATACCTATAATAATGTAACTACTTATGATACGGTTACAATGTCGATAGTTCATGCAGACTCTATTTTTAAAGTAACTATTCCTCAGCAACCATTTGGCACCTACGTTACGTATTCAGTAACTGTTGTCGACAGTATCGGTAATGTAATTACAATCAGTGATTGGTTCTATGTGAAACGTTCATCGGGAGGAGCGAATACCGGTTATGTAATCGTAGGTACCGGTATGAATACTTCTTATATGCTTCCAATGGATATGTGGTATTGTTACAGTTGGACACGAGAATTGTATTTAGCTAATGAATTAAGTCCATCCTCCGGAGGTGGTTTAATTACAAAATTAGCATGGCAATATGCGTATGCAACTCCTTATACTTATACCAATCAAACTTGTTTCTTTGAAGCGGTAGATGCATCCGTTACTTCCATAACGAGCAATGCTTACGTAGATCCTGCCATAAGTGGAGCAACACAAGTATGGACAGGTACAGCATATCTATCACAAGGCTGGGTTGAGTTTGTATTGGATCAGCCGTTTATGTTGCCTCCGGGGAAAAATTTATTAATACATTGGCATCACAAACACGGTACGTATCCCGGAACGGCTTATACATTCTATTATACACCGACTATTGCTAACACAGCTGTATATTGTCGTGCTGATGGTAGTTTCCCTTCCGCAAGCTCAGGAACATTGACAGTCAATCGCCCCAATGCTCGTTTCTATATTATTGGCGGTGGAGATGATACAAATTCTGTCGGAATTACACAAATATTGTCACCGGATGATACCATTCAAGCGTATACGAATACTCCTGTAGAAGTAGTTATCAAAAACAAAGGAATAGCTAATTTAACAAGTTGTAAAATAGATTGGATGATCAATGGTGTACCTCAACCTACCTATAATTGGACAGGTAATTTATTTGAAGATTTTATGGATACGGTAACCATAGGTTATTTTACACCTATTCAAGGGTATACTTATACAATATCATTCCAGGTAAGTTTACCTAATAATGCCTTTGATTCAACAACCTATGATGACACATTGTCGATTACTACGTATGCCGATTTCCATGGTGTTAATATTACCATGCGTCAATTTATGTCTCCTTACAACAATCCAAGTCAAGTATGTTTTGGAAATACAACTCCGGTTTCTATTCGTATGGAAAATACGGGAACCTTAGCCTTGATATTAAATGCAAGTCCCATTACTCTGCATTACAATGTAACAGGACCTGTAAGTTATCAAAAGAATGTTGTATTATCGAAAGGTGCTTTCCCTGTCGGGACTAAAGATGTTATTGTTGATACATTGTTTGATATTAGTCTACCGGGTATTTATCAAATGGAAGTATATTTAACTTGTGCATCTGATACCATACGTTTTGATGACACTATACGTATGCAATATGAAGTCAGAAGAATATTGTTGCCTTATGATGAAGATTTCAGTAGTGCACTGACCTCAATAAGGGTTGTGCAAAATGCAGGACCTATTAGTTGGGCTCAAGATTCTACACCGGGAATGACACCGGTATTTGGAACTGGTGCATTGTATTATAATTCTTCCGTATCTGCCGGTTCGGTATCAAGCGCTATTTTACATGCCATTAATTTACAAGGAGCTTTGGATCCGATTATGGAATTCTGGTTTGCTCATGATGCTAACAATAGCACAAAAACAGATAGGGTTGCATTGAAAATATCAACTAATGGTGGTGCAAGTTACACAACGCTACAAACGATTAATCGCTATGATCCTACGTATACTACTCCGGGTTGGAAAAAGTATACCATCGATTTATCGAATTTCATTTCTGAAAGTTGTGTAATATTGGCTTTTGAAGCACACAGTGAAGGTGGTGGAGATATGTATATCGATCGTATTTTCATTACTTCTTCCAAAGAAATGGGAATCGGAATGACGATTCCACAGATAGACGATTTGGTAGCTTGCGATTTAAATAATCAAGAAATTAAAGTTACTTTAATGAATAATACCTTGTTGCCGATTGATTTTAGTGAAACACCCTCTATTCTTACGGTTGAAGTAACAGGTACTGTAACTACTACCTACACTGATACGCTATCCGGTGTATTATTAGGAAATGCAACAATGGATGTAATTGTAGATAATGCCTTTGATGTTACAACATCAGGCACCTATGATTTCAAAGCCTATGTAAGCAGCATTGATAATGCAAGCTATAACGATACCGTAATGTCTACTTTGACAATATCTGCCGGTGTTAGTTTAGTATCCTTAGATGCTATTGGTTCACGTCCAATGCATTCACAGGTATATCCAACCATTAAGATTAGTAATACCGGTAATTTACGCGTTCAAGAGGTACCATTACGAATACAAGTTGATGGCGTACAAGAGGTAACCGAGATTGCACACCTTGATTTATTGGCAGGAACCGATACCCTTTATACAATGAAGACTCCGTATATCGTTCCGATAGAACCTACCTATGCATTAATGATAGTATCGGAATTAAGTTGTGATAATGACAACAGCAACGATACTTTACGAAGTACGGAAACCGTGAATGAACCGACACTAAAAGTTCAAAGTGTTCTACGCCCAAGTGCAACGGTATGTGATACAGGTTTACACGTGGTAAATCCACAAATAACCATAAACAATACAGGAGCAGCTGAAACAGATGTTGTCGTATATATGACTTTGGATACAGGTTCTGTTGTATTTGAAAGCTTTATTGATACTATAGCTTTTGTCCTTTCAGGAACTACCAATTATAATTTCACAAGTTCGTATATCGTTCCTAACATGGCAACGAATTCTACCTACAATGTTACAGCGTATATTTATTCTCCAACCTACGCGTTAGAACAGACAGCCTGTGTTATTTATAATGATGTAAGCGTAATCGATGTAACGGGAACAGCATGGACTATGGAACAAAATATTCCTAATCCGGCAACAGCTTCTACTCTTATACCTTATTCTATACCTCAAGATGGTAAGTTAATATTCAAAGTAATGAGCATCAATGGTCAAGTTCTGTATAAGGAAGATATTCAAGCAGTTTCCGGTACACATTATGTAGAATTGAAAACCGAATCCATTGCTAACGGTATTTATTACTACAGCATGGAATACGAAGGTCAAACTATTGTTAAGAAAATGACCATTCAAAAATAATATTAAATGTAAAAGTGAAGGTTTCGAGCCGAGACCTTCACTTTTTTTAAAAAAAAGAAAAAAATAAAAAAAAAAACATAAAAAGATGAAAAATTTTATTAGAGTTTTAGCGGTAATAATGTTCTTAGGAACATTTGCTTTTACCCCTGTTGTAAAAGCACAAATGAGCGGAACCTATACGGTAGGTACAGGTGGCACGTATTCTTCACTTACGTCTGCTTACAATGACTTGGTTTCAAATGGTGTAAATGGTCCTGTTACCCTATCGGTAATATCGGATTTATCGGGTCCACAACAATTAGGAGGTACTGTTACAGGTGCCAGCGCTGTGAATACAATCACCGTAACCTCCTCTACAGGAAATCCCAATAGTTTTACGATTGGAACCAATATTTCCTATTCCTATTCTTTATATTTATATAATGGTGTCAGCCATGTATATTTTAAGGATATAACCATAGGGCAGAGTAATAATAGTGCTCAGTATTATGGTGTGTATTTTTCAACAAGTAGTACTCCCTATGTGAATCTGGAGTTTAAAGGATGTAATATTAATACCTATTGGCCAACTTCCAGTAGTAGTTATGCGGCAGTATATTACTATGGTACCAGCAGCAGTTCGTATTATTTTAATAATTTACGATTTATTAAAAATAATATAAGTGGTGGATATTATAATATCTATTTAAATTATCCTGCCGGAACAAATACAAATATGGCTTCCAGAGTTGGAGTAACCATAGATAGTAATGTATTGACAAACGCGTATAATTCAGGTATATATTCCTATTATTATGCGTATTATCCAAGTATATCTCATAATACTATTACTTCTGCACCCGGTGCTAGTACTTATTACGGAATTTACACTTACTATTATACTACTATTGATTCAATGATTGGTAATAAAATCACTGTTAATTCAACGGGGAATGCCTATGGGATGAGATTGTATTATTATCAAAATTACAGTACAACCTATGGAGCCAATGGTCCAATGGTCATTGCCAATAATGAAATTATAATTAGATCAAGCAGTAGTACTGCGTATGGAATGTATGCATATAGTAGTTCAGGTTATTCAAGATTTGACATCATTAACAATTCCATTTATATAAATGGGTCATCTACTTGTTATGGTTTATATTGGTATCCTTACAGTTCCAGTTATCCTTCCAAATTTTTGAATAATAATGTTCATATAAATACTTCCGGTACAGCCTATATGGTAAATTTTGGAAGTACCTCCTATATGAGTACCTCTTATTGTACCATGGATTATAATAACTATTATCGAACCGGAACGGGTACAACTACGTATTATGGCTCCTCATCTTATACATCTTTGGCTGCTTGGAAATCTGCCTATAGTCAGGATGCAAATA
>JAGOKS010000030.1 GCA_017994425.1 Bacteroidales bacterium | reverse complement strand
ATTTTTACTAAAATCATTGAAAAAGCAAAATCGTTCGGGTATAAAACAACTTTAGTCTTCTTTTGGTTAGACTCTGTCGAATTGGCTATTGAACGTGTTAAATCTCGCGTTGACGAGGGAGGACATAATGTGCCTCATTCTACAATCATCCGAAGATATTACTCCGGATTAAAGAATTTATTCAACTTATACATCCCCATAAGTGATTATTGGATGATTTTTGATAACTCAAAAACACATTCCGAACTCATCGCTGAAGGTTATACCAATAAATCTATTGACATCAAAAATAATATCATTTACGAAACTTTAAAACAGTTAGCTTGATATGACTAAAAAGAATAACAATATCAGAGAGAAAATTTTACATGGATTGGAACTCACACACAAAAAACTTATTCGAACAAAAAAAGAAAGAAATTTTGTTTTGGTAGTTTCCGATAAAGGAAAAATAATAAGATTAAGTCCAGACGATTTGTAACTCCTCCTAAGTATTTATTTAATCTTAATTGCTCTCTGCTAAGTATTCGCAATATCATTGAATACTCCTTTTAATTTGTTTTTTCAAATAGCATTTGCTAAAGAAACAAGCAGGCATCGCCATAACTTAGGAAACGGAAGTCATGTGCGAGTGCATAGTCGTAGATTTCTTTCCATTTATCTCCTACAAAGACGGCAATCAGAAGCAATAATGTACTTTGCGGTTGATGAAAATTAGTGATAATACCTTTAGTCATACGCATTTTGTACCTATCGGGGACTATCATCAAAAAAGTAGAGGCATGAAATACTTGCATGTGCGTTTCTTCCATATAATCCAAAATGGTTTGTAAAGCGCAGGATGGAGTAATATTGTTATTTTGCAATTCATTATAGACTTCCCACTGATACAAGGTAAAACAATCTTCATCTACAGCTTTGTTTTGCTTTTTATACCGAGCCAACTTCACACCTAACCAATACAAACTTTCTAAAGAGCGAACACCGGTAGTGCCTACACAAATTATTCGTTTATCTAACAAGGACCGTATGTTTTCAATGGTTAACTTATGAAAATAAATGGCTTCTTCGTGCATTACATGCTTCTCAACAGAGGATTCCGTAACAGGTTTAAACGTACCGGCACCAACATGTAAGGTAATATATTCCATTGGAATCTGTTTGTTACGTAAACGTTTTATAACTTCCTCTGAAAAATGCAAGCCTGCTGTCGGGGCAGCGACCGAGCCTTTTTCTGTAGCATAAACTGTTTGATAGCGTTTAGTATCTTCTTTATTTACAGCTCTTTTAATGTAAGGTGGTAAAGGAATTTTCCCTATATGCTCCAATACTTCCGCAAAAGAATAGCAAGAAGGTGTCCAACTAAATTCCACTAAGAAACTATCCTCTTCTGTGGCTTTTAATTTACGGGCAGAAAAAACAAGTTTTTCTTTATCAACATCGCAGCTAAGACTAAGGGTGTTTTTAAAGCGTTTATTATGTCCGATAAAGCATTCCCACACACAAGAACCGCTAGCAGCAAAAGCCTGCTCGTGGAGGGTGCCGGGTAAAATAGGTTTTAAACAAAAAATCTCCACTTCGGCTCCCGTAGCTTTTCGGATAAGAATGCGCGCCTGGATAACACGTGTATTATTAAAAATCAACACACTATCAGAAGGAAGATGTTTCGGCAGATGAAGAAAACTATCTTCTGTTATCTTCGTCTTATCGTAAATCAATAATTTAGAATGATCCCGCTTATCGGCAGGGAAAAAGGCAATTCTACTATCGGGTAAGGAATAGGAATAATCTTCAATTTTTATCTCCGTCAATGAACGCATAGATTATGGATTTAAATAGGAAACTATTTCATCTGCTGAGAGGGATTTCATGCATTTGAAATGAAAATGAGGACAACGTTTGTAGCCTAATTTTGAACACGGACGACATTTCAGATGTGTATTCTCAATAATCACATATTTTTCTTTTTGATTCGGCATATAGGGATACATACCAAAAGCCGGAACCGTATTTCCCCACACACTCACTATTCGTTGACCCAAAGCTGCTGCCACATGCATCAAACCGGTATCACCGGTCAATAAACAAGTACATTTTTCAATACATACAGCTGACATTCTGATGCTCAATTTCCCACACAGATTATATGGCTTTTCTTTGAGCTGACTTTCGAGAAAATGAGCTGTTTC
This sequence comes from Bacteroidales bacterium, assembly GCA_017994425.1. Classification (GTDB taxonomy): domain Bacteria; phylum Bacteroidota; class Bacteroidia; order Bacteroidales; family WCHB1-69; genus UBA5266. The sequence continues at coordinate 25,069 of JAGOKS010000030.1, read as the reverse complement.
AACATCATTACTATCACCGAGTAAAACGATAGGCAATGTACATTTTTGACAGATTTCAAGTAATGTATCCCTAGGTATTTGTTTGGTATAGTGTTTACTGCCAACGGCTATCGCTATATAAACAGGAGGTAAACCTAAAGATTCATATGCTGCATAATCATTTTTAGCAAGAAAAAAATCCAAACCTTTGTTGTCATTAACTATATGTAAATCTTTAAGCGCTTCAAAATATCTATCCACGACATGTATATCGGGCATTATGTTAATTTTAAAATTCACCAGCAACCATTTCTTAACGTTTACTTTTGGAAATGTATGTTGTTTACAATTCAAATACCGGCAAATTTTTCGCGAATGTCTGTTATTTTGTAAATCTACAACAAAATCAAATTGCTCATTTTTCAAGCGTTCAAACAACGACTTATCATTTTTATCAAAACCATGCACACGATGTACATACACATTTGGCAGTAAAATGTCAACAAAAGAAGTTTTACTTACATAATGAATTTCCACATCCTTTAATTGATTATACACACACCGTATGAGGGGTGTAGTTAATACAATATCTCCGATGCTGCTTAAACGAATAAATAAAACTTTCAATGCTTTATGATTATAAATTTACTCTTCACGTTTTACCCTTGGTTTTTTATCAATAATCACTTTGGGTTCATTCAACATATATATCAATCTCAATGATAAGAGATTATGATATTCTTTCCGTATATAGGGGTCTACTTCCACACCTTCACTCATATAATATCTACGAATACCTATTGGAAAAATACTGTATTCAAAACGGAAATTCATTTTCAGTTGCTGCCAAATTCTAAAACGTAAATCTACAATAACACTAAGCTCATCTTTAGCAAAAAGAGCATCTCTGTACTTCAACATTTCCTCCACTTTCGTTTGTTTTGGATTAATAATGGTAGAAAGAGTATATACATTCTGTTTTTCGATTCCATTTTCAATTTCATTAAAACCGGCCAATCGATTATATGACAAACCAACAGCAAACATTAAAGCATCTCTGTCTTGGTAATGCAATAAGAAGGGTATAGATATATAATTCATTTTCAGACGATATTTCATCATCGGGTCGCATTCGATTTCCGGAGGACAGGTATCGCAGAAATCAATACCACTATAGTTTTTCTGTCTGGATCCTTTCTGATTAAAAAGCATTTCCATACTCAATGCCCATGGTTTTTCTTTTTTATCTTTCACGAAACTAAACGGGAACATCACTCCGAGTCCACCGTTAAATCCGACTTTTCTATAACCATACACTTCATCCCCATCGACCTGTGTAACATTCCCACCTAAGATAACTTCACCTTTAAAAACCTGTGAAAATGAGCAATAAGTTAAAATCAAGAATAAAAAAGTAATAAAAAAAGATTTCATCATGCTTACACTCATAGAAAATATATGTATAAACTATTTTTAGCATGTATTATTGTTTTATTTACCTATTATTTTCACAGAACAGTAGCATTTAAACGGCAAATTGTATACTTTTGCTTTCGGAAACATAAGGTCAATCATTCGGCAATTTAATTTTAAAAAAATATCATGGAAAATAAAACAATAGAAATACAATATACACATTATCGAAGCATTGAAGAGTTACCATCGGAGTACCAACAGCTCATTCAAGAAGCACGTAAAGCCAAACTCCAAGCCTATGCTCCCTATTCACGTTTTCGCGTAGGTGCAGCTGTATTACTATCGGACAACAGTATAATAAGAGCGAATAATCAAGAAAACATTTCTTATCCGGAAGGCTTATGTGCCGAACGTGTCGCCTTATTCTATGCTTCCGCAAATTATCCGGATAAAACAATCAAAGCCATTGCCATTGCAGGTGCCAGTGTCGGTGAACTTACAGATTCTTCAATTACCCCCTGCGGAGGCTGTAGGCAAGTCATGGCTGAATATGAAAACAAACAAAAGGAAACTATTAAAGTACTAATGACGGCAGCTTCCGGTGAGATTATACTTGTTGATGGAATCGATAAGCTTTTACCTTTTCAATTTAAAATGTAAACAAATTTGAGTTATTCCGGTAACTCTCACATCTTGCCTATTTTTTAAAAATAAAATATACTGCCAGCACCAACAAAACAAAACCCACAATGTGATTGGTACGAAAGCTTTCAGTTTTAAAAAAAAGAAGAGAAAATAGTGTAAAAACCAACAAAGTAATCACTTCTTGTATAACTTTTAATTCCACCAATGAAAACGGACCTCCGTTGCCTCGAAAACCAATACGGTTTGCCGGTACTTGACAAAAATATTCAAACAAAGCTATACCCCAACTGATAAAAATCACAGCTATTAGCCCGAGTTTTGAAAAGCCTTTTATTTCACCAAACTTCAAATGACCATACCAAGCCAGGGTCATAAAAGCATTTGACAACACTAATAATCCTATAGTAATCAATCCCTTCATAATAAAGCCACATTATAATTTTATGTTTGCAAATGTAATAAAAATGAAAGTTTAAGTGTAAGAAAATCACATTTTTTTAAAAAAACACATATAATGATTAAAAGCTTTGATTATTAAGTATTTTAAATTTTAGAACGTAGAAATTAACGCTACGTCGACATATTCAATTATTTTCTTAATATTTAGATTAAAAACCCTTTGGTTTTATATTAATTTTATGTACTTTTGGTCTTCTGTTTTTACGAAGCATAAAACACATTTAAAAAATTAAAAATCAGAATAAAACATAAGCATAGTGAAATCAAAAAGTCCGCAACAGAATTACGAATTAAGCAAAAAAGCCATAGGGTATGTAGATCGCAAAAAGGCGAATCAAGCCGATTATGACCGCATAGGTTTTATGTCAGGATTAGAAGTACACCAACAATTACTGACAAAGGAAAAATTATTTTGTCGCTGTCCGGCAGGTATTTATCAGAAATCTGATGAGTATGATGCCGAATTATTGCGTCATATGCGACCCACATTATCTGAACTCGGAACCTATGATGGAACCGCTCTGATGGAATTTAAAACGAAAAAGAACATCATTTATCGTATTTCAAACAAAACAGCTTGTACTTATGATGTTGACGATACTCCACCTTTCCCCATCAATGAAGAAGCCTTACATATTGCTTTGGAAATTGCGTTAGTATCAAAATTAAATATTGTTGGAGAAGTACATGTCACGCGCAAACAATACCTTGACGGTTCTATACCTACCGGTTTCCAGCGTACGGCAATTTTAGGGATTGAAGGCGTAATCCCTTTAAAAAATAAAAACATAAAACTGATTCAATTGAGTATTGAAGAAGATTCTTGTCGTGAAGTATCCGACATTGGTCATAACCGTATTTACAGAACAGACAGATTGGGGGTTCCTCTTATTGAAACCGTTACTTACCCCGACATGACCCATCCGGATGAAGTCATGGAAGCTTGTAATTACATTCGATTCCTGAACAGAAGCACAGGGAAAGTACGAACCGGCATAGGTGCGGGTCGTGAAGATGTGAATGTAAGCTGTAAAGGGGGAACGCGTGTTGAAATTAAAGGGGTTGCTCATACGAAATGGATACCCGAATTAACACATGTAGAATGTTTCCGCCAATGGGCACTATTGGCTATTAAAGACATTCTCAATAAACGTATCAAGAAAGAAGATTGGAAAATGAGTTATACAGAACTTAATCCCAAATCTTTTAATTTTTATTATACCCCTATTAATGAGGCCATACAACGAAATGAAAAACTTTATGGCGTAAATTTACCCCAATTTGCAGATATACTTTCTCATTTCACACAACCCGGCAAGCCATTCTACGATGAATATGTTCATCGATTAAAAGTTATTGCATGCATTGAACGTCCGAACATGGTCAGCAACGAAGACCTTGAAGATGTTGTCAGTCAGAATGTATTTCAAAAAGTACAGAAGATACTCAAAGCAGGAGAAATGGACGCACAGATTATTTTCTGGGCATTGGAAGATGATGTTAAAACAGCTTTAGATGTAATAGAAGAACGCTCTCTCATGGCATTTGACGGAGTTCCCAATGAAACACGTAAATCTTTTGCTGACGGCACTACTATTTTTGAACGCGTTTTACCCGGTGCCGATCGTATGTATCCTGACACAGACACTCCTCCTATCCCACTTGAAGATAGCCTTATCGAACGTTTAAAACTAAACATCCCCGATGAAGTCGTTGAACGTTACAATTATTTACAAAAACACAAAGTACCTGAAGACTGCTACCATTATATTTTTACCCATAATTATTTCCCGCATATACGAAGTATTGTCGATGAATTAGGTTATGCCCCTAAAATGATAGCTGTTTTCTTTGGTCAAAAGCTCAAACATCTGCACGGTCAATACAAAAACATTCCATTTAACATCACACGTATATATGAAATGTTCGCCTATCTAAAAAAAGAAAATATTGATGCTGCTATTGCTTATAAAATCTTAAAAATATTGTTTAAAAATCCGAATATGGATTTCGATTCCATACTGAATATTTTAAAATTTAAGCGGATAAACAAAGGAGAGATTGTGGAAAGAATACAATTCATTGATGATAAATTTTTGCCGAAAAGAAAAGATACAGATGCTAACGACAAAAGAAACAGTATTATGGGACAGTTACGAAAAATCAGCCTCGGCAATATGAACTTAAGTGAGTTGGCAAAACAAATACATGTTTAATTTAACGTATAAATAATAAAGAATTCATGAGCGAAGATATATTTCAAGGTTATAAGGGTGAAGCATTAGAACTTTTAAAAAAATACAATGTACACGTATGGGACAATGCTGAAGTAGAAACCAGTAGAGGTCATTTTTCAGGCAAAATACTACCTCGAGCAGAAAATACAGACACCATACATATCGTTTTAAAACTTATTACAGGCTACAATGTAGGTATTGATGTCAACACCGTTACCAATATGACAAGTACAACCGTACCTCAGCCGGTTTTTAAAATTCCCGAAAAACAATTTCCAATCACCAAGGGCTTACCTAAGGTAAAATTGTTGGGAACGGGAGGGACTATAGCCTCACGTTTGGATTATCGTACAGGTGCTGTTATCCCTGCTTTTTCACCGGGAGAACTCTACGGTGCAGTTCCTGAATTAGCAGACATATGCAATCTGGATACAGAAAAAATATTCGCTGTTTTTTCTGAAAATATGGGTCCTAAACAATACATCGAACTGGCAAAGAAAATTGGAGAAGAGATTAAAAACGGCATTGAAGGTATCGTTGTCGGTCATGGTACAGATACTTTACATCATACCGGAGCTGCCCTTTCTTTCATGTGTCAAAACTTACCTGTCCCTGTGATTTTGGTAGGTTCGCAACGTTCTTCCGACCGTCCAAGTTCGGATGCCGCCTTAAACTTAATGCACGCCATGACCGCTGCCGGACATGGCAATATTGCCGAAGTATTGGTATGTATGTTTGGACCTACTTCCGATGAATATGGATTTTTACATAAAGGTACACGTGTACGTAAGATGCATTCATCCTATCGTTCTACCTTCCGTACCATAGGCGATACTCCCGTTGCTACCGTAACACGCAAAGGTGTATTTCCTATCAAACAAGATTATCACCCAAGGCGTAAAGATCGTGATGTAAAGATTATTCCAACTTTCGACGATAGAGTTGCCATGTTGTATTATTACACCGGAATGAAACCGGATATGTTGGATGCTATTGTTGACAACGGTTATAAAGGAGTTGTCTGGGTAGGAACAGGCCTAGGTCATATCAACAAAGAAATGTATCCTGCTGTAGAAAGAGCAAAAGCTGCCGGCGTACATCAATACATGACTTTGCAAACTATATGGGGTTACGTCGACATGTTTGTTTACGACACCGGCCGCGACATGATGGCTAAAGGTATCATCCCTGCCGGCAATATGTTGCCTGAAGTTGCTTTTATCAAACTGGGCTGGGCATTGGGACAAACTCACGATCCGGAAGAAGTAAAAAAACTGATGCTTACACCTGTAAACGACGAAATTACTCCTCGTGAACCTTATAACGGGTATTTAGTATATCAGGGGGGCGTACCGGAAGTAGAAGAATTTATTCGTAACGTGCATAAGTAGCTCCTCAAAGCTACATCTGTTACATTCAATAATTTTCTTATTTCTCAATCTTACATATTCTCCTGTAAAGGAATATGTGCTTTTCATAGCCATTGTGTTGAATCATTTCAACTATTTCTTTGACGCTATTTTTTGAATAGCCCATTCCAGTGCTTCGTTTACTATTGCTTGATTTATTGGTTTTACTAAATTCTTTTCTTGTAAAGCATGTATGGTTGCATGTGTTTCTTCAATATCTTGTTTTGCTTGTTGATAGACTTCATCTCGCGTTTTAGGATTACGAGCAATGCCTTCTTTGACAGCTTGCATCGCTACATCGGCAGCAACAACAGGGAAAAGCTCACTCTCAAGCATGGTAGGCATGATATTTTCGGTTGAGATTCCTCTTTTTTCGGCAAAAGCAGCGATAGCATGAGCAGCACAGATTGCCATGCTGTCGGTAATTTTACGAGCAGCAACCAATAAAGTACCTTTTAAAATAGAAGGAAAACAAATAGAATTATTTACCTGATTGGGAAAATCTCCCCTTCCGGTTGCTACAATATAGGCTCCGGCTTCTTTTGCTTTATACGGATATATTTCAGGGATAGGATTGGCACATACAAATACAATTGATTTGTCTGCCATCGAGGATATCCATTCAGCTTTTATGGTATTCGGACCGGGTTTAGATAAAGCAATAAGGATATCAGCGTCCTTAAAAGCATTTTCTTCGCTTAAGACATAGTTCGGATTGGTAATTTTACACAATTCCCATTGTGGATAATAACGTGTATCCTCTTGGTAATCTATACGTTTATCATGTAAACTTCCATTTATATCAAATAAAATCATGCGATTGGGATCAGCTCCATCTTTTATTAACAAACGGGCAATGCTGGTATTAGCGGCGCCGGCACCATAAAGTATTATTTTACAATCTTCTATTTTTTTGTTTGCTAATTTCAACGCATTGATTATACCTGCTAAAGTAACACAAGCCGTACCCTGAGCATCATCATGCCATACCGGAATATCGCATTCTTTGCGCAACACATCCAACACTTTATAACAATTAGGTTGAGAGATATCTTCCAAATTAATAGCTCCAAAGCCGGGTTGTAGCATTTTTACAAAATCAATAATTTTATCTGCTGAAGCCTCTCCCTTTTCATCTCTGCTATCGATACATAAAGCAGTGGCATCTACTCCACCTAAATATTTCATTAACATAGCTTTCCCTTCCATAACACCCAATCCTCCGGGAGGTGTACAATCACCATCGCCAAGTACGCGGGTACTATCACTAACTACCGCTACCAGATTATTTCGATTGCTCAGTTGAAAGGACATTTCGTTATCATCACGTATACTTGTTGATACAGAAGAAACACCGGGAGTATACCATACGTTGAACCAATTAATCCCATCAACAGGAACTTTTAAATTCGTTTGAATTTTCCCCTTATAATGTGTATGCGCCAATAATGACAAGCGTTTATAAAAAATCGTTTTACACATTGCTTGCTGTTCTGAAGTGAAAGAATCGGGAAATAATTCCTGTAAATTACTTAAATCATTTTTTAATGTACTCATCAACTTAATTTTTAATAACGTAATACGGTTTGTAATACTTCGAGTGACTTCACATTCTTCATATTGGTGATATGTTCGGAATAATATGATAACAAAAGATTCAAAAGTTTATTCCGTATATTCACAGGAACAATCAATTGATTATTATCGGGAAACAAAGGTTGATTCATCAACACATGTAACCACAAATTAGCTTCGACTTCCTCATAGCTATTGCTTTTTTCATCTTCAAACTTTGCAGTACGACAATTAAAAGAAGTACACTCATTCGAATAATTATCTTGAGGCAGAAAACCCAAATAATTTGTTAAATGTATCATAAAACGCAAGTGAAAATCAGGGAAAAAGTCGCACTTATCGAATTGAATTAATGAATTTTCTATAAATTCATACAAATCCTTATCCTGCCCGGATTGATGTAAAACTTTATGCAAAATTTCATTTAAAAACATACTCACACTTGATTTTGCCATATCGAAACAATAGGGAGAAAAACAGTGTAAGAGTTGGGCTTCTTTGATATAATCGAGGGAATGGGTATTCTTTTGTTCTGCCAACACATCCACTATTGCCATAGGAAGTAAGGAAGAATAAAGTTTTTTTTTCTCTTTACGCATGGACACATGCACCATGTAAGATTTAGCTCCGAAATCAGCGGTAAAAAGCTGCACAATCATTTTATTGTCAGCATGCATCAATTTATTGAGGATAATTCCCTTTGTTTTGTAAACCATCGTTACTGCCGGTTTATTTACAGGAAAAAAAATTAAATGTCCATAATAGTAACAGATTCTTCTTCATAATTTTTATGGATTGCATAATTTCTCCATTTTTCAATAACATCTTGCATATCTTTGGGCAATTCAGAATCGAAAAACATTTTTTCTTCGGTAACAGGATGAATAAATCCCAAACTTTTCGCATGTAATGCTTGCCGGGGTAATAATTTGAAAGCATTATTAACAAATTGTTTGTATTTGGTAAAGACAGTACCTTTTAATATTTGTCTACCTCCATAGGTATAATCGCTAAACAAAGGATGCCCTATTGATTTCATTTGCACTCTAATCTGATGTGTTCGACCGGTTTCCAATCTACATTCCACCAAAGTTACATACCCAAAACGCTCCAACACTTTCCAATGTGTTATGGCATGTTTACCTTTTTCCGGATCGGAAAAACAATCCATCACCCTTCTGTCAGCATTGCTTCTATTAATATAACTATCTATTGTACCCTCATCCTCCTTAAAATCACCCCATACAAGCGCATGATATTTCCGATTGATGGTATGATAATAAAATTGATACGCAAGTTTAGCCTGAGCAAACTCGTTCTTGGCAACTATTATTATGCCGGAAGTATCTTTATCAATTCTATGTACAAGTAAAGGATTTTGAACACTACCGTCTTCATTATATTTTTCACCCAAATAATAGCTCAATGCATTTACCAAGGTACCTGTATAATTGCCGTAAGCAGGATGTATTACCATTCCCGCTTTTTTATTGATAACAAGAATATCGTTATCTTCGTATACAATATCAAGAGGGATATTTTCCGGAACAATATCTATATCCCTTATTGGATGTGACATTAAAACAGAAATCAAATCCTGTGGTTTAACTCTGTAATTCTGTTTTTCCGAGGCACCATTCACCAGTATATTTCCTGCTTTTGCTGCCTGCTGAATTTTATTTCTGGAAACATTTTGTATATGACTAAATAGAAACTTATCGATACGTAACAATGATTGTCCTTTATCGACAACAAAATTAAAATGCTCATACAAATCATCGGCGATTTCCTGTATTTCTTTATCCTGATTTTCAGTTACAGTTTCCGCATTCAATGATTGTATCTCGTTTATTTCTTGTTTTTCTATTTTAGAATTTGATTCCATGTATTATTTTCCCGAAAGTTTCGAACCCAACATTCGCAAGCGAATGCTATGAATAATTTTCTTGGTATAAAGAGGAAAATCTGCTTTCATCATCCAGTCATAATAATTAGGTTCCACACTAAAAACATGTTCCAGCGTTTTACCTTTATGTTTTCCAAAATTAAAGATTTCACGATCTTTTTCATCAAAAACGATATGACCCATTAAATCCACATTGCGATTAGCAGTAGAAAAAGTTGATAAATCGCTTACATTATTTTTAATAGGAAAGGTCTCCATTTCATTTTCATCCACATAAGGAGTTTCTTTATAGAAATCCAACTGTGATTCTAAAATTTTATAAGTTGCTATGGTATCTGCTTCAGCCGTATGGGCATTTTCAAGCGATTCGTGGCAATAAAATTTATAGGCAGCTCTTAAATTTCGTGGTTCCATGCGATGAAAAATATTTTGCACATCGATAATGTGGATGCCTCTTAAATCAAAATCCAAACCTAATCGTAAGAATTCTTCGACGAGAAGGGGAATATCGAATTTCATTAAATTATAACCTGCCAAATCACATCCTTTAATAAAATCACTTATTGATGGTGCCACTTTTTCAAAATAAGGCTTGTCGGCTACATCTTTATCGAAAATACCATGTATCTTTGATACTTCAGCAGGAATATGAATGCCGGGATTGATTAATTCGGTACGAAGTATCGTGGAATTATCGGGCATTACTTTCAGCATGCTAATCTCTACTATTTTATCGGTACCTACATTGACACCTGTGGTTTCCAAATCGAAAAACACCAAAGGACGTGTTAAATTAAGTTTCATTCTTTTAATTATTACAGATTTCTGAGTTGCAAAGGTAGTAAAAAATTTTATAAAGACACATTTTTAGTGTGTTTATTTATCAAGGGAAGATTAAACAAATATAATATTGTGTGAATATTCATATAATCCTTTTTAATTGATTGACAAAGTTCGCTTTTTAAAAATATGATTTATTTTTCGGTAATTTCACTATTAGTCTTGTTTTAAAAATCAGACTAATATATTGTTTTATTGCTTACCGTAATGCAAACAATTTTTTGCTTGCCAAGGCATAGATTCCCCAGAAAGCAAAGGCATAAATTACTGTAGAAAGCAATTCCATACGGAAAAATGGCAGTGCTGCCGTATAACAGGTAACAAGCCCTGTAAAAGAATATCCGTACCACCCGTGTAAAAAACAAGCAAAATTGGTAATAACATAAAACAAAACGGCAGATAGCAAAGCTGTTAATAAAACGTTGGTAAAACGAAGTCTTTTACATAAAAACATTCCCAAGACTACTACCAAAGCAAAGGATAGATATACTGCCCACATGGTAGAATGAAAACCGATAACGATATCGCTTAATAACATAATCACCATTGGAATCACAAAAGCATACCATTTTTTTCCTAACAAAGCCCCACTGAAGATTGCTATGGCAGCAATCGGAGTGAAATTCTGAGGATGTGGAAATAAACGAATCAACATGGCAATTATAATAAGTGAGAAAACTAGTAAAATACGATAATTAGCTACCTTTTCCATTTTTTTTATATTTAATTTTCTATTAATATTTCAGTCTGCAAAGATAATAATAATGCTGCTATAATTTTTCAATTTTTTTAATTTTTTATTTTTTTTTCTCATAAACGCATTAATGGTTTTACTATCAGAATCCTATATTCTTTCTTGAGCTATACTTAAAAAACAGGTGTGCTGCTATTCTTTTACAATGATGCTCCGTTTTGTGCTTTGATTCTATCGGCAATATTCTTCATTAACCACATAGGAGTTGAGGTTGCGCCACAAATACCTATTGTATCGGATTCATTGAAATGTATACTCTCCAATTGTTCTTGACGATAGATAAAATAGGAATTGGGATTTACTTTTTTACATACATCAAAAAGGTATAAACCGTTGGAACTTTTCTCACCGGAAACAAAAATAATTTTATCAAAAAGAGAGGCAAATTTTTCAATTTCTTTCGCTCTATTTGCTACCCGACGACAAATGGTATCATAAAAACGAAAGATATGCGCATTTCCTTTTTGTGCATATCTTTCTTGTATTGCCCGAATAATGACTTCATATTCTTCAACGCTTTGAGTGGTTTGTGAATATAATTTAGCCGGTTTAGTATAATCTATTTTATCAATATCTTCCAGAGAAGAAATAACAATACCTTTGTTGGTTGTTTGTCCCAACAATCCCACTACTTCGGCATGTCCGGTTTTACCGAAAATAAGTATTTGTCCATCTTTAAACCGATTGTCTTCAAAACTTTTTTTTATATCATTTTGTAATTTAAGTACCACCACACAGGTTGCGTCTATTAATTGTATATTATTTTTTTTTGCAATAGCATAGGTTTCGGGAGGCTCTCCGTGAGCTCTTATCAATACTTTTGTATCGCGCAAGCCCGCAAATTCTTCATGGGTAATAATTTGCAATCCCATATCGGCAATACGTTTCACTTCCTCATTATTATGCACTATATCGCCCAAACAATACAACTGATTGTCTTTTTTAAGATTTTTTTCTGCTACTTCTATGGCTCTAACCACACCAAAACAGAAGCCTGAATTTTTGTCAATGGTTATCTGCATTATTTATATCTTAATTATCTCCAAAGAGGGAATCGATAAACGCAAATCTATCAAAAGCCTGGAGGTCTTCCATTTTTTCTCCAATGCCAATATATTTCACCGGTATTTGAAATTGGGCAGAAACTCCCAATACAACACCACCTTTCGCTGTTCCATCCAATTTTGTCAGTGCTAAACTGTTTACTTCGGTAGCTGCGCTGAATTGTTTGGCTTGCTCAATGGCATTCTGCCCCGTTGATGCATCCAAGACCAAGAGAATTTCATGGGGGGCATCTGCCAATAATTTATGCATTACTTGTTTAATTTTTGTCAACTCATTCATTAAATTAATGCGGTTGTGCAAACGTCCGGCAGTATCAATAATTACTACATCGGCATTTTTAGATATTGCCGATTTCAAAGTATCATAAGCAACAGATGCCGGGTCAGCACCCATCTTTTGTTTTATGATAGACACGCCCACTCGGTCTGCCCATATATCCAACTGATTTACTGCCGCAGCACGAAAAGTATCGGCAGCACCCAACACAACATTATATCCTTGTTGTTTAAACTGATACGCCAATTTCCCTATGGTGGTCGTCTTTCCTACTCCATTCACGCCCACTACCATTATCACATAGGGTCCAGAACGGTTTTCAGATAAGACAAAGGGATTCAACTGCTCTTCTCCCGTTTCAGCAAGCAATGAAAGCATCTCTTCTTTTAATATCCGATTCAATTCCTTCGTGCCTAAATACTTATCTTTCTTTACCCTTTCTTCTATGCTTTTGATGATACGCAAAGTCGTTTCCACTCCCACATCGGAACTTACCAACAACTCTTCTAAATTATCCAATACTTCGTCATCGACAGTACTCTTACCAACGAGAGCTCTGGATAAACGAGAGAAAAAGGCTTCTTTGGTTTTTTCTAAGCCTTTATCTAAGGATTGTTTTTTCTCTTTATTAAAAAACGTAAACAGACCCATACTATATTTTTTTTTGGTACCCCCACCAAGAATCGAACTTGGATTTAAAGTTTAGGAAACTTCCGTTCTATCCGTTGAACTATGAGGGCAATTTCTTTTTATTTAGTGCCTTGTGCCTTATTCTTCTTTCGGTTCGGATTATCAGAGTAAACGATTAACCAAAACCTCTGTTTATATATTTTTCCCTTTGATAATGCAAAAGTATAACTTTTTTAAACGCAATTGCCATTTGTTTTGATTAAATAGTGAAGGGGTTTATGGCTGCCACGAATGTACGAATGTTTTTTCTTCGAATGTTTGTTTTTATTCGTGAATGCGTAGCAAAAGGGATAGGTTTTGTTGAAAAAAAAATAAAATTATTCTCACTCTAAAACAGAGAGTTGAACAAAAAGCCTCCTTTTTCTTGCTTTTTTGATGTTACAAATGCGACACTTTTTTGTTTATATATATAGAGGGCGACCGGAACGAATATACAATAACGAATAAAAACAATAAGATTAAATAATAAAAATTATGAAAAAAAACATTCAAAAAATGATTAGAAAAACATACAAAATCTATTCTTTGCAAGAGGCAACATATCCTCTTGTTGAAAAAGTATTGTTTGAAATTACGTCTGAAGAAATACCATAAAGTAAATATTAAGGACATAATATTTTAGTTGGGACCGTCGTGGAGCAATCCGCGGCGGTTCCTTTTTTTGCCCTAAAAAAACACTCAAAGAGGAAGGGAGCTCATTGCCGGGAGGATGGGAAGTCATGTCCAAGAGCATGGGAGCTCATCACGAAGAGCATGGGAGCTCATGATAAAGAGCATGGGAGCTCCCCGAGATGAGCATGGAACGTCCAAAAAGGGAGCTTTTGAACAAAAAACGGGGATGCTTTCACGGTTTTCATCGTAAAAATAAGCCTCACTTTTGTGAAAAAACAGGGAAAATAAGGCTTTTTTACTGAATTTGGAATGTAAAAGTGGGGAAATATACCTATTTAAAAGTAATTATGTGGGTATATAACCACTGTAAACGGGTTATAAGTGGGGAAAATAAATCGAAAAAGTCAGGCATGAAATCGAACACTTGCTATAAATACCCTATAATACCACAAAAAAGGCTCCCGAAACGCCTTTTTTCGGGAAAATGGAAGGTTTTATACTCTTTCGGGAAAAAGCGTATATATATCAGTCGAGTAGTGAGTTAAGAGTGAAATTAAAAATTAAGAATTAAACATGATACATCGCTCTAAAATAGTGAAAGCTCATGGCTGACAGCTGATAGCTTTTAAAGAAAAATATTTATCAAAATATTCCGTTATTAATGTACAATGAAAAAACAATAAAAAATGAAAGCAAAAGACAAAATAATCATCGTTACCGGCGGGGGTAACGGAATAGGAAGAGAATTAGTATTACATCTTTTATCTAAGCATGCCCGTGTGATTGCCATCGACATTCAGGAATCGGCATTAATCGAAACAAAAAAATTAGCAGGCGACAAAGCGGATAAATTATTCACACATGTACTTAACATCACCGATAAAGAAGCTGTTTTTACATTTGTTGAAACCATCATTGCAACACACAAAGGCATCGACGGCATCATCAACAATGCAGGCATCATTCAACCTTTTATTCGTGTTAATAATTTAGATTTTAACGCCATAGAAAGAGTTATGGATGTAAATTTTTACGGGTCGCTATACCTAATAAAAGCATTGCTCCCCCATTTGCTTACTCGTCCTGAGGCACATATTGTAAATATTTCCAGTATGGGAGGATTTATTTCTATTCCCGGACAAAGTATGTATGCAGCTTCTAAAGCAGCCATTAAACTATTAACTGAAGGACTTTATGCCGAGTTGATGAATACCAAGGTGAAAGTAAGCATTGTTTTCCCCGGTGCTATCCAAACCAATATCTCCGTTAATTCCGGTTTGCAAACCAGAGAAGAAGCCGAAAAACAAGCCGAGAAATCGAGCATGAAAACTTTAGCTGCCGATAAAGCCGCTGAAATCATTATTAATGGAATGGAAAAAGATAAATTCCGTATTCTGGTAGGTAAGGACGCTAAAATGTTAGACTTTATCTATCGCTTGAGCCCAAAATATGCCACAGAAATGGTGGCTAAAAAAATGAAATCCTTGTTACAAGAATAATCATTCCTAATCTTGCTGTTAAATATTCATTTAAATTATACCATTTAGTTGATACTATCGTTATGTCTGTACATTGCATTGATATAACGGGATGAAAAAAAATCTTCTTTTTCTTGTATGCTTACTTTTCACTATGGAAGTATTTTCCCAATTCAACTTGCAATTTCATTACTCTGAAAGAAATCCGGAAGCAGAACGTATCTTACGAAACATAAAAACTAAAAAAAAGTATACTGATTACAGTTCCGTTGAAAAAGAATTACAAAAAATAGTTACTATTTTTCACCAACAGCATTATTTATCTTTTTCTATTGACAGTATACATCTTGATTCATCCGTCTACCATGCGTATTTATTTTTCGGTAAGCCACTCCTAATAGAGGGCATCAAAGTGGAAGGCATGAGCGAAGCTATCAAGAACAATTTAAAAATTCCTTCTCCTCCACTTTCCATGCAAGACGTTTACGATTTCTGTGAAACGACAATAAGCTATTTAGAAAACAACGGCTATCCGTTTGCTTCTGCTCGCTTTGAAGGCTTTGAACAAGACTCGTTGAAAACATATGCCAAGCTATCGGTAACTATGAACCCATACATTGTTTGGGATAGTATCATTGTAAAAGGCAATGCCAAAATAGCCAAAAGTTTTTTGTATGCCTACTTCGACATTAAAAAAGGCAAAATGTATAAAGAAACTACTGTACAACAAATACCGGATTTGATACAATCACTATCTTATGTAGAAGAAACGCAAGCCGGCAGTGTATCTTTCAGTAAAGAAAAAGCAGCTTTGTATGTATATCTCAACAAACGCAACACCAATCAGTTTGACGGTTTCTTAGGCGTAATTCCCGAAAGTACAAAATCAGGAAAAACATTAATTACAGGAAATATCAATTTGCTTTTAAATAACACCATGACCCTGGGAGAACGTATTTCCTTACGATGGAAAACACCCGATAATTTAACTCAAAACCTCGATATCGAACTTACTTTCCCTTATTTGTTTTATACCCGTTTTGGATTAGACCTTAGTTTTCATTTACAAAAAACAGACACCTCCTATCTGCAATTAAATTTCTCGCCGGGATTACAATACTATTTTCACGGCACTAATTACATCAAACTCTATTATCAATACAACAATACCCGACTCATTGCCACTAAGCATTTGCTGGAAATCATTGCATTACCCGAACACATTGATTTTGACTTACACTTATACGGACTCGAAGTATTTTACCGGAAATTAGATTATGTATTTAATCCCCGCAAAGGCTATTCTCTTCTAGCCTCAGCCGCCATCGGGAATCGGAATATTATAATCAACAACAATATACCAAAAGAATTGTATGCTGACATCGAACAAAACACCTTTCATATTAAAAGTATGGCAGATGTTAGTTTGTATCTTCCGATAAAAAGACGCTGGACCTGGATGAATCGTTTACAAGGAGCTTATTTGCACGGCAAAAATTTATTTGAAAATGAATTGTTTCGTTTAGGAGGATCGAATACCTTACGCGGATTTATTGAACAATCCATGTATGCATCTTCTTACGCTCTGTTCACAACCGAAATTCGTTTCCTTTTTTCCAAAAACTCATACATAAACGCTTTTTTCGATGCAGGATGGTACGAAAAAAAATACAAAGGAACCTATTTACACGACTTTCCTTTCGGCTTCGGATTGGGAACTGCTTTCGATACCAAAGCAGGTATCTTCTCCCTGAATTATGCTTTGGGAAGACAAATGAATAACCCCATCCGCTTGAAAACCGGCGTGGTCAGCTTTGGGTATGTTGCCTTATTTTAATAAAACACGACAATTAGGAAGGTGGAAACCTTTATTATTTCACTTTCGCCGCTGCTTCGGAAGTGGCTTTTAGTAAAGCATCGACCGAAAGGGTGTTACCGACAGCTTTTTGCATCCAGTATTGCGGAATCAATCTCCCCATGGAATAGATGCGTTCTATTTCAGCACCTCTGTTTTTCACTTTGAAATAATCTTCTAATTGAAAATCGATTAAATGACCGAGCGGATAAGCCGAAAGATACAAAGGAGCATCTATCATGTGGGAATAAACGGCAAGTATGGGTTCGTCTTTACTGCCGAAAACGGGTGCATAATAGGTATTCCACACTTCTTTTGCAATATCAATCACTTGATCTTTTAGTTCCGTAGCGGTGGCATCGGGATGTTCGTACATCCATTGCCATACTTTCATATCGACCAGCGACACCCCCATGATTTCGTAGCAGCCCCAGAATATGTCTAAGGTATTCAGATAATGTGCTTTTTCATTGGCATCACCCATGCCTAACAAAGCCAAATCTTGTTGTTGGAACACAAAGGCCAAGGCTTCGGTAAAAGCGGTATTGGGAACACCGTTGAGGAAATAATTCGGTACTAAATGCAGAGAAATGGTTTGTTCCACATTGTGTCCGAATTCATGTACGCCGATATTATATCCTTTATAATCCATGCCTTTGGCACCGATACGGGTACGCAAGAGAGCATTGTCCGATTTCATTTGCGAGCCCCAGGCATGACCGGCACCCACCGAGGCATCCACATCCACATGCCGACAAATAAACTGTGCTTTTTCTTTGGTAAATCCCATTTTTATCAGTATCTGTGGTAAATCGGCCACAAAAGCCTCTTTGGTCGGATACTTGGCCATTACCTTCTTATCCAGTTCCGCCGGATCCATTTCGCTGCGGCTTTTAAAACCGTCGTACCAAATATCGTAAGGCTGTAAATCACGTCCCAATCGTTGTTTAATCAATGCCGCCACTTCTTTCACTTGAGGCGATGACACAAGGGCTACAAAAAGCTTTTCTACTTCTTGTTGTGATATTTCAAACTCCTGATCGAATTTACGGGAAATATAAGTTGGGAAGTACGTATAATACGGATCAGCGGCTTTCATGGCTTTGAAGTTATTCAATAAAAATTGATAGCGAGTATCACCTTCAGCAACTGCTTTTTGTTCTTTACCGTTTTTATATAACGTATTGCTATAAGGATTCCAAGTGAAATCACCTTTATTGATGACATCTTGGGGTATGCTTTGATAAATGATGTGTTTCATGACTTCATAAATCATTTGTTGTTTTTCCAAGCCATTGGTTTTATCGGCATAGTTCGACTTTAACTCATCGCGCAAACCCCAGTGGGTTATTAAAACCATATCTTTCGGAAATAAGGATTGCTGTTGCTTATCAACCAGCGAACCCATATAAATGTTATAATTTGAAATATAATTGTCGGAAGCGGCAGTAGCTTGATCTATCTGTTGTTGAGCGGCAGCAGGTACCCTTGCGGTAAACACATCTCCCAAACGGGCGTAACCCCATTCGGTGTCGTTCCATTTGTCTGCATAGCGAGTTTTTTCTTCCAAGGTATAAAAAGGAAAATTCAAGGTGATGATAAAGGCTATTTTATTGGCAAACATATCATCGCTGAAATGAGCCAAGCCGTTATAAGCTGCAAAAATCTCATCGACAGGTAATTTTTCATAACCTACCACATGGCTCGGACGCAACATCTCTATACTAACACGGTTGTTATGACCGTAGATGGTTTCGAAATTATTGCACAAACGCTCAAACAGTTTTTCCTTTTCACTTGCATTCTTACAAAAATGGGTTATACAAAAGTCTTTAAACTCCTCTTTGGTGCCGTTGACTTCTTGCCATAAATCGGCGGTTTGTTTAACACCTCTCTCTACCAAATCTTTACTTAAAGACGTTTGTTTTGTGATTTCGGCTACTGTTGTTTCTATAGTCATTTTATCGATTGTTTTTTTGATTTCCGATTGATTTTTTTTCGACGAGCAAGCACTCAAAAGCAATAAGCATACAATGGGGATAAGATAAGTTTTCATGGTTAAGAAGATTTATATTATTGATTTATTAGAAGTTAAAATTCAACATTTCGTTTTGAGCGGAAAACGAGATTCGAACTCGCGACCCTTGGCTTGGGAAGCCAATGCTCTACCAACTGAGCTACTTCCGCGTGGACTGCAAAAGTAATAAAAAAAATTATATATAAAATCATTAATAAAAATCATTTTATTAAAAAAAGTTTATATTTGCATTATAATTCACATCATTATTAATTAAATTGTTTTATTATGGAAACAACTGAAAAACATGAACAAGGAATGAAATTATTCCTTACGGAGAATGCGGAAAAAGATTTAAAAACAACCGCATCTTGGACGAAATTCTACGCCATTTTATATTTTATAGGTGTAGGGGTACTTTTTTTATGTGGCTTAATGATGCTTATTTTGGGCAAAATGGCTTTTTTCCCTTTAATGCATGAAGCAAACAGCATGATGCCAATGTGTGGAATAAGCTTCGGTTTTATTGGAATCATTTACATGATTTTGGGTTTACTCATGATTATTCCGGGCATGTTGTTGTATCAATTCAACCTTAACATTAAAAAAGCATTATGGAATAACAATGTAGCAACTTTCGAAGTGGCTGTTGCAAAAATGAAATCCTATTGGATATTTATGGGCATTTATGCCATAGCCATGATTGTTATCGCTGTTGTGATTGTTCCTATAGTATTAATTATAAGCGGAGTGTGTATGGCATAATTCTATTCTTTCATTTTTCATTTTAAGTATTTACAAAACACCATTCTAATTTTATAGCATGGAGTGGTGTTTTTTTTGCTCCTACTTGTACAAAAAAAAACTACTTTTGCAAAAAAAAATTTTTATGAAACAAGTAGATTTTCTTGTTATCGGTTCGGGCATTGCAGGTCTAAGTTTTTCATTGAAAGCCGCCAAATACGGCTCTGTTTGTTTGCTTACTAAAGATGTTGTTCAAGAAACATCCACCCGTTATGCTCAAGGGGGTATTGCTGCGGTGATGTATGACCCCGATACCTATGAAAAACACATCAAAGACACCATGGTTGCCGGTCATGAACTCTCCGACCCTGAAATTGTACGCATCACTATTACCGAATCAACAGAAAGAGTCAAAGATTTAATTCAGTGGGGTGTAGACTTTGATAAAAACATTTCCGGTAAATACGATTTAGCCCGTGAAGGAGGACATTCTGAATTCAGAGTGCTGCATCACAAAGACATTACAGGCTTAGAGATACAGCAAAAATTATATGCTAAAGCGAAAGAAGAAAAAAACATTGAAATTCTTGAAAAATATTTCGCTGTAGAAATCATCACACAACATCATTTAGGGATTTCGGTTACCAAACATTCGAAAGATATTGTTTGTTTTGGTGCTTATGTACACAATCCACTTACCAATACAGTAGAAACCATTTTAGCAAAAACAACCATTTTGGCTACAGGTGGCATAGGCAATGTATATGGAAACACTACCAATCCCTCGGTCTCAACAGGTGATGGCATTGCAATGGTTCACAGAGCAAAAGGAGCTATACGGGGGATGGAATTCGTTCAATTTCATCCAACAACCTTGTACAATCCAAATGAACGACCTGCTTTTTTAATTACAGAAGCATTGCGTGGAGCAGGAGCCATTCTCAAAGACTATCATGGAAGCACATTCATGTCAAAATACGATGCAAGAGGATCCTTGGCTCCCCGCGATATCGTAGCCCGTGCCATTGACCATGAACTTAAGATTTCAGGAGAACATCATGTATATCTTGATGCCCGTCATATCGATAAAAGTGTTTTCTTTAATCATTTTCCAACTATTTACAGTAAATGTTTATCCATCGGAATAGATGCTACCAAGGATATGATTCCTGTTGTACCTGCCGCTCATTATTCCTGCGGAGGAATACTTGTTGATCAATGGGGTTGTTCGAGTATTGAAAATTTATATGCCTTAGGAGAATGTGCCTCTACCGGCTTACATGGGGCTAACCGATTAGCATCTAATTCCTTACTTGAATCTCTTGTTTTTTCACATCGGGCTTGCCAACATGCTTCTCAAAAAATCGCTACTATTTCATTCCGTGAAGGCATTAAAAATTGGAATGCGGAAGGCACTGTTTCTAATGAAGAAATGATTTTAGTAACACAGAATATTCGTGAATTACAATCCATCATGAGTTATTATGTGGGCATTGTCCGTTCCGATCAACGATTAGAACGCGCCTATAAGCGACTTAACATTATTTATCAGGAAACCGAAACCTTATATCAGCACTCTGTGATAACCAAACGTATTTGTGAGTTACGAAATATGGTGTGTACCGCTTATTTAATTATTAGGGAAGCAATGAAACGGAAAGAAAGTTTAGGATTACACTACTCTATTGATTATCCCCCTAAAGAAAACTTATAATTTTATTTCATCAAAATTTTTACCGTAAACACTATTTGCTTTTGCAATGGAAATAAAAGCACTCTTATCTACATTTTTAATGATTTTAATAATAATGCGTTTATCCGGTTTATGTGCAATAACCAATAAAATATCTGATTCTTTCTTTGAATAAGCTCCATAGCCTTTAATAAACGTTGCCCCTCTATTTAACTCTTTATTTATCTGATCGGCAATTTCATTATTTTTTTCTGAAAATACCATAATTTGATAGGTTTGTCTAAAACCATCCAATACCAAATCAGAGGCAAAAACATAGGCTATCATCACAACAAAACTATATACAAGCTTTTCTATTGACCCGACAATAAAATAAGAAGATGAAACTATTATAATATTCACATAAAGGGTTACCCTTCCATAGGATATATTGCGATATTTACCAATCATGAGAGCAATAATATCTGTCCCGCCTGTATTTCCTCCATTATTTAATGCCATTCCTACTCCTAATCCTGAAAGCATAGCTCCTATCAAAGAACAAAGAAACATATCGTCAACCAAAGGTTCAGGGAAAAGTGGTTTCATGATAGAAAAAGCAAGAGATAACATTACACTACAAACAATGGTCTTTATAGCAAACTTTTTCCCCAAAATTTGTAGTGAGATTAAAACAAGTATCATATTCCCAACAAAAACAGTAACACCAATGGGAATTACTTCCGTTGCAAAGTATAAAATAGCTGCAATACCACTGATGCCGCCTCCTGTAAGTTTATGGGGAATAAGAAAAGCTGACCAGGCAAAAGCAAAGATAAATAAGCCTAATAAAATAAAAAAATAATTTTTTATTTCTGTTAATAGTTGTATACCGGTAAATGGCGTCTTCATAACAATCTATTATTGAATATTTATTCAAAAAGGTACCTCTTATTTATGATTTTTCTTCAATGTCTATTTCAACATCAGCACTTGGATTTTTCTTAAATTCAGTTTCTTTACTATCAAAAGGACGTTCTCCGAAGACATGAACTAAGTCTTCTCTATATATAACTTCTTTATCCAGCAACTGTTGAGCCAATTGAGCCAATTGTTCCTTATGAGTTATTAAAATCTCTTTTGCCCGTTGATAAGCGATATCAATCATTTTATGTACTTCTTCATCAATTAATTTCGCTGTAGTTTCACTATAGGGTTTCGAAAAAGAATATTCACTTTGACCGGAAGAATCATAATAACTGAGATTTCCGATTTTATCGTTCAGCCCATAATACATAACCATTGCATAGGCTTGTTTGGTTATACGTTCCAAATCGTTGAGGGCACCGGTTGAGATTTTCCCGAATACAACTTCTTCAGAAGCTCTCCCTCCGAGGGTAGCTGAGAGTTCATCCATTAATTGATCCGTATTGGTTATTTGCCTTTCTTCGGGTAAGTACCAAGCAGCACCTAAGGATTTCCCGCGAGGTACTATCGTAACTTTCACTAAAGGAGAAGCGTGTTCTAAAAACCAACTGACAGTAGCATGCCCGGCTTCGTGAAAAGCTATTACTTTTTTCTCTTTAGGAGAAATAATTTTACTTCTTCTTTCCAATCCTCCAATAATACGGTCGATAGCATCCAGAAAATCTTGTTTCTGTATTTCCGTTTTATTTTTACGAGCGGCTATTAATGCTGCTTCGTTACATACATTGGCAATATCAGCACCCGAGAAACCGGGGGTTTGACGAGCGAAAAATTCTAATTCTACATCTTTCGATAACTTCAATCCCCTACTATGTACTTGAAAAATTTCCTTTCTTTCCTCTACATCAGGTAACTCAACGTGTATCTGACGGTCAAAACGACCTGCACGCAACAAAGCTCTATCCAATATATCAGCTCTGTTTGTTGCTGCCAGCATAATAATACCGGCATTGGTAGAGAAGCCATCCATTTCGGTGAGCAATTGGTTTAAGGTGTTTTCTCTTTCATCATTAGCACCTGTCAATGCATTACGACCACGAGCACGTCCTACGGCATCTATTTCATCAATAAAAATAATACAGGGTGCTTTTTCTTTGGCTGTTTTAAACAAATCACGCACGCGGGAAGCCCCAACACCGACAAACATTTCTACAAAATCGGAGCCAGACAATGAAAAGAAGGGCACTTTAGCTTCACCGGCTACAGCACGCGCTAACAATGTTTTACCTGTACCCGGAGGACCAACCAACAAAGCACCTTTGGGTATTTTTCCTCCTAAGCTGGTGTATTTCTGCGGATTTTTTAAAAAGTCGACAATTTCAACAATCTCTTCTTTTGCACTTTCCAAACCGGCAACATCGTTAAAAGTAACCGATGTTTGGGTGTTTTTATCATAAAGTTGGGCTTTCGATTTGCCAATATTAAAAATTTGCCCTCCGGCTCCACCTCCGGCTTTTCCCATTCCTCGCATAGACCAATAAAACAAGCCGAATATCAATAGAAAAGGTAAAATCCATCCTATAATTTCCCAACCCCAGCTTTTAGAATTATCGGTTACTACAATGATACGTTTATAGTTATTTTCCAACAAAGACTTTTCTTCGATGGTCTTTCCTACGGTATCTCGGCTAAAAGATCTATTTTCAGCATCTTTTATCTCCTGGCTAAAGGTAGCAATGTCTCCGATTTCTATAAAATAGTGAGGACCCTCTTTGCTGCGTTCGAAAGCTTTTTTATAGGCAGAATCCGAATTGATTTGTGATGCTTTTAAATAAATCTGGGCTTGTTCTTTTTGTTTGAGAATTACAATTTTCTCGATGTCGCCTTGGGCAATCATCTTTTCCAGTTTTACATTATCAATAGATTCCATTGCCGGCTTCCATCCCCACATTCCAATGGCAATGATGGCTATAGTCAACATTCCGTAAATCCAATAAAAGTTAAAGCCCTTCTTTTTTTCGTTGGGAGATTTAGGAGGCATTTGTGATTTATTGTCGCTCATATGTTATTATCTCTTAATTTTTAATTATTTTGTTGTACGGATAATAGATGCTGTATCGTTCCAAAGATTTTCCAAATCATAAAACATACGTTTTTCATTTAAAAAAATATGTACGATGACATGAAAATAATCTATCAATATCCATTGTGCATTTATTTCTCCTTCTATATGATTTGGCAAAATTTGCAACTGTTCTTTTACACTTTTAACCACATGCTCACACAAAGCATTGGCATGTACATTGGAAGTGGCAGAACAAATCACGAACGTATCAAATAGCATACCCAAATTATTAGGGAAATGCATTTCTGTGATATCTTCTCCTTTTTTTGATTCTAAAGCTGAAACAATAAATGAATGTAATGTTGATGTACTATTTTCCTTAAGATTATTATTTTTCTTTGAAACGCGTTTCGGCATATTTTTTTTTTGCAAAAATACTAAAATAATT
>JAGOKS010000029.1 GCA_017994425.1 Bacteroidales bacterium | reverse complement strand
AACTTCAAAAGGATGATGAACAAATGGAAATCATCTTTTTTGCTCTTTTTTCAAAAATTATTTCTATCAATTTTCAACCTTATTTTCATACAAAGACAAAATAAATTGGCTTTTTAAGGGTCGACTAGATAGTGTGTCAAATTAGGGCATAGAAGAATAAAAGATTAAAAGACAAAGAAAGCAAAGCGATGAAGGAATATGTAGTCAATACTGAAAATTATTGCGTCAATAATCAAAATTATTGCGTCAATAAATACAATTATTGCGTCAATAAATTAATTTATTGCGTCAATAAATTTTGGGTTTGATATTCAACCTTTTGTATGCTCTCAATTAGCATTTCCGCAAGAGAGAAAAAAAGATTAAATTTCTGTTTATTTTGTAATTCTCAGGTACAAACAATCGAGCATTTCTTTGTTATCACCGCGTAGATGCATGCCGCCGCCGAGGCAATAGGTAAACATTTTACATTGACTGCATTCTCCCGTTCGGGTCCATTCTCGGTTTCGGTATTCCTTGAATCCGTTTTCCCAAACTTCCATAAAATCATCGCGATAAATATTGCCTTGCGAAAAATTATGGCGTATGCTTGTACAACCCGAAATGCTTCCATCTATCCGTATACTTGCAATATTAACACCTGCCGCACAATAGTAAAAATTGTTACGTACATCTAATTCATATTTCCCGAGAAACCCTTCACAGGCGAAGTTAAGCGAAATGTTGTTTTCCTTGCGAGTTCTTTTTATGAACTCCAGTAATTCCAGGGTTTGTTGTTTGGATAGTTGTAAATCCGGATGTTTGTTTGCACGTCCTGCCGGAAAAATCGTAAAAATTCGCCAATGGAGAATGCCATTTTCAATCAAGAAGTTTTTGAAATCTTCGAGATAGGGAAAGAGGGCAGGAGTAACACAGGTAACGGCATCGTAGGTAAGTTCTTTTTCTTTCGCTATCATTTTCAAAGCTTCTAATGCATTGTCGAAACTTTGAGCATTGCCGCGTATTTGGTTGTGTTGCTCGGCAAAACCGTCGAGACTGATGGAAATAGAATGTAAGCCGGCTGCCAACAGAGACGTTAATCGTTCTTTTGTTAGGCTCATGCCGTTGGAAACCAATCCCCAGGGAAATCCTCTACGGTAAAGTTCCAGTCCGCATTCTTCCAAATCCTTTCGCATTAAAGGTTCCCCTCCCGAAAAGGTAATCAAAACTTTGTTTGGGTTGATGTGGGGTAGGATAGTATCAACAACTTTTAAAAAGTCTTCTTTGGGCATATCTTCCATGCCGGCTTCTTTTTTGCAATCGCTGCCGCAATGCTTGCACGATAGATTACATCGCAAGGTACATTCCCAAAACAAGACTTTCAAGCTATGTTCTTTGACTCTTTCCTTGTGATAGCGGGCAAATAAATGAAATGCGAGCCGTTTGCGTACGCTTATTTTTTGCGGTTTATTCGTTCTCATCCGTAATAACCTCAGGGGTGCTTGCAACAACTTCTTCCATGACGGCATTTTTAGGATGATATTCAACAGATTCAACCCCATACATAGGGGTGATATCATCGTCTTTATCGCAAGCAGTGGCAAAACCTAGTAAGGCGATAGCTACAGCAATTATTTTTTTCATGTTGTTTTTATTTATGTGTTAATGTAAACTCAATGTTTTTAGTTACTTTTCCTGCATCCCAATCTTCTGATTCCCCGATAAAATCTTCTTCAGTGATGGTAATAATTTTTGTTGTTTCCTTGTAAAAGCCTCCGTTCTCGTTAGAATCGATATCTTGCGCTTTGAATTCATATTCCTTGGTCCAGGGAGTAATCATAAAGGTTTTATCAAATAGTCCATTCGCATTTGTATACAGTGTGTCGTATTGATCATCACCTTTCACAACAATACGTATATTGTTTATAGGCAGATTATCCATGTTTTTGACATATCCTTTGGCATGGAATTCAGCATAAGGACATCCATATTCGGCAACAGGATTATCGCAGGAAATGCTATTAATTCCTATCAATGCCAAGAGGGAAGCAATTATTTTTTTCATTTTATTGTTTTTTTAACGTAAAATTAACTTCTTTGATAACCGGGCTTTCGTACCATTCTTTGTTCCCGTTGTTGAAATCCGTTTCTTTGAGAATGATTGTTTTACTTTGGCTGACAAACATTCCGTTATTCTCTTCGCCGTCGATATCCTCAACGGAAACATTGAATTCATTATTCGGTTCATATAAGGGGAAAGTTACATCGTAATTCCCGGTTTCGGAAGTATAGAGGGTGTCAGCAGATTCATATTTTTTTTCAACGATAATTCTTATATTCTTAATTGGTTCTGCCTGTTCATTACTTACCTTTCCTTTAAGCTGAAAGCCGGTAAAAGGGACTCCGTATTTTTCCATACACCCCAAGATAGAGTATCCTAATAATGCTAATACGATGGAGATAATTTTTTTCATTTGCTTACAATCTGTGATTGAGATATGTTTTTAAATAGATATATTCTCCATTGTTAAACTCAAGAGCAAGTAAGCCATGAGATTCATTGTATTTTATTAATGTCGGTAAGGTTCCATAGCCGTTGTCGTTGAAACGATTTAAAATCAGTGTGTATACCTCTTTGTATAAGACATTGTGAATGGTATCGTTGCTTGTCGTTGCATTTTTCATTTCTAAGCGATAGCTTAAACTATCAATTTCAAAATACAAGGTTTTATTGGGTAAAATGCGAAAGAGAATGCTATGATGAAAGTTGTTGTTGTAAATTTCCACACAGCGTTGATTGAAAGTATAAGCCGTGTAATCGTCGTCTACATAAAAAAAATCCTCTCTTTCAGAAAAGCTGTCTTTATTCACAATAAATGTTAACACATTCCCGCTTGCGTTTAACATGTCAATGGATTCATTGATAGCATAGGGAACTATGGTAATGTCTTCATTTGAAAGTATCTCAACGATTTTGGGCTCTTTAATGCAAGCAGTTAAAAGGATGCTTAGAAAGATGCTTATATGAATGTATTTATTTTTCATTATTACTATATTTATAATTATAAACCTAAACGAAATCCGGCAGCAAGATAACCCTGACAGCCTAATCCGTATTGTAAAAACCCGGCATATTGATTTGTGCCAATTTCGATGCCGACGAAAATAATTTGAAATCCCACAAAAAACTTTTTATTTTTGCTGATTAGTGAAAAACGGTTTGGATAATAGTTCTCGAATCTGTTATCCAAATACATTAACCCAATACCCGCTTTAGAATAAAGGTCTACGTATTTTGTGTTTAACCAATTGACTTTAAGCATGGGCATCAGCGTATGAGTAGACAAATTCTCTCTTCCGATAATAAGTTTTTCCTCGTGAAGAGGAGTATACATAATATCTCTAAATTTAGGAGCGTAGGTGTAAACAATAGTAAGTCCGATTACTTTTGTAAAACGATACGCATAGGATATACTGATTGCCGGAGTAATTTTTGTATCATCAAGAAGAGGTACATTATAATTAAACAAGGAAATCGGAAGACCCCCAATTGCAAAAGATACTTCATGATGATTTGAAAGAACAGTATCTCTTTGGGCTTTGCCCTGCCAAGATAGGATTAGGACACAGACAATCAATACGTATACTTTCTTCATTTCAATACATATTTTTATAATTTCTTGCTTATTCGTGTTTAATTTTATTCGGCAAATTTATATATTTTTTTAATATGAATGGGAAAAATCAGTATTAAATTTTATTATTGTTCGATAAATTCTACAGATTCTTCGTTTCGCTCAGAATGAAAGTCTTATCCCCAATCGTTAAAATTAGGGTCATTCTGAGCGTAACGAAGAAAAGAATCTCTAATTATATCGGAAAAATAATGCTTGTAATTATTGAAAATAGATATAATAACTATTGTAATATTGCGTTTCATTGAATTAAAAATATTATCAAGAATGAAAAAAATAGTGCTTATCGCTTTACTCTTTTCTGTGTTTGTCGGTTTTTCGCAAAACAAAGCAGACGATATTATAGGGTATTATTTAACATGGGATCCTTTTTCAGAAGAATATTCGCAATGTTATATTTATAAAACGGAAAAAGGAACCTATAGCGGATTGGTTTGTTGGGTGTCGAATCCTGCCAAAAAGAATTTCTTGAATTACGTATTTTTAAAAGATTTACGTTTTGATGCGGAAAACAACGAATGGATTGATGGTAAAGTTGCCTATGCAGGGAAAAAAGGCACATACAATACGTATATGAAGTTTGAAAATAAAAATACTTTAAAAGTCAGGGCTTATTTTGGGGTATCCTTGTTAGGGAAAACCCTTTATTGGACTAAAGAGTCAAAGAAAAGAGTACAAAAATAGATTTATTACGGAAAAAAAATAAAAAATAATTTTCACGACAAACTGTTTTTTATGGCATGATAGTTGATTATGCGTAATGCCAAAACTAAAATGTTTTTACAGTTTTTTTACGTTTAAATTTTTATATTGAATGAACGATACAAAGAAAGATATAATAAAAAGAACCTTATCTTTAGTAATAGAAAGAGGCTTAAAAACCAGTATGGATGAGATAGCACAATCCTTGTGTGTCTCTAAACGTACTATTTATGAGCATTTTGAAAATAAAGATGATTTGATATATCATTGTATAGATTCCATGATTGAGGAAGGTTTTGAGGGTATCAACGAAATGTTATTAAAAACTTCTAATCCTATTGAAGAATTATTTCCCATCTTGCATGAAAATGTCCGTCAAATATATGGACATCGGTTTAAAATACTAGATGAATTAAAAAGGATTTATCCGGCGATTCACGAAGCTTGTCTGGTAAAACATAAGGAACAATATTATAGCAGATTAAAAGATGTTATTTCCAGAGGAAAAAAAGAAGGATTATTCAGAAAAGACATACATGAAGAAATCATAATTTTTTATATGCCGATTATTAGCACCGCATTATCCAGTCAGAAAATTACTTTATCGGAAAATTATTCGATGAAAGATGTTTTCAGTAATATCATGGTTCCGTTTATGCGTGGCATGCTCACAGAGAAAGGAGTTGTGATTTTTGATAAAATAATTACGAAATTTAAAAAATATACACCTGAATTACAATAAAAAATTGCCTAAAACACACATGATTTTTATGAAAATAAAACGTAGAATAGAGAGAATGAGTAAGTGGTTTTTGTTGTTCGTAATATTCCCTTTGCAAGGATATACGCAAGATCTACGAAGCGATAGTGTTCACATAGATTTAAAGAAAGCCATTGAAATTGCATTAAGCGAAAATCCGAGTATTCGTATTGCCGAAAGAGAAGTACATATAAAAAAATACACAAAAGCGGAACAGATGGTAAGTTTATTCCCGAATGCTGCTTTGGTAGGTTCTTATAATCGTACACTTAAGAAGCAAGTGATGACCATGGACTTTGGCGGACAGGTAATGGAAATAGAAGTAGGTACTGACAATAATTATTCAGCAGGTTTAAATTTTTCAATGCCAATCATTAATGCGAGTTTGTGGAATAGCATTAAATTGTCGGAAATGGATGTTGAGATGGCTTTTGAATCGGCAAGAGCATCCAGATTATCATTGATAAGTGAAGTGAAGAAAGCATATTACAGTATGCTTTTTGCCAAAGAAGCTTACGATGTTTTACAAAAAAATTATGACAATGTAAGTTTAACCTACGAAACGGTATTAAACAAATACAATCAGGGAATGGCATCGGAATTTGAGAAACTACGTGCCGAGGTACAACTAAAAAATCAACGTCCTTCTTTATTGTCTGCCAAAAGCAATCTGGCATTGGCAAGTATGATGCTTAAGGTAATGATAGGTTTAGAAGTAAACGAACCTATAGTATTTGAAGGTAATTTATCAGATTTTGAAGAAACCGTAAAGAATAATCCTTTGCCAAATATAGATTCGCTATCTTTGGAAAACAATTCTAATTTACTGCAGATGCAATTAGCCGAGAAACAATTGGAAAAAACGAAAAATATAATCATTTCATCGGCATGTCCTACCTTGAGTTTAAGTGGCAACTACCAATACACAACCATGAATAACAATTTTAAATTTGCTGATTACAAATGGAATCCTTATTCTGTCATTGGTTTAAATTTGTCGATACCCTTGGTGTCATGGGCGTCAACGGCATATAAAGTCCAATCCGGTAATTTACGCATTGAAAATATAAAAGATCAGCGTTTAGCTTTAGAAAGGAATTTAAAAATCAGTATTAATAATTCCATTATTAAAATTAACAATGCAATCGAAGAACTTGAATCGAATAAAGAAACCATGCTACAAGCCGAAAAAGCGTATCAAATAAGTTTGAAGCAATATGAAATAGGCATGTCAACATGGCTGGATTTAAGTTCTGCCGAATTGGCATATACCAGTGCTAAATTGACGTATAATCAGTCTATTTATACTTATTTGTCAGCATATGCCGAATTGGAAGAAACCATAGGAAAAGAATAACATATAATAAAATAAAGAAAACAAAGGAATAAATAATAAATAATAAAAATGAAACAAAAAACATATTTAGTCGGGTTAATGGCACTTTCATTTATAGTAATGTATGCCTGTAGTTCAAAGGGAAAACCTGTTGTAGAAAGTAAAGCTGAAAAGCAAAAAATTAAAATTGAACAGGTCTACAAAAAGTCGGTTGAGCAGTTGTTTGAATATACGGCAGTCGTACAAGCGGAAGCTGTGAATAATATAGCACCTACAGTTCCGGGACGTATTGATAAGATTTACGTTGAAATCGGAGATCATGTAGGGAAAGGGCAATTGTTGGTCCAAATGGATGAAAATAACTTACAACAAGCAAAAGCACAATTAGATAATTTGGAGCTTACTTTTAAAAGGATGGATGAATTGTATAAAGTAGGAGGTGTCTCCAAATCTCAATGGGATGCTCAAAAAACAAGTTTGGAGGTAGCACGTACATCGTATAAAAATTTAAAAAATAACACCCAATTACTTAGTCCGATATCGGGCATAATCACGGCACGTAATTACGATAACGGCGATATTTATGCCGGTAATCCGCTTTTGCAGGTTCAGCAAATCAAACCGGTGAAATTATTGATTAATGTTTCCGAGAAACAATACACCAAAATAAGCAAAGGCATGGATGTGAAAGTAGTGGTCGACGTGTATGGTGATGAAGAATTTAACGGGAAAGTGAGTTTGGTTTATCCTACCATCGATCCGCGTACACATACATTCCCTGTCGAAATCAATATTGCCAATGCGAATGAGAAAATACGTCCGGGTATGTATGCAAGAGTCATTGTCGATATGGGTTCTCAAGAACGTGTGGTTGTACCGGATGTAGCTATCGTTAAACAGCAAGGCTCGGGCGATCGTTATGTATATGTGTATAAAGACGGTAAAGTGTCATACAAAAAAGTGGAAATCGGTCGCAGGTTGGGCGATTCTTATGAATTGATTTCAGGTGTCAACGACGGCGATCAAGTTGCCATTTCCGGCTTAGCACGCTTAAATAATGGAATGGAAGTTGAAATTGCTAAATAATTTATTATACCATGAGTTTATATCAAACTGCAGTCAAAAAACCTATAACTACCATATTAATATATGTAGCCATAGCCATTATAGGTGTCTTTTCCTTGTCGCGACTCTCGATCGACTTGTTTCCCGAAATGGGTGAAAACTCCATCATGGTGTTTACCACTTATACAGGTGCCAGTGCTTCGGATATCGAAAACAACATATCCCAACCGTTAGAAAACGTGTTGAACAGCGTGAGTAATTTAAAACACATCACTTCGACATCGAAAGAGAATTATTCCATTGTTTCCCTTGAATTTGAATACGGTATCGATATCAACGAAGCCACCAACGATGTGAGGGACAAACTCGATATGGTCTCGTCAATGTTGCCCGACGGAGCAAGCAATCCGTTTATCTTTAAATTCAGCATGGAAGATATTCCCATTGTCATGCTTTCGGTTCAATCGAACGAAAGCACCAATGCTTTGTATAAAATATTAGACGATAAAGTAGCTTCTCCTTTAAGCCGTATTGATGGGGTGGGAACGGTTTCGATTAGCGGAGCACCGCAAAGGGAAATACAGGTTTATTGTGATCCTTATAAATTAGAAGCCTACGGATTAACCATTGAAAGCATTGCCTCGGTGATAGGTGCGGAAAACAGGAATTTACCCATAGGAAGTATCGATATAGGTTCCGAAACCTATTCCATGCGTGTGCAAGGCGAATTTGCCGATGCGGCACAAATGAATGAAGTTATTGTGGGCAGTTATAACAATAAAAATGTGTATCTGCGTGATGTGGGCGTGGTTAAAGATACCATACAAGAACGTATGCAAGAAGTGTATAACAACAGCGAACGTGGAGCCATGGTTATCATTCAAAAACAAAGCGGTGCCAATTCGGTCGAAATTGCGCAAAAGGTTTTTGAAGCACTGCCAACTATTCAGAAATCATTACCTTCGGATATTAAAATGGATGTCATAACCGATACGTCGGAAAGCATTGTCAATACCATCGACAGTTTAAAGGAAACCATAGTTATCATTCTGGTTTTGGTTGTATTGATAGTACTGATATTCTTAGGGCGCTGGCGGGCAACTTTTATTGTGGCCATTGTTATTCCGGTATCCTTGGTTGCTGCTTTCATCTATTTGTTGGCAACGGGAAATTCTTTGAATGTTATTTCTTTATCTTCTCTAAGTTTAGCTATAGGTATGGTGGTCGACGATGCCATTGTGGTGTTGGAAAACATCAGTAAACATATAGAGAAGGGGAGTAAACCCAAACCGGCAGCCATTTTTGCCACCAGCGAGGTGTCGCTTTCAATTATAGCCACTACTTTGGTGTTGTTTGCCGTGTTTATTCCCCTTACCATGTTAGGCGGCATGGCCGGAGTAATGTTTAAACAATTGGGATGGATAGTAACCATTGTTATGTTTGTTTCGATGGTAGCTGCCTTGACGTTAACTCCTATGTTATCCTCTTTATTATTAAGAAATAACCCGAACAGAGGAAAAGCTTTCGGTGCTATCTATATGCCTATTGAAAAAGGATTGAACGGTTTAGATAATGTGTATTCCCGCTTTTTGAAATGGGCGGTGAATCACCGGAAAACCATTCTGTTGGGAGCTTTAAGCCTTTTTATATCCAGTTTATTTTTGATTAAAGTGATTCCATCGCAATTCTTTCCCACACAGGATCAGGCACGTTTATCCATAAAAGTAAAACTACCCGTTGGAACCCGTTTGGAAACCAGTAGGGCATTCGGTTTGAAACTAACCGAAAAAATAAAAAAAGATTATCCCGAAGTGCGCATGTGTAACTTCTCCGTGGGTCAACCCGATGAAGACAATGCCTGGGGTATGATGGGCGATAACGGAAACCATGTTATTTCCTTTAATATACGTTTACTAAAAAAGACCGAAAGAAAACGTTCCATAACCGAAATTGCCGACCAAATGCGAAGCGATTTAAGTAAATATCCCGAAATAAACACCTATATGATTAATGCTCCCCGCATTCTGGTCGGACAAAGTAGCGTGGATGTTGAAATTTATGGATATGATTTTGACGTAAGTGATAAATTCGCCGCCGATTTATCAAAGGAATTACGAAAGATTAAAGGGTGCTCGGAGGTGAATATCAGCAGAAATGAATATACTCCCGAAATTCAAATCGATTTCGACCGTCAAAAGCTTGCCGAAAACGGTTTGAATATCACTACCGCTGCCACATTTGTGCGCAACCGCTTTACCGGTTCCCTGGCATCTTTCTATAGGGAAGAAGGAGATGAATATAACATCAGGGTACGCTATGCTCCCGAATTTCGTCAGAGTGTAGAAGCTATTGAAAATATATTGATTTATAATAATCAAGGTATAGGCAGCAGGGTGAAAGACCTTGCCACCGTTGTGGAAAGATTAACACCTCCCTCTATCGAACGTAAAGACAGGGAGCGTATGATAAAGGTTTCGGCTATTGTTGGTAAGGATGCCGTTTTAAGTGAAGTGGTGCAAGAAACACAAAAAACATTGGATAAACTGGATATTCCCACCGGTATGTCTTACAAAATAGGAGGCGAATGGGAAGAACAACAAGAATCCTTTGGCGATATATTCTCTTTAATGGCATTGATAGTGGTGCTGGTATATATTGTTATGGCCTCTCAATTCGAATCGTTTACCTATCC
This sequence comes from Bacteroidales bacterium, assembly GCA_017994425.1. Lineage (GTDB taxonomy): Bacteria > Bacteroidota > Bacteroidia > Bacteroidales > WCHB1-69 > UBA5266. The sequence goes on along the minus strand of JAGOKS010000029.1, from coordinate 17,087 downwards.
TTTTGTGATTATGTTCTCCATTCCCTTTGCCATGACAGGTGTGTTTATAGGATTGGCAATTACCTCTACGCCATTGGACTTAATGGGTTTGATAGGTGCCATGATGTTGATAGGTATCGTAGTGAAAAACGGTATTGTATTAATAGACTATACCATCCTTTGCCGGGAAAGGGGTATGAGTGTGAAAGAAGCTGTGATTGCCGCCGGTCGTTCCCGTTTGCGTCCTATCTTAATGACTACTTTAACAACAGTACTGGGTATGATTCCATTGGCTTTAGGTAGGGGCGAAGGCGCCGAAATGTGGAATTCGCTTGGTATGACTGTGGCATGGGGTTTGTCTGTATCTACTTTAATTACGCTGGTTTTAATTCCTATTATCTATAGTCTGTTTGCCGACTACGGACAAAGAAGAAAAGATAAAAAATTAGCCAGGAAAAAACAATTAGCCATTTAAACGAAGTTTGATGATACGATTGCCGGTTTTAATTTCTTGTATTTGTTTGTTTGCGTATTCTTCCTTAGCACAAGCTTTTACCTGTCCTTTTGAAGAAATAAACTGTCCGGGAAAATGCGGTTTGTTTTGCGATACCAATGCCGATGCTTATTGTGATCATACATCATTGTTATGTGTTTCGCATGCCAAAACCGACTCCATTTCCGAAAACAAGACCATTGAAACTACATCAAAAAGAAAATCGGAAAATTTAAAACAAGAGGAAATAAATCCGAAAATAATTGAAGAATCAACAGATGTTGAAACGCTTAATCCTGCTGATTCGCCAAAGATAAACAATCAACCCGTTTCAAAGAAAAATCCTTATCATCCCATTCCCATTTTGTTATCCATGATAGGATTATATATAGGAACATATATCCTGGTAAAAATTAAGGTTATTAAAAAACAAACCCATCGCAAAATTTGGAATATCGGATTAACGCTCGCTTTTTTAGTATCGGGTGTATTAGGTTTGGTGTTGGTGTTTTTTATTCAATACACCTATATTCCTTCCTATTATTTGGACTTTATGGCCTTACATGTCGATTTTGGCGTTGCCATGGCCGCCATCGCCATTTTCCATGCCTTGTGGCATTTGAGTTATTATAAGAATATTTTTAAAAAAATTAAATCAAAACAATAAATATGAAAGCAGTATTCATTTCCTTTTATCAGGCATTTTACGATGAAGTCATAGAAGTGTTGGATAATTTAGATATAAAAGGATTTACGTCATGGACCAACGTCTTGGGCCGCGGCACCGATGATGGGGAACCTCATTACGGGACTCATACTTGGCCAACAGTTAATTCAGCTATAATTACGTTTATCCCTGATAATAAAGTTCACGCTTTGCTGAATGAAATTCATAAATTGGATTTGACAGCTCAACAACAAGGAATTAGGGCTTTTGTGCTTCAAGCAGAAGAAGTAACAGATAAATCCTTTGATAGTCAGGATTAATTATATTTGTTTATTGATAGTAATAAAAGAAGGGAAGCTATAATTATTAATGGTTGGCTTTATTTTGATACTTATTTTTGATTTTTTCTCCGAATTGTTTCCGCTTATGTTTTGGTAAAGGATATAAACGTTTTTTAATGTCTTAGCATTTAATATTTTCAGAGCATCTATATTGGCATTAATGGATATTAAACTGCTTCCGTGAGCAGGAATAATAAATTTTTCATTTAACTCGCCGATAATTAGTTCTTGATTTTCTAAGAAAATAATTTATTCTAATTTATCGATTGAAGCCGCTTTCTTATTCGGATTATTTCCTTTTATAATTACATCAAATGATAAATCAACCTTTTTCATACTAAGAGCAGTAAGAATTTGAGTTGCATCAGATAGTTTTATATCGTTTATATTATCGATTTTATATAATGATACATTGGCAATTTTGAAATGCTTCACGCCTGCAAAATCAAAGGTGCAATTTGATAAGTTTTTAGCTTGTTGTAGAATACCGCAAGTAGAAAAAATAAGTAAACATACTAAAAAAACACTTGTTTTGTAAATTATCTTTCTCATAATGAAATTATTAATTTGAATATAATGGCAAACAAAAATATAAATAAAATGAATAAAAATAGTGTAATTTTGCAAAAGAATAGAAATCTCATATAAAACATTTACTTTATTAATAATGAATGCAGCATATATTATAGATGAATTAGTAAGTTTAAAAAATCTGGAGAAAGCCCATATTTTACAACGATTTTTTAAAACCGAAAAAGGTCAATATGGGGAAGGGGATGTTTTTTTAGGTATAACGGTACCTCAGATACGAAACTTGGTAAAAAAATATAAATTGATAGACATCTCTGATATACAAACGCTACTTTATAGTCAATATCATGAGTGTCGTATGACGGGATTATTCTTTTTAATTAATATATTTAATGTAGAGAAAAAAGAAAAAGAACTAAAAAAAATATATGATTTTTACATTAAAAATGTCGATTATATCAATAACTGGGATTTGGTCGATTTATCAGCTCCAAATATTGTCGGGCATTATTTATTTGAAAAAGATCCTTCGGATTTGTATCGATATGCTCAAGCGAATCATTTGTGGTTGCAACGTATTTCGATAGTTTCAACTTATTATTTCATACGTCAAGGTGATATAAAAACTACTTTTGAGATTTCATCTATATTGCAGACTCATCCTCACGATTTGATTCATAAAGCAGTAGGATGGATGTTGCGTGAAGCTGGGAAGAAAAATTTTGAAGCAGAATATCAATACCTAACCGAAAATAAGCGTTATCTATCCATGCCAAGAACAATGTTGCGTTATGCTATAGAAAAATTCCCTGAGGGATTACGTCAAAATTTCTTGAAAAACAAGATATAGTTACTTTATACTGTTTTAATGATATAAAGCAAGTCGGAATATGATAAAAAAATGTATTTTTGCATATTAAAAGTTTAAAAAATATTATTAATTAATTTTATAATTTATAAAAATGAAAGTAAGGAATTTAATAGTTGTTGTATTGTTGTTAGGTAGCTTTAATACAGTTGTTAATGCACAAGAATTAAAGAATCAAAAAGATTCAATGGGGTATGCCTTGGGATTTCAAGTTGGTGAGTCTTTTTTTTTAAATCAGATTGATTTTGTTTCATTGGAAGCTTATTTAGCAGGGTTTGAAGCAGGATTTAAAGGAAACAGGTCTACAGCCAAGGTTAGAGAACCTGAGTATAGTGATTTAATCAAACGTTTTCAAACAATGGCTCAACAAAGACAACAAGAAAATCAACAAAGAGAAGCCAGTTTTAATAAATTTATCACAAAAGATTTGATGGAAAAAAATTTGAAAGAAGACAAACAAGTGAAACAAACCGAAAGCGGGTTGCAATATAAAGTACTTGTTCAAGGCAAAGGACCTAATCCGAAAGCTACGGATAAAGTAAAAGTACATTATGTAGGTACTTTATATGACGGCACTGTCTTTGATTCTTCAATTGATAGGGGAGAACCAGCTGTTTTTCCATTAAATCAAGTAATTAAAGGATGGACGGAAGGTGTTCAATTAATGAATGTAGGGAGTAAATACAAATTCTGGATTCCAGCCGAACTGGCTTATGGCGACAGACCTATTGGACAAGTGCCAAAAAGTGCCGGCTCTATGTTGATTTTTGAAGTTGAGCTGTTGGATATAAATCCGGAATAAAGATAGAACTCATTTAGGTTTAAACAAACAAATTTCACGGTGTTTATTTTATAATAATTTATATATAAATAGATTACGAATGAGTCTTCGTTTTGCTCGTTTTGTCTTATTTTTATGTCATCCCTTACTATTGGGTTTGTATTTTTTGCTTTTTAAAACAATCACAAGCTCGATAATTGAGTTAGACACAAAAACAATTCTTTATTTTTATGGAGTATTAATAGTAGGATATTTACTTTTACCTATTGTAATTATGTGTGTTTTGCATAGAAAAGGTTTTTTTAAATCATTTACATTGCAAACTAAAAGCGATAAAATAATTGCATATATAATTTTGGAAATTTTCTATTATATGTCATTTGTTATCCTTGCGTCAATAATCAATTCACCTTTGATACAACTTTATTTATTGATACCACCAATAATTATATTCACACTTTTAGTGATTAGTTTTATCTATGAGATAAGTACTTATGCATTATATGTGGGATCGTTACTAGGTTTCTTTGTAGGTTTCGGGTATCATTTTCAGCAAAACTATTTGTTTGTGATTTTAAGCTTGATTTTTAGTAGTGCTTGGATATTTTCGGCACTATTAATTTTAAGACGAAACACTCCCATTCAAATTTATAGTGGATTTATTTCTGGAATGCTTTTGTTTATTTTTTTGTTTTTTTATCTACTACATTAATATTATGAATGAATTTTTGCATAATGATAATGTTCGTTTTTATATCATTTTATCAGCATGTATAGTGTTTATATATATACCTTATATTGGTAAATATGTACGCTTAATTAGCACCATGATACATGAGGGCGGTCATGTGTTGATGGGGCTGTTGCTTGGAGAAAAAACAGTGAAAGTAAATCTTTTCAGTGATGCTTCCGGAGAAGCTTCTATTACAATTTCAAATAAGTTCAAGAAATTATTAATTGCCTTGTCTGGTTATCCCATTACAGCATTAATGGCTTTATGCAGCTTTTGGCTCTTATCAAAAGGATATAATTATTATTATGTGATTGGAGTATTAATACTTACAAGTTTATTTCTTGTGTTTTATATACGAAATCTTTTTGGAGTTATTTGGGCAATATCTTTTGTTATCGGAAATGGATTATTGCTTTATTATCAAAAAGTTAATATCGTTGAAATTCTTGCAACTGCTTACGCTTGTATAATTTTTCTTGAATCAGTGTTTTCTTGTTTTATTTTAGTATATGTTTCTTTTACTTCTTCTAAAACACTGAGTGATGCAAGCAATATTTCATCTGTTATTCATCTTCCAAAACAGTTAATAGCTTTGTTTTTTACTTTTTTCAATGTGTATATTGCTTATTTGAGTGTAATGAATTTTTTTCCTGATATAACTAAAAATATTTAATATATGAAAACTATATATCTTATAAGACATGCAAAAACAGGGCAAGCGATTAGAGATGAGGATAGAAGATTAATCCCAATAGGAATGGAACGAGCTCATAAATTAGGTCAGTATTTGAAATTAATGTCTACAAAGATACATAATATACATGCAAGTTCAGCACTTAGAGCAGTAGAAACGGCAAGCATAATAGCTCCTTATGTTGGGAAAAAACAAAAAGACATTCATTTTACGGATTCTTTGTATCTAACCAATGAAGATGAATATTTTAAAATATTGATTACCTTAAACGATAAAGAAAACAATATAATGTTTATAGGACATAATCCGGAAGTAACAAATATAGTACGTTTTTTTATTTCAGACTTTAATGGTTATTTACGCACCAGTGAATGTTATTGTATAGATATTCATGCGGATAAATGGCAAGATATTTTTACGGCAAAAAAAGAACTCCGTTTTTCGAAATTAATTAGATAACGTAAAACATAAAATTATGAAATTTTATCGTAAAGAATTATTTTTTAATATTCCCATGCGTAGAGGGTTGGTTAATATTACGTCTAACGTACAACAAGCTATTAACGAATCGGGAATAAAAGAAGGATTAGTCCTTGTAAATGCCATGCATATTACGGCAAGTGTTTTTATTAACGATGATGAAAGCGGTTTACACCACGATTACGAAGTATGGTTGGAAAAGTTGGCTCCTGAAAAGCCCCATATACAATACAGACATAATGGTTTTGAAGATAATGCCGATGCACATCTCAAACGCAGCATTATGGGCCGTGAAGTAGTGGTAGCCATTACTAAAGGACAACTTGATTTCGGTCCTTGGGAACAAATTTTTTATTTCGAATTTGACGGGAATAGAAAAAAACGAGTACTAATCAAAATAATAGGAGAGTAGGATTTTGAAATCCACTTCTTTAATTTCAGAAGTATAATTTATTATTTTTTATTTTTAAAGCAACTATTTTTATCTTTTTAACGACTTATATCAAAAACGAAGATGTTTTCGGAAAAAAAATTAATTGAAGAATGTATAGCAGGAAACAGAAAAGCACAAAAGCAATTATATACACAATACAATGCTTTGTTTTTCACTATATGTTTACGTTATACTCAAACAAGAGAAGAAGCCGAGGATATATTAATAACAGGTTTTACATCGATTTTCGAAGCACTTTCAATGTATAAATATCAAGGCTCTTTTGAGGGATGGATGAAAAGAATTATTATAAATACGGCAATAGATCATTATAGGACAAATAGAAAACATTTATTAGATGTAGAAATAGAAAATATTGAAAATTTGAGTAATGGTAATACCGAAATATATCAAAAACTAGAAGCAAAAGAAATAATAAAAAAAATACAGATGATGCCTGAAGGATATAAACAAATATTTAACTTGTATGCTATAGAAGGATATAAACATATTGAAATAGCTAAATTACTGCAAATATCGGAGAGTACATCTAAATCGCAATATGCTAAAGCTAAAAAATGGTTACAGATTCATCTGGAGGACAATAAATAAGAAAAAAACATGAAAACAGATTTTGAAAAACACATGCACGATATTTTTGAAAATTACAGCGAAACGCCTTCGCCTCAATGTTGGTCAAACTTGTCCAATAATCTGGATAAAATACCCCATCATGTACCTCCAACGACAGATGCTTCTTCTGTAATTATGCAGATAATACAATCTACTATAGGTAAAATAGGTCTAGGTGTTGTTGTTGTCGGTGGTATAAGTGCTACTGTGTATTTCACTACAAAAAATCAAGAAGTTATAAAAGAAACTGTGATCCAAGCCATTGTAGAACCTGCGCAAATTGTTGATGATATAAATGTAATTACACTCACAAAAGACGAAAAGGAAATTCCCTTACCCATTTCAAAAGCTACAAAAGCTATCCCTGAAAATAATGAGAATACCCTTACTACTAAAGAGCAAATTTCAATAGTTGAACCTCAAGAAAATGTTAACTATGCATTACAAAAAGAAAGTATGGAAAAAATCCCATCTTCAAGCCTAAATCAATCTCAAAAGCAAACGGAAGAACATTCTAATCAACCAATCAATCCTTCTCTGGATAAAGGACAAACTATAGATGCTCCCAAAATAAATGATGCTTCTTTTCCAAGCGAATTATCTGAAAGTCAAACAGAAGAAATTATACAGCCACGTTTTAATATTCCAAATATTTTTTCTCCAAACGGAGATAATAAAAATGATTTCTTTGTTATTGAGAATCCGGAGGATGTAACGGAAGGTCATTTATATGTGTATAGTATAACGGGAAAAGTGTTGTACGAAAACAAAAATTATCATAACGAATGGGATGGGCAACAATTACCTGATGGTATTTATTTATATATTTATAAATTCATTTATAAAGAAAGAGAATTTATTCGTAAAGGTTCTGTAACAATAAAAAGAAAATGAGTAAAAAGTAATTAATTATGTTATTTTCTTTTTTACATTATTCACAAAAACAGTAAAAAAAAATCCTGAAACAAATACAAGTTTCAGGATTTTTTTAATTTTAAATAAAAACAATAATTTAAATAAATAATTATATTATTAAAAAAGAAAGGATACATGTAAAAGTATATACATCTGATTATTTCTTTTCTTTTAATAAATCACGAATTTCCGTTAATAAGATTTCTTCTTTTGTAGGAGCAGGAGGAGCAGCAGGTGCTTCTTCTTTTTTGCGTTTAGCAGCATTCATTACTTTAATAACCATAAAAATAGCAAAAGCAACTATTAAAAAGTCAATGCTTACTTGAACAAAATTGCCATAATTCCAAGTAACTGCAGGTGTTTCCCCAACAGCTTCTTTTAATTTAATTGATAAATCTGTAAAATTAACACCCCCTACTAGTAAACCAATCGGAGGCATGATAATATCGTTGACTAAAGATGTAATGATTTTACCAAAAGCGCCACCAATTATGATACCGACTGCCATGTCAATCATATTCCCTTTGATTGCAAATGTTTTGAATTCTTGAATAATTTTCATGTCTAATTTTTTTAAGTTAATAAAATATTAATTGTAAAATAAATGCAAAAGTAAACTTTTTATTTAAAGTAATTTTAAATTTTATTTGTTTTTAAAATATTTTCCACATAGGAGATAATTTAATTATTATTAAAAGTAATATTTTTTAAATAAATCAAATAAACAAGATTTAAACTAATAAAAATAATTTTAAATACTAGTATATAAGTATATTAGCAATTAATTTAAAGCAATTTAAAAAGAAGAAAAAAAATATTCAATTATGGGAAAATAATTGTGTTTATATTAAAATAAATACTAATTTTGCAGAGAAAATAAATACAGTTAATAATTGATTTAATGTCTTAATATATAGCAAAAAAAAATAAAGATATGATGAAAACAAAGAAAATTTTAATAATTGATGATGACATTGATGTTGTGACAATTGTAGAAACAATTTTAAAGAAAGAGGGCTGCAATGTTATTTCTGCAAGTAACAAAATAGAAGGTATGAAAAAGATTAAGGAAGAAAAACCTGACCTTGCTATTCTTGATGTAATGATGACAACTCAATACGAAGGATTTGAGTTAGCAAAAGAAATAACTGATGATCCTGAATTAAGAATGTTACCAATTTTAATGCAAACATCTATTGATATTTTAACAACTACTAAACCAGACGTTCAAGCAATGGCACATGAATTCCGTAAAAATCCGGGTTTTAAAGATTTGCATGTAATATTGGTTAAAGATATAAATACAGGGAAAGCCGGTGTTGACTATTTATCAGAACAAGGACAATCAATATGGTTTCCGGTACATGGTTTTGTTAGAAAACCTGTTGATGGGAAAAAAATCATTTCAGAAATCCAAAGGATATTAAATATTTAATATTTTACTTACATTTAATCATTCTCATTCAAATTTACTTATTATGAGGATGGTTAAATATTTTTTAAATCCATAACTAATATGGGTTCCCCGGATGTAAATCGTGGGGATTTATTAGTTTATATTTGAACATAAAATAATTTAACAATATAAAAAATCACTATCATACAATATGAGAAAATCAATAGAGAACATATTAGAAAAATATGACAATAGCAAAAGGGATGCTTTGATTTCACTTCTTCAAGAAATACAAGAAAATGAAGGATTTCTATCAGAGGAAGCCATTGTAAAAACAGGGAAGAAATTAAAAATTCCTACCAGTAAAATTTATGGGATTGCGACCTTTTATAATCAATTTCGTTTTGAGCCGACTGGGAAATATCATATCATGATATGTAGAGGTACTGCATGTCATGTTTTAGGATCTTTAACTGTTTTGCAAGAGTTAGAAAAAACTCTGAAAATAAAAGCAGGTCAAACAACTAGAGACGGTTTATTCAGCATAGAAATTGTAGCATGTATAGGAGCGTGTGGATTAGCTCCCGTTATTAATGTAAATGGGACTTTCCATGCTAAAGTAACCGTAGAAAGTATTAAAGAAATTATTGAATCTTATCGAAATAAAGAAGAATAACATGGATACTCTTAATGCAGATAAAAGAAAAAAAATATTTGTTGACCTTATAAAAGGCAATAAAAATGTTGAAATAGAAAATCAACTTGAATATATAAAAAGAGAAAAAATAAATAAACCTATTATTTATGTAGGTGCAGGTACTTGTGGATTAGGAGCAGGTGCAGCAGAAACCATAATAGCAATAAAGGATTATTTAAAAAACAAAAAAATTGATGCTGATGTAATGGAAGTAGGTTGTATAGGGCTTTGTGCAGTAGAACCTATTGTCGATGTTCAATTACCGGGGAAAAACAGAATATCTTTTCAAAAAGTAAGCTGTAAAAATGTCAATAATATACTTGATCAAGCTTTTTCATCTAAATTTTCAAAGGAAGATGTCTTAGGCCAAATACAAATTGGGAAAGCTGATAAATATGCTGCTATTCCTGATTTTTTCAAGTTGCCTTTTTTTGAAAAACAAAAGAGAATCGTATTAAAAAATTGTGGACTTATCAATCCTGAAAGTATTGATGAATATATAGCTTTTGGTGGTTATGTGGGTTTATATAACACATTAACTAAGCATAGCAGTGCTGATATATGTGATATTATTGAAAAAAGTGGACTACGAGGCAGAGGAGGTGGAGGTTTCCCGACAGGAAAAAAATGGAAAATAGCACTTCAGCAACAAAATAATCAAAAATATCTCATTTGCAATGCCGATGAAGGTGATCCGGGTGCATTTATGGATCGTGCCGCTATAGAAGGTGATCCGCATCGTTTGATTGAAGGTATGGCTATTGCTGCTTATGCAATTGGTGCATCTGTAGGTTATATCTATATTAGAGCTGAATATCCATTGGCAATTGCACGTTTGAAAGTAGCTATGGAACAAGCTAGAAAATATGGTTTATTGGGAAAGAATATTTTAGATTCAAAATTTAGCTTTGAACTAAAAATTAAGATGGGAGCCGGTGCTTTTGTATGTGGTGAAGAAACTGCTTTAATCAATAGTATTGAAGGCTACCGTGGTATGCCGAGACCTCGTCCTCCTTTTCCTGCTGTTAGTGGTTTGTTTGAAAAACCTACCGTTATTAATAATGTCGAAACCTTTGCCAATGTTGCAGAAATTATTTGTAACGGAGCAGATTGGTTTAGCTCAGTAGGAACAGCAACTTCTAAAGGTACGAAAGTATTTGCGCTATCAGGTAAAATTAAATTAACCGGATTAATAGAAATACCTATGGGAACTACGATTCGAAGCATTATATTTGATATTGCCGGAGGTATAAAAAATAATAAGAAATTTAAAGCTGTACAAATAGGAGGTCCTTCGGGCGGATGTATTACTGAGCAAAACCTAGATATTCCAATAGAATATGAATCACTTATAAAAGTAGGTGCCATGATGGGTTCTGGAGGTTTGGTTGTAATGGATGAAGATAATTGTATGGTTGACGTTGCAAAATTTTTCATGGATTTTATTCAACGTGAAAGTTGCGGTAAATGTATCCCATGCCGTGAAGGAACACGTCGTATGTTAGAAATTTTAGAAAGTATAACATCTAAACCTATTGGTGGCGAAAAAGCTGCCCTTGAACGTATGAAGGGGATTATGCAATTGGAAAAATTGGCAACAGTTATAAAAGATACTTCCTTATGTGCCTTAGGACAATCGGCACCGAATCCGATATTAAGTACTTTGAAATGGTTTAGAGAAGAGTATGAAGAACATATTTTTGAACGTAAATGTGCAACTCATACATGTACTGAACTGCGTAAGTTTAGAATACTGACAGATGCATGTACCGGATGTACGCTTTGTTCAAAAAAATGCCCTACCAATGCCATCATCGGCACCAAAAAATCTCCTCACTTTATTATTGATGAGAAATGTATTGGTTGTGGAACCTGTAAAGAAACATGTAATTTTAGTGCAATTGAAATGATATAATAAAAAATAGATATGAGTATTCAAATAGAAGTAAACGGAAAAAAAATAGAGGCATTTGAGGGAGAAACCATATTGACGGTCTTAAAAAGAAACGCCATTAGAGTGCCAACACTATGTCATATGAATGATTTTATTCCTTCCGGAGCATGTAGACTTTGTGTAGTTGAAATAGTAGGAAGCCCAAAACTAGTTAGCTCCTGCTCATACCCCGTTGCTGATGGTATGAAAATCCTAACAAATTCTCCCAGAGTAATAGAATCACGCAAAACCATAATAGAGCTCTTACTTTCTAACCATCCTGACGATTGTTTATATTGTATAAGAAATAACAATTGTGAATTGCAAAGTCTTGCTAAGGAATATCATGTTATTGAAAGAAGAATTAATGGCAAGAAGAATAGTTTTAAACTTGACCATGCAGGCACAAGTATTGTTCGAGATCCTGAAAAATGTATTTTATGCGGTCGATGTGTACGTATTTGTGAAGAAACTATGGGTGTTTCTGCTATAGAGTATGTAAATAGAGGAAGTAAAACTGTAATCGGCACAACCATGCAGAAAGGATTAAATACATCCAGTTGTGTTAATTGTGGACAGTGTATAATGGTTTGTCCTACGGGAGCTTTGACAGAAAAAAATCAAACTCATTTGGTACAGGATGCTTTACAACAAAAAAATAAAACATTGGTAGTACAATATGCTCCTTCTATTTCAGTTTCACTTGCCGAAGAGTTTGGAATGCCTCCAGGCACCGATATTAATGGATTACTTAATGCAGCACTTCGTAAAATGGGATTTAAATATGTGTTTGATACTACTTTTGGTGCCGACCTTACCATTATGGAAGAAGCTGCTGAATTAATCGATAGGATTACAAAAGGTAAAATATTACCGATGTTTACCAGTTGTTGTCCGGCTTGGGTAAAATATGCAGAAGAGTTTGCGCCCGATTTTCTTGATAATTTATCGACCTGTAAATCTCCTCAACAAATGACAGGTGCTGTTATTAAAAGCTATTTTGCTGAGATTTCTAATTTAAAACCTGAAGAAATAATTTCAGTTTCTATTATGCCATGTACTGCTAAAAAGTTTGAAATGCAACGCGATACCATGGGAAGAAATGGTTACAAAGATGTGGATATTGCCATTACTACTCGTGAATTGATAGAATTAATTCGTTTGAATGGAATAGACATGAAATCCATTATTCCTGAAATTACTGATTCTCCAATGGGAGTACGTAGTTCTGCAGGAAAAATCTTCGGGGCTACCGGTGGTGTAATGGAAGCAGCATTACGAACAGCTTACAAATCATTGACAGGAGACGAGCTTACCAATTTTAAAATTAATGCCGTACGAGGGTTCCAAGGTAGAAAAGAAACCAAAATAAAAATTAATAATTTAGAAATAGGTATAGCTGTTGTTAGTGGTCTTGCAAATGCAGCATTGCTAATTGATGAAATTAGAAATGGAAGAAAAGATATTCACTTTATTGAAGTCATGACTTGCCCTGGAGGTTGTATTGCCGGTGGTGGACAAAGAATTGGGGTGGATCGTTCAGTGATTGAAGCTCGAATGAAATCATTATATGATATCGACGATCGTGAAACTATTAAAGTTTCTCATAAAAATCCTGAAATTATTGAGTTATATGATAACTATTTTGAACATCCGCTTAGTCATAAGAGCCATGAACTCTTACATACATGTTATATTAAAAGAGATGTATTATTATAATCTATTGTTTTAGTGAGATGGTGCATAAATTAAAAGACGGACTTGTTTATACTTTGAAAGATCGCTGCAGGGTTTGTTATACCTGTGTGCGTGAATGTCCGGTAAAAGCCATTAAAATTATCAACGGACAAGCAGAAGTAATCTCTTCCCGTTGTATAGGTTGTGGCAATTGTACCAGAGTGTGCAGTCAAAGTGCAAAAAAATATGTTGATCATACACTTGAGACAAAGGAACTATTAAATAGTTCGGGCATAAAAGTAGCTTTCTTGGCTCCAAGTTTTGCGGCAGAATTCACAGAAATAATTGATTATAAAATGCTTATCAATATGATTAAGCAATTAGGCTTTGATTATGTGATGGATGTCTCTTTTGGAGCCGACCTTGTTGCTCATGAATATAATAAAATATATAGCAATAAGAAAACTCCTCGATCTATTTCAACTGATTGTCCGGCAATAGGCTTTTATGTAAGGCATTATTATCCGGAATTAGTGGATGTATTAGCCCCTTTGGTTTCTCCTATGGTAGCAACCGTAAGAGTTGCAAAAAAAATATATGGAGAAGATGTTCAAACAGTTTTCATAGGTCCATGTATTGCAAAAAAAGCAGAATCTTCAGAAGTGGATATTGTGCTTACATTTAAGGAATTGAGGAACCTTTTTAAACAATTTAACCTTAAAGCAGATGAGTTCAAAAAATCTGATTTTGATGGACCTATTGGAAATAAATCTTCTCTTTTCCCGATTCATAGAGGAAAATTACATGCGGTTGGCAGAGCTGATGATTTAAAAGTTGAAAATATCATTGTTACTTCAGGTCATGATAATTTCAAAGAAGCCATTAAAGAATTTAAAGATAATCTTGACAGTGATTTGCATTTAGAATTACTGTGTTGTGAAGGATGTATTTTAGGTCCAGGTATGAGTAAAGATAAACATCAGTTTCAAAAAACATTGAATGTCAAAAGATTTGTTAAGGAAAAGGTTAAAAATATGGATTTAAAACAGTGGGAAGCCGATATGAATACTTATTCAACCTTAGATCTTTCACAACAGTTTTCTTCCGCTGATAGACGTATTCCATTACCTTCTGAAGAAGAGATTCAAAAGGTATTGGTTGATATGGGGAAATTAACAATAAAAGATCATTTGAATTGTGGCGCTTGTGGTTATAATACATGTGTAGATCATGCTGTGGCAATTATTGAAGGTCTTGCAGAAAGTGAAATGTGTCTACCATTTACCATTGAGAAACTCCATAAATCAATTAATGAATTGAATATTTCCAACGATAAATTGGTTTCAGCTCAGCAAACTTTGATGCAAACAGAAAAATTAGCTAATATGGGGCAACTTTCTGCAGGGATTGCTCATGAACTTAACAATCCTTTAGGAGTTATTACTATGTATAGCAATATATTACTAGACGAAATCAAAGACGAAACAGTTCGAAATGATTTAAAACTTATTGCTGAACAGGCAAATAGATGTAAAAGCATTGTTGGTGGATTGCTTAATTTTGCACGTAAGAATCAAGTACGCTATAAATTTGTAAATATAGAAGAATTTGTAAAAAATAGTATTGATTCCATCATTGCTTCGGATAAAGTAAAAATTACTTTCAAATCAAATTTGATTGATAAAATGATGGAAATTGACGCCGATCAATGGTTGCAAGTTATTACGAATTTGGAAAAAAATGCCGTCGAAGCTATGGGAGAACAAGGTGGAGAATTAAACATTGCATTGGATGGTAATGAAACCGATGTTGAATTTGTTATTTCCGATACAGGATGTGGTATTCCAAAAGAAAATATGGATAAAATTTATACACCTTTTTTTACAACCAAACCTATAGGAAAAGGAACAGGATTAGGACTTCCTTTAATATATGGCATTGTGAAAATGCACCGAGGGCAAATACATATTGAAACGAATGCAGATAAATCAAAAGGTCCGACAGGGACTACTTTTAAAATTAAAATTCCTAGAAAAAAAATATAAAAAAATATAAAAAAAATATGGACATATTAAAAAATAAAACAGTGTTAATAGCTGATGATGATGTGGATATAATTACACAACTTACCTTTCAACTTAAAGGTTTTGGAATGAATGTTATTGCAGTAGAATCTCAAAAAGAAGCCGAAGCAGTGTTGGAAACAACAAAACCTGATATAGCAATTTTTGACTTAATGATGGAAAATCAAGATAGTGGTTTCATACTTAGCTATAAAATGAAAAAAAAATATCCGAAAGTGCCCGTAATTATTGTTACAGCAGTTACTGCAGATACAGGTATGATTTTCGGTGTTGATACTGCCGAAGAACGAAGTTGGATAAAAGCAGATTTGTACCTTGAAAAAGGATTGAGACCTGAACAACTTCAAATGGAAATAACTCGATTGTTAACTCCTTAATATTATATTTTATGGCTACATTGAATTTATTAATCGTTGATGATGAGCCCGGTATTCGTTCCGGAATTCGAAGAATATTAACTGATTTTTGTGTAGACTTTCCTTTCCTAGAAGAAGAATTCGGTTTTAATATTATCGACGCTGGTTCCGGTGAAGATGCAATCGATATCATTGAAAAGAATGCAATCGATATTGTATTACTTGATAATAAACTTCCAGGTATGGATGGTATTGAAGTATTAGAATATATCAATAAAAAACAGTATGATTGTAATGTAATGATGATCACTTCCTACGCATCACTTGATTTAGCCATAAAAGCAACAAATAACGGCGCATATAACTTTGTTCCTAAGCCGTTTACTCCACAAGAGTTAAAAGCATCCATTGAAGGGATAACCAAAAATTTATACCTTCGTAGAATGACAAAACAATTGAATACTGTTGGTAAACAAATACGATTTCAGTTCTTATCAGTACTTTCCCATGAACTTAAATCTCCTATAAATGCAATAGAAGGATATTTGCGTATTATGGAAGATCGTCAAGTAGGTAATAATTTGGATGATTATGAATTGATGATACAACGCTCATTGGAAAGAATCAAAGGGATGAGGACATTAATTATGGATATGCTTGATTTAACGCGTCTTGAATCTGGAAAGAAAGCAAGAGATGTTAAAAAGGTAAATTTGGTGGCATTAATGAAAGTATCTAAAGATACTATGAGCCCCATGGCAATACAAAAAAATTTAAAAATAAATATTGATACTGATCCCAATGAAATTTTTTACATAGCCGATCAACAAGAAATTGAAATTATTTTTAATAATCTTGTTTCTAATGCAGTTAAATATAATAAAGATAATGGAGATGTTAATTGTGTCATTAGAGAGGATGAACATTCTATAACCATATCCGTATCTGATACCGGTATTGGAATGAGTGAAGATGATATATCTAAGTTGTTTCAAGATTTTATTCGTATTAAAAATGAAAAAACAAAGGGAATCAGCGGTAGTGGTTTAGGTTTGACTATCATGAAAAAAATCGTGGAAGATGTTTATAATGGAACGGTAAGTGTTACTAGTAAGGAAGATGTAGGGTCTACATTTACTGTTAAATTACCTAAAATAAGTTATATGGGTTAATAATTAAAATCATATTTTAAGTTAGAAATTTACTGTCTGTTAAAAACAGACAGTTTTTTTATTCCTAAAATAATAAACAGATTCCATATTTTTTTATAATTGATTATTCCGGTTAAATTGACCCCCCGATTCCGGAGCAAATTGACCCCACCCCTTATCGGTGAAAAAAAATGTGAGCCATCGGTGTCAAAGAACATATAGAAAACGGTGCAAAATTACATTAT